>NZ_JBSICH010000017.1:0-226930 GCF_053613315.1 Streptomyces sp. JK94 | reverse complement strand
CCGAAGGGGCTCCGAATGGGGAAAGAAATTGTGGTGTGCTGGGTGGGACGGCGGCTGACCCCGCCCGGCCCGCGAGGTCCCGGACCCCCGTGACGGGCGGTCCGGGACCTCGCGACGAGGCACGGAAACAAACGCAAACAGGTATGTGTCGGACGTCGCGGCACGGGGTACCCGGGGCACCCATGTGCGCGGCCGACGGCCGCCTCGCAGCTCAGAGCCGCGTCCGAGGGCGGCCACGAGTCGAAGGAGCCCACGAACATGACGGACGTATCGAGCCAGGGCCCAGCCCCCGGCGACGACCGCGAGGTGCTCACCAACCGCCAGGGGCACCCCGTCTACGACAACCAGAACCAGCGCACGGTCGGAGCCCGCGGCCCCGCCACGCTGGAGAACTACCAGCTCCTGGAGAAGATCAGCCACTTCGACCGCGAGCGCATCCCCGAGCGTGTCGTGCACGCCCGCGGCGTCACCGCGTACGGCTACTTCGAGGCGTACGGCGCCTGGGGTGACGAGCCGATCGAGCGGTACACCCGGGCCAAGCTGTTCCAGGAGCGCGGCAAGCGCACCGACCTCGCCGTCCGCTTCTCCACCGTCATCGGCGGACGCGACTCCGCGGAGACGGCCCGCGACCCCCGCGGTTTCGCGGTGAAGTTCTACACCGAGGACGGCAACTGGGACCTGGTCGGCAACAACCTGGCCGTCTTCTTCATCCGCGACGCGATCAAGTTCCCGGACGTCATCCACGCCCTCAAGCCCGACCCGGTGACCTTCGAACAGCAGCCCCGGCGGATCTTCGACTTCATGTCGCAGACACCCGAGTGCATGCACATGCTGATCAACCTGTTCAGCCCGCGCGGCATCCCGGCGGACTACCGCCACCAGCAGGGCTTCGGCGTCAACACCTACAAGTGGGTCAACGCGGCCGGCGAGACCAAGCTCGTCAAGTACCACTGGATGCCCAAGCAGGGCGTCCGCAGCATGACCGAGGAGGACGCCGCCAACGTCCAGGCCCACAGCCTCGGCCACGCCACCAAGGACCTGTACGACGCCGTCACGCGCGGCGACCACCCCGAGTGGGAACTGCTCGTCCAGATGATGGACGACCACGACCACCCGGAACTGGACTTCGACCCGCTCGACGACACCAAGACCTGGCCCGAGCAGGAGTTCCCGGCCAAGCCCGTCGGCCGGATGGTGCTCGACCGGATGCCGGAGAACTACTTCGCCGAGAACGAGCAGATCTCCTTCGGCACGGGCGTCCTCGTGGACGGGCTGGACTTCTCCGACGACAAGATGCTCGTCGGCCGCACCTTCTCCTACAGCGACACCCAGCGCTACCGGGTCGGTCCGAACTACCTCCAGCTCCCCGTCAACCAGGCCAAGAACGCGCACGTGCGCACCAACCAGCGCGACGGCCAGATGGCGTACCACCAGGACGGCGGCGGCGAGAACCCGATCGTCAACTACGAGCCGTCGATCACCGGCGGCCTGCGCGAGGCCGAGTACCCCACGCACGACGAGCAGGGGCCGGAGATCCAGGGCCGCCTCACCCGCAAGCGCATCCCGCGCACCAACGACTACCTGCAGGCCGGGCAGCGCTACCTGCTGCTGGAGGAGTGGGAGCGCGACGACCTGGTGGCGAACTTCGTCAACCTGCTCTCCCAGTGCGACCGGCCGGTGCAGGAGCGCATGGTGTGGCACTTCCTGCTGGTCGAGAACGACCTCGGGCTGCGGGTCGGCGAGGGCATCGGCATCAGCCCGCAGGACGTCTCGCACCTGAAGCCGCTGGCCAGCCAGGACCTCACGGACGAGGACCGCGAGCGGCTGGCCAACCTCGGCAAGAACCCGCCGCGCGACGTCGAGGGCCTGACGATGACCCACTGCGTGCCGAACGAGCGGCACGTCGTGACGCGCTGACGCTCACCGGCCCCCCGGGCCACGCCGGCCGGGCCGCCGCGAGGGCCTGCTCGGCGTAGCCGCGGCCGAAGAGCACGGCGTGCACCAGCAGCGGGAAGAGCTGGTGCACGCCGACGCGGTCGGCCCAGCCGTCGGCGAGCGGCGCGGTCTCCCGGTGGCCGGCCAGGACCCGGTCCGGATACGGGCGGCCGAAGAGGCTCAGCATCGCGAGGCCGGTCTCCCGTGCCCGCCGTGCGCGGCCGGGCCGATCGGACGGACGTGCCCGTCGGCGCCCCACAGGACGTTGCCGTTCCACAGGTCTCCGTGCAGCCGGGCGTGCGGCCGGCCGGTGAACCGGGCCGCGACGGCCGAGGGGGCGTGGTGGCACGCACGAGGTCACAGACCGGTCCCGGACTGCGGCCGACCCGGTGAAAGACGCCCGGTACGCCGATGGAACACCCCGGGCGCGGGGGAGCAGTGGGACTATGACCAGTTCAGCGTTCCACCGCACCATCATCCTGCCCGCCCCCGTCTGCGAGCAGGCCGCGCAGCACCTGGAGCACGCGGTCCAGAAGGCCATCGACGGTGCCGCGACCCCTTGGCGCGCGTTCCGCGGAGCCGACGGCGACGACTTCGCGTTCTCGGTCCCGGTCGTCGAGCAGGCCGCGGGCTGCCTGCTGGTGCTGGCCGCCGAGAGCGCCCAGAGCCTGCGCCCCTCCGCCCTGCGCGCGCTGATCACCGTCGCCCTGCACCTGCGGGACGCCGTCGAAGCCGTCCGCCGGCCCGCGATCCCCACCGGGACCTGGTGAGCACCCCGGGGCCCACCGGGGCGGAGGGCGCCGTGGCGGGAAACTCCGTGCCCCGTCCCTGAGCCTGTGCTTGGCTCTGCGGCATGGACTTCTCCCGTCACCTCGACTGCCTCGCCGCCGACTACGACCGGCTGCGGGCCGTCGTCGGGACCGGTGCCGACGTGCCGGTGCCCACCTGCCCGGGCTGGACCGTCGCCGATCTGACCCGCCACGTGGGCGACGTCTACCTGCACAAGACCCTCGCCATGCGCGAGGGCGTCGAACCCGAGCCCTGGCCGCCGGCGGAGTTCGCCGAGGAGGAGCCCACCGCGCTGCTCGACCGGGGGTACACCGCGCTGCGCGCCGAGTTCGCCACCCGCGCCCCCAGGGACCCGGCCGCCACCTGGTACGCCCCCGACCAGAGCGTCGGCTTCTGGATCCGGCGGATGGCCCAGGAGACCGTCGTCCACCGCATCGACGCGGAACTCGCCGCCGGCCAGGCCGTCGCGCCCGTCCCGGCCGACCTCGCCGTGGACGGGATCGACGAGCTGCTCAAGGTCTTCGCCGCCTACTCCGTCGCCGCGTGGGGCGACTACTTCACCGACGTCCTGGACGGTTCGCCGGGACGCACCGTGCTGCTGCGCGCGGGCGACGCCGCGTGGCGGGTGCGGACGGGCCCGGGGGAGTTCGCGGTGACGGACGGCGCCGGCGGCGGCACGGCGGACGTGACGCTGAGCGGCTCGCCGCAGGCCGTGCTGCGCCGGCTGTGGAACCGGGAGGCCGCCGGCGCCGAGGGCGCTGTGGCGGTGGAGGGCGCCATCGAGGCGGCCGAGGAGCTGCGACGGTGCATCGTCGTGGCGACCCAGTGAACGGCCACCCGGGATCGGCGGACCCCGCCACCGGCTGACCCGGATGTGTCCGACGCCACGTCGACGACGAGAGCCGGGCCATGTTCGGCGCGGCGGGCCGCGGACTACCGTGCTCGCGGACCCCGCGTTCCTCCGTCACCCTCCTCCCGACCACCAGACCCCTGTCCCATGACGAGCAGTTCGGACGGCCCGGCAGTGCATGCAGATCTCTCCCCCGTCATCGCGGCGACCGCCCGGTGGCTCACCTGCGCCTACCCGGCGTCCGGCGGCGCGCTGGCCTGCGCCCTGAGCGAGGTGCAGGCGCGGCAGGCCGTCACGGTCGCCGCACGGCTGCGCTATCCGACCCCGATGGACGTGGCCCTCATGGACATGGCCGGTCCCGGAGGCTCGGCCCGGCTCGACCGGGTCACCGGCGCGAACGGCTCGGCGGACACCGGCCCGGTCCAGGACGCCTGGCGGACCTGGGTGGACGAGGTCCTCGCGAGCTGGGCCGCCTGTCTGCTGGCCGACCCGGACCTCGCCGCCCGCGCGGTGGCCGTGCTGGCCGACGGCCCCTCCTCGGCCGGGACCGCGTCCGGCGCCCCGGCCGAATTCCGCCGGCTGCTCACGCCCGACGACCGGGACCGGCGGGCGGCGGTGCTGCTGCGCCATCCCGACCTCGTCGCCGCCGTGGCCGGGCTGCACCACGCCCAGCTCCTCGCGCGCCTGGGCCCCGGCCAGGCACTCGTCGCCTGACCCCGCGGGCCGTCGGCGGCGCGGGCGCCCACGGCCTTCCGCGGGCGCGCGCCCGCCGCCGCTGGGTCCTTCGTGTCGCGGGGGTCCTTCGTGACGCGGGTGGCTGCCGACTCGTACAGCTCCCGGCGGTGGCCGCGCCGTCCGGTTCCGGGCCTCACGCATCGCGGTCCCGGCGGCGTCCGACTGCGCCAGGTGCCGACATCGACAGTCCCGTCGCCGCGGCGGATCCGGTGATCTGCAGGGCCAACAGATTCTGCACCGTGAGCTGCCTCCAGGCGCCCGGTTCGAGACGAAGTTCGCGACGCGACCGACCACCAGCGCGTGCTGCGGTATCTCGGGGACCGCAACGGTGAGCGGGAGGCCGCGGGGGCGGGAGGCGGGAGGGAGCCGGAGGAAGAAGACACAGTGCGCCACTCGAAGACGAGTCGTGAGAACCGGACGGGGAGGAGGACGGGAGCGAGGAGGCCGGCTGCGCCGCGCGGCCACTCCCAGAGCCGGAGGACGGCGCCGACATCGTGGCAGAAGGGCTCGGCCGGTCCTCGCCGACGCCCGCTCCCGGGCCTGGGCCGTACGGGCCGAACGCCGTGCCCGGCGCAGTCCTTGGTCCACGAAGTGTGCTTGATCACGGCTCCGGCCGCCCGCCGGCCGGGACCGGCCGGCGGGACGGGGGTCACCGCGGCCGTGATCCCCTCGGCCGGCCGCGTAATGGATCAAAAGTGGTCACAGTGGACGTTAGGGAATGAAGCCAACTCAACCGGGCACTCGGGGCCCGCTCGTCAGCGCTTCACGGAGGAAGGAAGGGTCCTCATGATGCCGACGGCGGCGTTCGGCCCGCGGGCGGAGGCCCGCCCGTCCTGGAGCCGTGCCCTGGTGACCGGTGGTGCGGGGTTCCTCGGGTCCCACCTGTGCACCCGCCTGCTGGATTCGGGTGTCGAAGTCGACTGCCTGGACGATCTCTCCACGGGCCGGGCCGAGAAGGTGGCCCACCTGGCGGGCCGCCCCGGCTTCCGGTTCCTGGAGTGGGACGTCTCCGCACCCGGCTGCGCGGACGCGCTCACCGGCCCCTACGACCTGGTGCTGCACCTGGCGGGTCCGGCTGCCCCGGCCGCCTGGCCGGACCGGCCCGTGGAGATCCTCGACACCGGCAGCCTCGGCACCCGCGCCGCGCTGGCCGTCGCCGAGCGGGACGGCGCCCGGTTCCTGCTCGCCTCCTCGCCGCCGGTGTTCCCCGGCCGACCGCCGTACGAGAGCCCTCAGGGGAGCGACGCCGACCCGGTCGGTCCGCACGGCGCCTGCGCCGAGGCCGTCCGGTTCGCCGAGGCCCTGGTCGCCGCGCACGCGGGCGCCCACGGATCGAACGCCGGGATCGTGCGGCTGTTCACCGGCTACGGACCCGGTATGCGGACGGACCGCGGAGGCGTGCCCGCCGCCTTCCTCGCACAGGCCCTCGCCGGACGGCCGGTCACCGTCGCCGGGGACGGCAGCCGGAGGTACCCCCTGTGCTACGTGGACGACATGGTCGACGGGGTGCTCCTGATCGCGGCCGGCCGCTCGGTACGGCCCGTGGACCTCGGCGGCGACGAGGCGCCCACGGTCGTGGAGATCGCCCGTCGGGTGATCGAGCTGACCGGCTCGGACGCGCCGCTCGTCTTCGTCGACGGGGCGGGCGACGGGCCAGCCGAGCCCCGGCCGGTCACCGGCTTCGCCCGTGAGATCTTCGGCTGGCTGCCGGTGGTGACCTGGCGGGACGGCCTGGAACGCACCGTCGTCTCCCTCCGCAACCGACCCGACCCGGTGCCGGCCACCCCGGTGACGACCGAGCGCACGGGGGAGTGGTGGGCCTAGCGGCGTTCGCCGCCCCGAGACCTGCCCGAGGCCTGCCCGAGGCCGCGGGGGCCCGGCCCGGGCCCTGCCTGGAATCGCGCGGCTCGGCCCAGGCTCTGGCCGATGCCACGGGGAGCCCGACCCGACCCGGGCCCTGCCCGGATCGCGCGCCCCCGCACCTGGATCTGCCCGGGACCGCGCGCCCCCGACCTCAGACGGCCCGGGACCGCGCGCAACCCGTCGCCCCGACGGACCGGCCGACCGCGTGGGAGGGGCCCGCCACCATGGTGGCGGGCCCCTCCCACGCGGTCGGCCAAGCGGTGGCGCTCAGTCCCGCTTGCCCCGCCCCGACATCGCGTCCCGCACCCGGTCGACCATGCCCGCGCCGGGCGCCAGGAGCTTGTTCATCGGGGGCTTGTCCGGGGCGGACGGGTGCGGTCGTGTCGGCGCCGTCTTCTTCGCCTGACGCACCTTGTCGCCCAACTCGTTCAGAGCGTCCGCGGGACAGGCCTCCCGGAGCCTCGGGAAGAGGTTGTCCTCCTCGTCGGCGACGTGCTCACGGATCTCGCTCATCAGCATGCCGATCAGCCGGTCGAACTCCGCGTCGTCCGCCGCGCAGCCCTCCAGGTCCTTCATGATTTGCTCGGCCTGGGCGTGGTCCTCGAGTTCCTTGTCCGCGAGCGCGCCGCCGTTCGCCACGTGCTCACGGACGGCCGGGTAGAGGTACGCCTCCTCCGCCACCGAGTGCCGGATCAGCTCGATGGTGGCCTGATCGGCGTACAGCTTGCGGTCCTCGTGGCCGGGCGGCAGCGCCTCGATCCTGCCGAACAGCTCCTCGACCTCACGGTGATCGGTCATCAGTTCGTCGATGACGTTTCCTCCGTGTCCCATGTTCCACCTCCAACTGGTCGTGGCGGTTGCGGGACCGACCCGCCACGCGTATCGGGTCCCCTCGGCCGGGGGACTGACACCGGGTCGCCCGGCGCAGAGCTTCAGATGCCCAGCTTCGCCCGGACACCGCCCGCCCTCGCCGCGGGCCGGGCCCCGGCCCGTACCGAGCGGTGCACCAGGTGGGCGTCGTGCCGCAGGCCGCGGGCGGCGTGACGGCCGCGCCACACCATCGAGGGGGCGCTGCCCGTGTCGTCCGCCGCGATCAGCAGGCCGCCCAGCATGGACAGGTTCTTCAGGAAGTGGATGCGCTGCTGGGCACGGTCGGACGGGTCCTCCGCCTCCCAGAAGCGGTGCGCCGCCAGTGTGGTGGGGACCAGTGTCGCCGCGATGGCCAGTGCGGACAGCCGCGGACAGCGGCCGAGTCCGAGCAGGGCACCGCCCACCACCTGCACGGCGCCGTTGAGCCGTACGAGTTGTTCGGTGCCGTCCGGCAGCGCCTCCACGCGGTCGGTCACCGGCCGGACGATCGGCTCGGCGGCGGGGGCCACCTGTTCGGGGTGGCGCAGGGACTGCAGACCGCCGGCCACGAACATCGAGGCGAGCATCGGGCGGCCGACCATACGCAAAAGACTCATGACGCTCTCTCGCTTTCTCCAGGGGAACCGAAAAACGGTCGGAGGACGTGACGCCTACTGGGATCATCAGGTGCCCGCAACGACCGGCGCCATTCGGAGCCCGGAGCGGCACCGGTGCCCACGGGTACCGCTGCGCGCCGGCTCCGCGCAGGTCACAGGCTGGTGAGCAGCTGGGGAGCCAGGTTCTTGATCATGGTGTTGGTCCAGCGCATCTGGCGCAGTGTCCGCGGATGGCAGGAGGAGGCGAGGTCCAGCAGCTCGCCGTCCCGGGACGCCTGGGCGGCCTGGGCGAGCATCTCCCAGTGCAGCGAGTTCTCCGCGGCGGCGACGTGCAGGTCCCTCAGGTCGCGCAGGAGCAGCAGGCCGGGCTCGGGCCGCCGTACCACCGCCTCCGACGCCCGCTCGCGCAGGGTCGCGAAGAACCCGTCCGTGGAGTGTCCGGACGGATCGTCCAGGTGCGCGCCGTGCTGCGCGCCGGCCTCGGCCAGCCGCCGGACGTGTTCGCGGGACCAGACGGCGAGATCGGTGGCGACGTGCTGGACCTCGTGCTCGGTACGGTGCCGCTCGGCGACCGCCACCAGGTCGTGCGCCAGGTGCCGCTCGCCGCGGTGCAGCGCGCGCAGGGTCAGGGTGATGCCGTTCACTGGGCACCTTCCTCACGGCCGTGCGGGAACTCGGCCGGCGTCTGTGTCGTGTGGGCCGCCGGTCCGCCCGCGGTGGGCCGTACGGCTCCGGCGGTGGCCGGCTCCGAAGCGGTGGTGGCCGGTGCGGGGGACGGCCGGCCCCCGCCGCGCTCGACGAGGGTGAGCGCGGCCGTGGCCGTCTTGAAGAGCGGCTGCTTGGAGGCCGGGTCCCAGTCGGTGACGGTCGTCTCGTTGGCGGCCCGCCCCGGAGTGCCCCGGCCCGGCCCGGACCCGTCCTCGGTGTCCCAGTAGCCGTAGTGGAACGGTACGAACAGCAGCCCCGGCCGGATGCCGGTCACCCGCAGCCGCCCCCGCAGGGCTCCCCGCCGGCTGGAGACCTCCACCAGGTCGCCCTCGCCGAGCCCGAGCCGGTCCGCGTCCGCGGTGGAGATCTCCACCCACACGTCCGGTGCGGCGTCGCGCAGCTGGGGCGCCCGCCCGGTCTTCGTGCGGGTGTGGAAGTGGTAGAGGGTCCGGCCCGTGGTGAGCTGGAACGGATACTCCTCGTCCGGCTCCTCGTGCGGCGGCCGGTAGGCGGCGGCCTTCAGCATCGCCTTGCCGTCCGGGTTGAGCGAGCGGTACTCCACGACCTCCTCGGACGCCCCGGTCTCCAGGTCCTTGCCGTAGCTCTCGCACACGTCCGGGTGCGCCCAGCTGATCCCGTCGGTGTAGAGCCTCGCGGTGCCCTCGGGCGCCCGTTCGTCGCAGGGCCACTGGATGCCGCTGGAGTCGCTCAGCGCGGCGTAGGACAGGCCGGTGTAGTCGCAGGGGCGGCCCGCGCTGCACCGCTTCCACGCCTCGAACGCCGACTCGGGGTCCTGCCAGGTGATCAGCGGGCCGCCGTCCTTGTCCCGGAAGTCCATGCGCCGCGCGTAGTCCAGGAAGATGTCCAGGTCCGGCCTGGCCTCGCCGGGCGGATCGACCGCCTTCCGGGACAGGTGCACCGTGCGGTCGGCGTTGGTCAGCACGCCGGTCTTCTCGCCCCACGTCGCGGCCGGCAGCACCACGTCGGCCAGTTGCGCCGTCTCCGTGAGAAACAGGTCCTGCACCACCGTGAAGAGCCGCTCCTGCGTCAGCACTGAGCGGATGCGGGACAGTTCGGGCAGCGAGACGGCGGGGTTGGTGCCGCTGATCCACAGCATCCGGATCGAGCCCTGCTCGGCGTAGCGGTAGATCTGCATCGCGTGCGTGGGCGGCGCGTAGTGCGGGATGGTCTCGGGCTCGACGTTCCACACCCTCGCGAGGTCGGCGACATGGGCGTCGTTCTGCCAGTTCCGGAAGCCGGGCAGATCGCCGTTGGCCCCGCACTCGCGGGTGTTCTGGGCGGTGGGCTGACCGTTCATCTGGAGCGGGCCCGCGCCCGGGCGGCCCAGCATGCCCCGGATCAGGTGCAGGTTGTTGATCTGCACCGCGGCGGCGGTGGCCTGGTGCGACTGGTAGACCCCCTGGAGGACGGTGGACACCAACGCGTCGGTGGTGCCGACGAGTTCGGCCGCCTCCTCGATCCGGGCGGCGGGGACGTCGCAGATGTCCGCGGCCCATCGGGGCGTGCAGGGGGCGACCCGGGCGGCCAGCTCCTCGAAGCCGACGGTGTGCGCGGTGATGAAGTCGCGGTCGATCCGGTCGTGCCGGATCGTCTCGTGCAGCAGCGCGTTGAGCAGGGCGAGGTTCGTGCCGCCGCGGGGCGCGAGGTGCACGGCGGCGTGCCGGGCCACCCGCGTGGGGCGCGGGTCCACGCACAGCAGGCGTGGCGGGTCGGCCCCCTCCAGCCGGTCCAGCAGCCGCATCCACTGCACGGGCTGGGTCTCGGCGATGTTGTGGCCGAACAGCGCGATCACGTCGGCGTGGTCGAAGTCGTCGTAACTGCCCGGCTGACCGTCGCAGCCGAACGACTCCTTCAGCGCCTCGGCGGCCGTGGCCGTGCACAGCCGGGTGTTGCCGTCGAGGTGGTTGGTGCCGATGCCGGCCCGGGCGAGGACCGCGAGGGTGTAGTACTCCTCGAGGAACAGCTGGCCGGACGTGTAGAAACCGATCGAGCCCGGACCCCGCTGGTCGAGCAGCTCGCGCGAGCGGGCGGCCACCAGGTCCATCGCCGTGTCCCAGTCCGTCTCCACCAGCCGCCCGTCCCGCCGTACCAGCGGCCGGGTCAGCCGGTCCCGGGAGGCGTTGGCCTGCCAGCCGAACAGGTCCTTGGGACCGAGCCGCCCCCGGTTGACCCGGTCCACGTCCCGGCCCCGTACGCCCACCATCCGTCCGTCGGCCACCGCGATGTCCATGGCGTCGCCGTCGGAGTGCAGGATCGACGCCGACTGCACCCAGCGCTGCACCGATCCGGGCTCCACCCCGTCCGCGAGAAACGTGTCCACCCGGGCCGGCCAGGTCTCGTGCCGCCCGTGCGGCGTCCTGCCGCCCCACGGCCGCGCGATCCGGTCCGTCGCATCCTCCATTGCCGGCCTCCTGCTCGCCCTTGTCCTCCTGCCGGCCCCCAGGTACCCGGGCGCCACCGATCGAAGCGAAGCTCTTGTGGGAGCGCTCCCAGAGGGGGGAGGATACTGCGGTGACCCCGACTGCCGCCGTACGCCCGTACCGTCCCGCCGACGCACCGGACCTCGACGAGATCTGCATCCGCACCGCACACAACGGCCGGGACGGCCGGCCGGTCCACGCGGACCCCGCCGTGCTGCCCGTCATCTTCGCCGCCCCCTACGTCCACCTCGAACCGGACCTGGCCTTCGTGCTGGACGACGGCCGGGGCCGCGCGGTCGGCTACATCCTCGGCACGGCGGACACCCCGCGTTTCGCGGAGGAGTTCCGCACCGAATGGCTGCCGCGGGTCGCGGACCGCCACCCGGCGCCGGACGGCCCGCCCGGCACCCCGGACGAGGTCATGGCCTCCCTGCTGCACGACCCGGAGCGGATGATCGTCCCCGAACTGGCCGCGTACCCGGCCCATCTGCACATCGACCTGCTCCCCGAGTGGCAGGGCCGCGGACACGGCCGTGCGCTGATGCGGACGTTCTGGCGGGCGCTGCGCGCACGCGGGGTGCCGGCCGTCCACCTGGTCATGGCCACCGCCAACACCCCGGCCAGGGCCTTCTACGACCGCATGGGCTTCCACGAGATCGAGGCGGCGGGCCTGGACCCCGCCGACGTCACCTGTCTCGGCCGTACGACCCGGGAGGAGACCGACCCGGCCTGACGCACCGGACGGTGGTCAGTCGGCTCCGAGCCGGTAGACGTTGAAGGCCCGGCGGATGACGGGCTGGGCCACGTTGCGCACCCGTACCCCGCCCGCCGTCATCCCGTGCTCGGTGCCCAGGTGGGCGTGGCCGTGGACGGCCAGGTCCGCGCCGGCGGTGTCGATCGCCTCGGCCAGCAGGTAACTGCCGAGGAACGGGTGGATCTCCGGGGGCTCCCCGGCGAGCGTGTCGGCGACGGGGGAGAAGTGGGTGAGCGCCACCCGGGCGGCGCAGCCCTGCGCGTCCAGCTCCTTCAGCGCGGCGTGCAGGCTGTCCGCCGAGCGGCGGGTGGTGCGGACGAACTCCTTCATGACCGGCTCGCCGAACTCACCCGCGCTGCGCCCGACGAAACCGCCGCCGAACCCCTTGGTCCCGGCGATGCCCACCCGCGTCCCGGCGCACTCCACGACCGTCCCCTCGCCCTCCAGGACGGTCACACCGGCGTCCTGGAGCAGGGCGGTGACCTTCTCGGGCTGTTCGTCGTGGTGGTCGTGGTTGCCGAGGACGGCCACCACCGGCACCGGCAGGTCGCGTACCTCCCGGGCGACCACCCGCGCCTCCTCCGGCGTGCCGTGCCGGGTGAGGTCGCCGGCGAGCAGCAGCAGGTCGGCACAGTCGGGCAGGGTCTCGAAGGCGGGACGCAGCAGCCCCTGGCTGTCCAGCCCCATGTGGATGTCTCCGACGGCGGCGACACGGACCATCACAGCTCCTCCGCCTGGTCGGGGCGCGACGTCTGCGCCACCACGATGTCGGCGTGCACGGTGAGACCGGCCAGTTCCTCGTGGGCGATGCGCAGCAGGACCTCGCGGCACCGCGCGGAGGGCACCGTGCCGGTGATCGCGATCGCCCCGGCGCGGATCTCGGTACGGACGCCGAGTTCGCCGAGCTCCTCCGCGGCGAACCGGTCGTGCAGGTGGGCGACGCGGTACTCGACGTTGCCGGCCGCGGGAGCAGCCCCGCCGCCCGCCGCGGGCCCCTGGTGTGCCACGGGGTCGCTCATCGCTGTTCCTCCTTCGCGGCAGGAGCCGCCGGGACGGTCGGCGGACGGGCCGGGGAACCGGCCGAGGGGCCGGCCGGGGGAATGATGTCCAGCCGCTCGAGGATGAAGAAGAACGCGGCGGGCATCGCGTCGGCGCCGCAGTCGCGGCGCAGCTCCTCCCAGTCGATCTTCTCCCGCAGGGTGCGGGCGATGGGCAGCACCGCACCGAAGTCGCAGTGGTGCTCGGAGAAGGCCGTCAGCAGCCCGCGCAGCAGGTCGGTCGGCGACAGGACCGGCATGAGCACGGAGTCGACCGACAGGTCCTGGGCCCGGGCCAGCAGCTCCGCCGTGACCGGCTCGTGCGCCAGCTCGAAGATCAGGTCGACCTGCTGTCCCAGGCAGCTCGCCTTCAGCAGCCAGTCCTCGGGAGGCGTGTACACCGCCAGGCCCGCCTCCCCGAGCGTCGCGGCGACGGCCTCCGCGTCGTCGGGCCGGATGCAGAAGTCGACGTCGTGCTGGAGGTTCTGGGTCCCGCCGTGCGCGTACACGGCGACGCTGCCGGCCAGCGCGAACGGGTGCTCCTTCTTCTTCAGGAGTGAGCCCACCTGCTTGGCAGCCTGCAGGATCGCCTGGTTGCGGTCGAGCGGGAGTTCTTCCTCGCGTGGGCCGGTCCCGGGGACGGGCCCGGGATCCCCCGCCGCCAGACGGAGCTCCGAAACGCCGGCGCGCTGGTCGAGAGCACGATCGTCGGCGGGCTGCGTCATCACTGTCCCCTTCCGGACTGTCACCTTCCGTGGACCGGAGTGCCGGTCCGCCCCTGGATTCCGGGTACCCGGCGCCGTACCGCCGACACGGAGCGCCGTCGCGGAGGTGAGGCGCCGTCGCGGGGTGAGGGGACCGGTGGATCGGGGGCACTCGGACGGCATGGACGACAAGCAGCAGCAGAGCGGGACCGACGACGGACGGACCGTGCGACGGCTGGTGGCCGCGTGGCTCGCGGAGACCGAGCGGCACGACCCCGCCGCGGCCCGGGAGGCCCGCACCGGCTGGGAGAGCGGCGCCCTGTCCGAGCGGGCCGCCCAGGACCTGGCCACCTGGGCCACCGCGCGGATCACGGACACGGGCTTCACCGAGGACGAGGGCCCCTACGTGGAGGGACCCGTCCGGATCACCCCGGCCGACAAGGACACCGTGCACGACTGGCTGCGGGCGCGCGGCCACCGGGTCTGAGACACCGGGCACCGCACCGTCCGGGGAGTCAGGAGGCCGGCGGCCGCCACTCGAACATCAGGATCGTCGCGTCGTCCCGCAACTGCCCGCCCGTCTGCGAGTCCAGGATCGAGTGGATCAGACGGCGCAGCGACTCCGGTGCCGGCTCGCCGCCCGCAGTGGCCCGGATGACGTAGTCCGCGAACCGTTCGAGCCCGAAGAGCTTCTCCTCCCGGGTGCGCGCCTCGATGATCCCGTCGGTGTACATGAGCACCCGGTCACCGGGCTCGAGCATCGTCTCGTGCGTCTGGCGCGGCTCGGTGGAGAGCTGGGCCGGCGCGCCCATCGGCGGGTCGGCCTCCCGCTCCAGGGCTCCGGTCATCAGCTGCTCGTCCCTGATCAGCAGGGGCGCGGGGTGGCCGCAGTTGCTCCAGCGCAGCAGGCCGGTCCCGAAATCCAGCTGGGCCAGTACGGCGGTGCAGTACTGTTCCGGCAGCCAGCGGGCCAGCGCGTCGTCGACGGATTTCACGAGGGTGGGCAGGTCGGCCCCGTTGCGCCGGGCGTTGCGGCAGGCGGCCAGCGCCACCGCGCTGGTCAGCCCCGAGGCCAGGTCGTGCCCCATGGAGTCGACGACCGAGACGTGCAGGGTCGTCCGGGTGAGCGAGTGGTCGAAGGCGTCGCCGCCGAGTTCGTAGGCCGGCTCCAGGACGGCCGTCGACACGACCTGCGCATTGCCGATGGTGCGGGGCGGCAGGAACGCGCGAAGCATCTCGGACGGCAGGTGCATCCGCTCGGTACGGGTGTGCCGCACGAAGGAGTCCTCGAAGGCCCGCTTCGAGGTGATCATCATCGCCAGGAGCGAGGCGAGCGCCCGCCCCCGGGTCAGGGTTGCGGAGGTGAGCGCCGACGAGTGGACCGCCAGCACGCCGAGCCGCTCCGCACCGTCCAGCAGGGGGAGCCACGCCGTGACACCACCGGACGCCGCCTCCTCCACCCGCAGCGCCTGCGTACGGTAGGCCCAGCCCGCGAGCGACCCGTCCACGGGCAGGCTCGACGCCACGTCGGTCTGCGGCACGAGATGACGTTGCTGCAGGTCCACGAGGTAGACCACCGCGTGCTGCAGGTCCAGGGCCTTGGTGCAGCGCGCCACGGCGGCGGCCAGGTCCAGCGTCAGATGTGCCGGGTCGGCGAGGAACTCCTGCAACAGCACGTCGCTCGCCTGTGACGTCGACACCTCGTCTCCCCTCGTCGACAGACCCGCCGTGACGTCCGCCACGACGGGGCGCGTTGGGCAGCAGTCTGGCACCGCGCCTGCGGCCCCGCCCGCCGAGGCGACCATGCGCGACGCGCTCCGGCTCACCGCGACCGGCCGGCCGCACATGGCCGCGGTGCCCACGCTGTACAGGAACGGCAGCATGGACGGACCGAGCGGGTACGCCCCCAGGGAGGAGACGGTGCTGAGCCCCGTGCAGCCGTCGGCGGCCGACGAGGTGGAGACGGCCGATCCGCTGGTGGTCGGTCGTGGTCAGCCGGCAGCCGGTCGCCCGCCCCGTGGCCGCGGCGTTCCGCCGGCGGGGCCGGAGCGATCGGCCCGGTCCGTGCCGCCGTCCGGCCCGGGCAGCCGACCGCCCCCGACCGCCTGCGGCGACGCCGCGTCAGGCACCCGCCCGGGCAGGGCCGATCGGCTGATCGTCGCTGTCCGTCCGGGTGCGTCGCCGCCCCGGCGGGACGAGACGGCCGTCACCCGAATGGCCCCCGCACGCTACTGGTGGCGACCGATCCGGTGTCTCCTTGAGGGTGTCAGCGGCGTCCAGGCTGGGAGGCCGAACATGTACGAAATGTGCGTGGGCCCGGAGAAGGCGGGCGGAGCGTTGGTGTGGCACGTGATGGCCAAGAAGGCCGCGGCCACGCTGTGCGGAGAAAGGCTCCGCGAACGTATCGAGGCATCCGACGGTGACCGGGCACGCCACTGCCCGGACTGCATGGCTTCCTTCGAGAAGCTGATGGCGACCACACCGTGCTGACGGACCGTCCGCGAACCGTCCGCCCCGCCGCACCCGCGGCGGGGCGGACGGCGTACGAACGGGCCCCGGCGCGCGATCGGCGTGATTGTCGGCTGGGTGCATGGTCGTAGTGCTGGGCTGCTTCGGTGATCTTTCGCCGTACGGTGCGCCACGCCCGCTCCGGCCTGCCGCGGCAGCCGATTGACTGACGGTGCGGCCGACACTGCGCCGGGCGAGCGCCGTGGGTCTTCCGCCGCCCGTCTTCCTGCCCTGCTGTCGTGAGGAGTAGTACGTGTCGCAGATCACCGACTCGGCTCCGGCGGGTGCCTTCCCGCGTCTGGACTGGGTCGACGACGTGCTGTCGCCCGCCCTGCGGGCGGCGGTCGAGTCGCTGCCCGCCGCGGAGAGCCTGGTGGCCAGGTACCACCGGGGCTGGTGCGAGGCCGACGGCGCGCCCCGCGGGTCCGTGTCCGGCGGCGGCAAGGCGGTGCGTCCGGCTCTCGCCCTGCTGTCGGCGGTCGCCGTCGGCGCGGACCCGTCGGCCGCGGTCCCCGGCGCCGTGGCGGTCGAGCTGGTGCACGACTTCACCCTGCTGCACGACGACGTCATCGACGGCGACGCGCTGCGTCGCCACCGTCCCGCCGCCTGGTCCCTGTTCGGCACCCCCGCGGCCGTACTCACCGGGGACGCCCTGCTGGTCGCCGCCCTGCGCGCCCTGGCCCAGGCGCCGCCGGGGCGGGCGGGCGCGGCCGTGCAGGAACTCGTGGCCGCGCTCTCGGAACTCGTGGAGGGGCAGAGCCAGGACGTCGCCTTCGAGAAGTCGCACGACGTCTCGGTCGCGGACTGCCTGGCCATGGCCGCCGGCAAGACGGGAGCTCTGATCGGCTGCGCCTGCGCCCTGGGCGGCGTGCTGGCCGGCGCGGACGGCGTCCGGTTGGGCGGACTGCGGGAGTTCGGCCGGCGCCTGGGCGTGGCCTTCCAGTGCACGGACGACATCCTCGGCATCTGGGGCCGCACCGCGCGCAGCGGCAAGCCGGTCGGCGCGGACCTGGCAGCCCGCAAGAAGTCGCTGCCGGTCGTGGCGGCCCTCGCGGCACCCGGCCCGGCGGCCGAGCGGCTGCGTGAGCTGTACCGGGCTCCGCACCCGCCGGGGGCGGCCGACATCGACCTGGCGCGCCACCTGGTGGAGGAGGCCGGGGGGCGGCAGGCGGCCGAGGACGAGGCACGCCGCCAGATGGCGGCCGCGCTGCGCGCCCTGTCACTGGCGCGGCCGACCGCGGACGCCTACCGCCAACTGCACGACATCGCCCGGGCGATGACACGCCGCGAGTCCTGAAACGCCGCCCGACGACGGCAGCCGCATCGTCAGGACGTCGTCCAGGCCCGGCATGCGCCCGGCCGCCTGGTTGCCGGTCTGCCAGACCACGCCCGACAGCCAGGCGCGATGGGCGTGCACGAACCGGCTCACCTGTGTGGGCGGCGCGAAGCCGCGGAATTGGCGCACGATGTCCTGCAGAGCCCTGGCGAACCGGTCCGTGCTCACCGCCGAATCCGTCTCGCAGGCCCGCTGCACCTGGCCGGCCAGCGCGTTGCACTGCGCGGACCGGCTGCTGAGCGGACCGCGGTCGCACCGGGCGTCGTCGAAGGCGAAGGCCCAGTACACCCACAGGGCCGCCGCCAGCAGCCGGTCGCCGTCCGCGACCGGGGCGAACCGGGCGAAGAAGTCGGTGCTGTGCGTCGCCACGGCCCAGGCGCGCTCCCGCTCCGAGGCGCACATCCCGATGTCGCCGATCCATTGCACGGCCTGCTTCTCGACCTGTCGGACACGGGGGTGAACGGCTGACTCGAATGGACAGAAAACCGGTGGCAATTCCACGCCGGACACGCGGTACGCGGGGGCCCCATGGCAGACACATCTTCCGGGAAAGGGATCGGAACTCGTTCACGATCACGGGGAACCGGCCGATCGAATGGCGGGAGGCCATGCCCGCCCGACGGCCGCTGTCCATCGAAAGAACTGCCTCCTCGCCGCGGTCGACCGGCCGTGACGATCACTCGTCCGGTGCAGTGTCGCCGCGCCCTCCCGGGGCAGTCGCACTTCGTGCCCCGCCGCGCAGTCCTCCCGCGCCGGGGCGGCGGGACGTGCCGCGGCCGGGATCCCCGAGTCGGCCGCGGCACTCCCTCGCCGGTCCCCCGGCGCCGCCCTGTCCGGTTCGAGTGCGCGTCCTGTCCGCCGCGACGGGTTGTCGGCCGCCGGAGATCGCGGGCCCTGGTGGCGCTCGTCAACAGCACCGCGGGTGCGGGCCGTCCGGGACTCGCACTGGCCGCGCTCGCCCTGCCGGCGGCGCTGCTCGACCTCTGCGCCCGCTTCACCGCCGCTGCGGGAACGGCCCTCCTGTGCCGGCTGTCCCTCGACGGCTGCGCCGTCCCGCCCGTCGGCACGACGGCCTGGACGGCCCGGCGGGACGCGGTCCGGCCGGCCCGTCTGCTCGGTGCGGCGCTCGTCGGCACGGCCCCGGCCCGCCTGGTCCACGCGTGGTCCGCCGGCCGCCGGCTGACCACGGCGACCGGCCCCCGGGGCGACGGAGGCGGGCGCCGGGCGGCTTCCGGCCCGTGTGACCCGTACGCGCGAACGGCGGCGGAAGGCGGGCCGCACCGGGGAGGGCTCGGCAGGGAAGCTTTGCCGGGGCGGGCCCGGCAGGGAAGCTTCGCCGGGGAAGACGGGGCAGGGGAGGGCTTCGCCGGGACATCGGCGAAGCCCTCCCCGCCGTACCGGATCAGGCTGTGTGCAGGGTCAGCCCGTAGCGGTTCAGAATCTCGTTGACGGGCTGGAACCAGGTCTCCCCGCCGCCGGAGCAGTTGCCCCAGCCGCCCGAGGTGACGCCCTGTGCCTGGTCGCCGCTGATGAAGGAGCCACCCGAGTCGCCGCCCTCGGCGCAGACACTGGTCTTCGTCATCTGGTGCACCGCGCCCTGGCTGTAGTTGACCGTCTCGTTCTTGGCCAGCACGGTGCCGCAGTGCCAGTGGGTGGTGGAGCCGGAACGGCAGATCGAGGCGCCGACGGGAGCCTCGTTCGAGCCGCGCACCAACTGGTCGGAGACCGTGCCCCAGCCGAGCACGACCGGTACCGTCCACCAGCCGCTGCCGACGCTGACCCAGGCGTAGTCGTTGCCCGGGAAGGAGGAGCCCTGGAACGTGCCGATGTGTGAGCCGTCCCAGCCGCGGACCGCCCCTCCCACACCGCCGCAGTGCCCGGCGGTGACGAACCCGCCGTGCACCGAGAAGCCGATGGAGCAGCGGACGTTGCCGGTGTAGTAGGGGTCGCCGCCGACGGTGCCCGCCGCGAAGGTCTGCGGAGCGGATCCCACCGTGCGCACCGTGACGGGGCCGGTCTCGCGGGCCCGGGACACGAACTGCTGGACATCGTTGTCGGTGCGCTCGCTCGCGACCACGTCGACGACCACGGTGTTGGCGGTCGGGTCGACGTGCCAGCTGCTCACGCCGGCGGGTGCGTCGAGGCGGTCGATGCGTGCCTTGGCCGCGTCGAGCCGCCGTGCGCTGTGCTCGACGGTGCGGACGTGGACGCCGGTGGCCTCGACCGCCCGGACCGTCGCGGGCGGCGCGTCCGCGGTGACGGCGACGGTCAGGCGTCCGCGGGCGGCGTCGAACCAGGAGCCGCCGAAGGCGTCCCCGGCGGCCCGGCGTGCGGTGGGGGCGAGGGCGGTGGCGCGGTGTTCGGCCGCGAGCCGGTCCTCGGCCTCGGCCCGGGTCAGGCCGAAGTCCCGCTGCATGGCGTCCAGAAGGCCGGCGGAGGCCGCGGGGGCCCCGGCGGAGTCGGTGGGGGAGTCGGCCGCCGAGGCCGGCAGCGTGCCGACCGCGGTGAGGCTGCCGAACACGAGGAGGCCGGCCAGGCCGAGGTGCCTGAGTCTGCTGCGTCTCACGGAAGTTGCCCTTCGTCGTTCCAACTGGGTGGGGGTGGAACAACCGCAGTCTGAGAGCGCTCTCATCGGGTTGCGCCCAGCTTAGCCAGACCTCATCGACAGGTCCATGCCAATGCAGGGTCTTTCCGCGGTGGTGTCCGCGCCGGTAGCCGGGGCCTCGCGGTGGAGCGCGCCGCCGGCCGGCCGGCGGCGGGTCACATCCGCAGGTCCGCCGGGTCGGTGACCCACCGCGTGTCCGGCCGCTCCGCCGGCCCGAACGCGAGCGTGCCGCCGCGCGGGGCCGTCCGGGACCCGGTCCACGCGGCGCCCCGCGCGCGTCCGTCGACCCGTACGGAGTCCACGTACCGGTGGGTGGCGTCGGCGGGCGCCGTGACCGTGAGCCGGGTTGCCGGCCGGGGAGGAGGGGAGGGGGGTGAGCCCGCGCTGTGGGGGCGACGGTGGCTCCGGGTCCTCTCGCGCGCGGCGGCCCCGCGGCCGGGTCCGGCTCCCGGGCCCCCTGGCGCACGCGGCCCCGTGGCCGGGTCCGGTGGGGCAAGTCCGTCCGGTTGGCCTGACGAGGACGGGGCACTCAGTGCTGCGACCTCGCAGTGACGGTTACGGGACGCGGGAGGCACGCGTGGCGGTTCGGCATCGGTTGGTCCAGGCTAGTCCCCGGGCGGTGTGGGACATCCTCGCGGACGGCAACCAGTACGTGGAGTGGGTGGTGGGCCCGTCGGACGTCACCCCGACGTCCGGACGGTGGCCGGAGGTCGGCGCGACGATCACCTACGAGGTGCGGCTCGGGCCGGTGCGGCTGCAGAACGAGTCGGTCGTCAGGCACTGCGTGCCGGGCTCCGTGCTGGAGATCGAGGCCAAGGCGGGCAGCCTCGGCACAGCCCGCATCGCCATCGAACTGCGGCCCTGGGGCGAGCAGTGCCTCGTGATCGTGGACGAGCACCCGCTGCGCGGCCCCGGCGGGGCGCTGCACAACGTGGGCGTCGAAGCGCTGATCCAGGTGCGGCACCGTGCCATGCTCTCCCGGCTCGCGAAACTGTGTGAGTCCGAGGCGGGGGAGCAGCGCCGCCCCGACTCGGCGGACTCGCCCGGGTCCGTGGAGTTCCGGCCGGGAGCCGGTCGTGCCTGACGCCGTCGTGATCGGGTCCGGTCCCAACGGCCTGGTGGCGGCGAACCTGCTCGTGGACGCGGGCTGGAGCGTGGAGGTCCTGGAGGAGCAGCCCGAGCCGGGCGGCGCGGTGCGCCACGACAGCGAGGTCGCCCCCGGATTCGTCAGCGATCTGTTCAGCTCGTTCTACCCGCTCGCCGCCGCCTCCCCGGTCCTCGCCGGGCTGCGTCTGCAGGACCACGGACTGCGCTGGGGGCACGCCCCCCACGTGCTCGCACACCCCCTGACCGACGGCACGTGCGCGGTCCTGGACCGCGACGTCGCGACCACCGCCGCCTCCCTGGACACGTTCGCGCCCGGGGACGGTGCCGCCTGGGACCGCCTGCACGAGGTGTGGGACCGCTACCGGGCCGACATCCTGGACGCGCTCTTCACCTCCTTTCCGCCGGTCAAGGCGGGAGCCCGGCTGGCGCTGCGGCTGCGCGGCGGGGGCGGGCTCCGGCTGGCGCGCACCCTGGTGCTGCCGGTGCGCCGCATGGGCGAGGAGGAGTTCCGCGGCGAGGGCGGAAAACTCCTCCTGGCCGGCAACGCCCTGCATGCCGACCTCGCGCCCGAGGCCGCCGGAAGCGGCGGCTTCGGCTGGCTGATGTCGATGCTGGGGCAGACCTACGGCTTCCCCGTGCCGGTCGGCGGTTCCGGTGCGCTCACCGCGGCCCTGGTCCACCGGTTGCGGGCCCGCGGCGGGACCCTGCGCTGCGGGCAGCGCGTCGAGCGGGTCCTGGTCCGCGACCGGCGCGCGGCGGGCGTCCGCACGGCGGGCGGGGAGACGGTCGCCGCACGGCACGCCGTCCTCGCGGACGTGTCCGTGCCCGCCCTCTACGGCGACCTCGTCGCCCCTGAGCACCTGCCCGCCCAGGTTCTCGCCGACCTGCGGCGCTTCGAGTGGGACTTCGCCACCTTCAAGGTGGACTGGGCCCTGGACGGTCCCGTGCCCTGGCGCTGCGAGGGCGCGGCGCGGGCCGGGACCGTGCACCTGGCCGACGGTCTCGACGAGCTGACCCGGTTCGCCGCCCAGATCGCCATGCGACAGGTCCCCGACCGCCCCTTCTCGCTGTTCGGGCAGATGACGACCACGGACCCGTCCCGCTCGCCGCGCGGCACGGAGTCCGCCTGGGCCTACACCCACGTCCCCCACGACATCCGGGCCGACGCCGGCGAGGAGGGCATCACCGGCAGCTGGGACGCCAGGGAGCAGGAACTCATGGCCGACCGCGTCGAGCGCCAGGTGGAACGCTTCGCGCCCGGATTCCGCGGGCTGATCCGGGCCCGCCGTGTGCTGGCGCCGCCGACGCTCCAGGCCATGAACGCCAACCTGGAGGGCGGCGCCATCAACGGCGGCACCACCGCCATGCACCAGCAGCTCGTCTTCCGGCCCATGCCCGGCACCGGCCGGCCGGAGACACCGGTGACCGGCCTCTTCCTCGCCTCCGCGAGCGCGCACCCGGGAGGCGGGGTGCACGGGGCGCCGGGCGCCAACGCCGCGCGCGCAGCCCTGCGCCAGCACCGCTTCGCGGGACTCGCCCGGGTGCAGCGGGCTCTGACCCGCCGCGACCGCATCGGAGACAAACGGTGAGACGTCCGCCTCCGGCCGCTCCCGCTCCCCCCGAGAAAGGGGCCACCCGGTGACAGACAGCCCTCTGCGGAACCGCACCGTCGTGGTGACCGGCGCCGCGCGCGGACTGGGTGCCGCGCTGGCGCACGCGTGCGCCGGCCGGGGCGCCCGGCTCGCGCTGCTCGGCCACGAGAAGCCGCGGCTGGACGCCGTGGCGGCCCGGCTGCCGGGACCGGCCCTCGCCCTCGAGGTCGACGTCACCGACCCCGCCGCGCTGGACGACGCCGCCGACGAAGTACGCGGACGCCTCGGACCGCCGTCGGTCGTGGTGGCGAACGCGGGCATCGCGGAAGGGGGCCCGTTCGCCACGTCGGATCCGGCCGAGTGGGGCCGCGTCATCGACGTGAACCTGACCGGCAGCGCCCACACGGCCCGCGCCTTCCTGCCGGACCTGCTCCGCACCGCGGGCTATCACCTCCAGATCGCGTCGCTCGCCTCGCTGGGCGCCGCCCCCATGATGAGTGCCTACTGCGCGTCGAAGGCGGGCGTGGAGGCGTTCACCCACTCACTGCGCGCCGAGGTGGCCCATCACGGGATCGCCGTGGGCATCGCCTACCTCAACTGGACCGACACCGACATGATCCGCGACGCCGACCGGTACGCGGTCCTGCGCGAGTTGCGGGCGCACATGCCGGCCCCGGCCCGCCGCACCTTCCCGGCGGACCACGTCGCCGCCCGGCTGGTGCGCGCCGTGGAGCGCCGCCGTACCGCCGTGTACGTGCCCGGCTGGCTGCGCCTGGCGCAGGTGGGGCGCATGACCCTGCCGCCCGTGGTCATGCGGCTGTCCCGCCACGAGCTGCCCCGGCTGGAGGCCGAGGGGGCCATGGCTCCCACCGGCCCGCTCGGCGCGGGCGGACGGGCCGACCGCTCGGCGGAGGAGACGCAGGCGTGAAGCGCAGGGGCCGCGGTGCGTCGCTCGCCGGGCCCGCGCGAGGCTCGCCGGGTGCTGCCGCAGGGCGCCGGGCCGCCGCATCGGCGACGGGGGTACGACGGGCCCGTACGGAGGCCAGTGACCGCCGTAGGTCGTTCGGTACATGTCCCGCAGGGGCTCAGGTCCACCCACCACGGCGATCGGTGGCGCGCCGTACGGCCCCGGTCCAAGCCGCGACGGCGGAGGGCCCCCGCGGCGTACGGCCCCGGTTCCACCCGCGACGGCCCCCGCGCCATACGGCCTCGGCCCCGCCCGCGACGGCGGACGGTGGCGGCCTGAAGGGCCTCGACGGCGGTCGGTTCGCCCTGTGAGGCTCCGCCTCCCACCGGCCGCCCCCGTGCCGTCCGCGCAGGCACGGCGTGCCGGACGCTCCGGGGCGGATGGCGTCCGGCGGCCGGTGACCCGTCGGCGTACGTCCGTGGGCCGCATGCTCACCGGTCGGACGCCCGCCGGCCGCCTGCCCGCCGGACGGGTGACTGCCGGGCGGGAACGGGCCCGGGCGGCGTCGTACGTGAGGCGGCGGGGGAAGGCATGACGCCGAGTCGCCCGCCAGACCGCGGCCGCCGTCGGAGGGTGCGCCCGCCGGTGCATCCACGGCGCGCCGCCCGACCGAAGTATCCGCAGCAGCCGAGGTGCCGGCACGGCTCACCGCCGCGGCCGACGACGAGAGGATCCGGGATGTGCCCCAGCACGGCAGACGACGGCGTACGGCAGCCGCGCGACCGGCCGGCCGCGGGTGTGGGCCCGCGATGAGGACGGTGACCGGACGCACCGACCACGTGGTGGTCGTCGGGGCGGGGCTGGCGGGGCTGTCCGCCGCCCTGCACCTGCTGGGCTCCGGACGGCGGGTGACGGTCGTGGAGCGTGACCCGCTGCCCGGCGGCCGTGCCGGACGACGCGAACTCGGCGGCTACCGGATCGACACGGGCCCGACCGTGCTGACGATGCCCGACCTGGCCGACGAGGCCTTCGCGGCCGTCGGCGACCGGCTGGCCGACCGTGTGGAACTGCTGCCCCTGCACCCCGCCTACCGGGCGTGCTTCGCCGACGGCGGAACGCTCGACGTGCACACCGGGGCGGCCGCCATGGAGGCGGAGGTCGAACGGTTCGCCGGGGCACGGGAGGCCGCCGGGTACCGACGGCTGCGCGCCTGGCTGCACCAGCTCTACACGGTGCAGATGCGCCGGTTCATCGACGCCAACTTCGACTCGCCGTTCAGCCTGCTCACCCCCGACCTGGCCCGGCTCGCCGCCCTCGGCGGCTTCGGCCGGCTGGACGCGCGCATCGGACGGTTCCTGACCGACGAGCGGCTGAAACGGGTCTTCTCCTTCCAGGCCCTGTACGCCGGTGTCGCACCGGCCCGGGCGCTCGCCGCCTACGCCGTCATCGCCTACATGGACACCGTGGCCGGCGTGTACTTCCCGCGCGGCGGCATGCACGCCCTGCCCCGCGCCATGGCGGAGTCCGCCGCCGACGCCGGAGCCGACCTCCGCCTCGGACAGGACGTCACCCGTCTGGAACGGTCCGGCGACCGCGTCACCGCGGTGGTCACCGCCCACGAACGCATCCCGTGCGACGCCGTCGTCCTCACCCCCGACCTGCCCGTCGTCCACCGGCTGCTGGGCCGCCGCCCGCGCCGGCCGGTCGGTCTGCGGCACGCTCCCTCCGCCGTCGTCCTGCACGCCGGAACCAGCCGTACGTGGCCGCACCTCGCCCACCACACGCTCTCCTTCGGCACCGCGTGGCGGCGGACCTTCGACGAACTCACCAGGACCGGCTCCCTGATGACCGACCCCTCCCTGCTGATCACCCGGCCCACCGCCCACGACCCCTCGCTGGCTCCCGGGGGCCGCCACCTCCACTACGTCCTCGCGCCCTGCCCCAACACCGACATCGGACCGGACGCCCGGGCCTGGGACGACCTCGCGCCCCGCTACCGCGACCGTCTGCTCACCACCCTGGAACACCGGGGACTGACCGGCATCGCGGCCGCCATCGAGGAGGAGTGCCTGGTGACACCGGCCGACTGGACCGCCCAGGGGCACGCCGCCGGCACCCCCTTCTCGGTGGCCCACACCCTCGCGCAGACGGGCCCCTTCCGCCCCCGCAACCTGGTGCGCGGCACGGGCAACGCGGTCCTCGCGGGCTGCGGGACCACCCCGGGGGTCGGCGTGCCGACCGTGCTGATCTCCGGGAAACTGGCCGCCGCCCGCATCACCGGAGCACCGGCACGCCGTACGGCGGCGAAGGGCGGGCACCGATGACCCGGCGCGAACTGGACGCGGCGGGCATCACCGACCCGGCCCTGCGCGACGCCTACGCCCGCTGCCGGGCCCTCAACGCCCGGCACGGCCGCACCTACTTCCTGGCGACCCGCCTCCTGCCCGCCGACCGCAGACCGGCCGTGCACGCCCTGTACGGATTCGCGCGGTGGGCGGACGACATCGTCGACGACATGGGCGCCGAGGCGACGACCACCGAGCGCGCGGCCACCCTCACCCGGCTCGAGGACCAGCTCCGGCAGGCGCTGACCGGTGCCCGGCCGGCCGGCGAACCCGTGGTGGCCGCCCTGGCCGACACCGCCGCCCGGTACCGCATCGACCCGGCGCACTTCACCGACTTCATGGCCTCGATGCGCAGCGACCTCACGGTGACCGACTACGCCACCTACGACGACCTGCGCGCCTACATGCACGGCTCGGCCGCCGTCATCGGCCTGCAGATGCTGCCCGTGCTCGGCACCGTGACCCCCCGGGACCGGGCCGCCCCGCACGCCGCCGCTCTGGGCCTCGCCTTCCAGCTGACCAACTTCCTGCGGGACGTCGGCGAGGACCTCGACCGGGGCCGCGTCTACCTTCCGGCGGACCTGCTGGCCGCACACGGCGTCCGGCGGGACCTGCTGCTGTGGAGCCGGCGCACCGGCCGCCACGACCCCCGCGTCACCGCCGCGCTGCGGGCCGCCGAGGACCTCACCCGCTCCGTCTACCGGGAGGCCGCCCCCGGACTGGGCATGCTGGACCCCGTCGCGCGCCCCTGCATCCGCACGGCGTACGTGCTCTACCGCAACATCCTCGACTCCATCGCGGAGAGCGGGTACGCGGTACTGCACCGGCGCGCGGTGGTGCCCCGCCGCCGGCGCGCCGTCGTCGCCGCCGACGGGCTGGTCCGGGTGCTGGCCGCCCGGCTGGGCGCACGCGGTGGCGCCGCTCGCGGGAGGCCGGCGGTGCCGTGCAGGAACGACGCCTACTCCGCGAAGGAGGCCGGATGAAGCCACCCCCCAGCCCCCGCCGGGGCCGCTGGCCCCTGCGGCTGCGCCGTCGGCCCGTGCCCTGGCAGAACCAGCGACCGACCTGGCGCGAGGCGCGCCCCGCCCTCATCGCCGGGGCGCTCAAGCGGGCCCTGGACCGTCCCTCGGGCAACTGGTTCGTCCTCGGCGCGAGCACCGGCGTACGGCCCACCCGCCCGCTGTCCGGCACGGTCGCGGGCGTCGAGGTCGTCGTCTGGCGGGACGCGACGGGACGCCTGGTGGGCGGTCCCGGCGCGTGCCCCCACCTCGGGGCACCGCTGGCCGACAGCCCGGTGCGGTGCGGCACGCTGGTGTGCCACTGGCACGGACTCGCCCTTGAGGGCACGGCGTTCGCCGGCTGGGAGCCCCTGCCGGTGCACGACGACGGTGTCCTGGTGTGGGTACGGCTGGACGCCGTGGGGGAGGAGGCCCCGACCCCGGCACCGGTCGTGCCGGAGAGGCCGCCGCGAGCGACGGCCCTGACGTCCGTCTGGCGCGGGGTCGGGGTCTGCGAACCCGAGGACGTGGTCGCCAACCGGCTGGACCCGTGGCACGGCGCCTGGTTCCACCCGTACTCCTTCGTGGACCTCACCGTCGTCGGCGCCCCCGACGACGGATCGGGGGCCGCCGAGGACGACGACCGCTTCGCCGTGGACGTGTCCTTCCGGCTCGCCGGACGCCTCGTCGTGCCCGTACGGGCCGAGTTCACCGCACCGGAGCCCCGCACCGTCGTCATGCGCATCACCGACGGCGAGGGCACCGGGTCCGTCGTGGAGAGCCACGCCACGCCGCTCGGCCCCGACGAACTCGGCCGGCCGCGCACCGCGGTCGTCGAGGCGGTGCTGGCCACCTCGGACCGGCCCGGTTTCCCGGTGGCCCGCCGCCTGGCACCCGCCCTGCGCCCGCTGATGCGCGCCGCCGCCGGACGTCTGTGGCGCGATGACCTCGCCTACGCCGAACGCCGCAGACAACTGCGCGACCAGGGCCGGTTCCCCGGCTGACCGGACAGGAGCGGCATGCAGACCTTCCTCCCCCACCCGGACTTCTCCGAGTCGGCGCTGGCCCTGGACCGCCGCCGGCTGGGCAAGCAGCGGGTCGAGGCGCTCCAGGTGCTGCGCGGCCTGACCGTGCCCGGCTACGGCTGGCGCCACCACCCGGCGGTGCGGATGTGGACGGGTTACGAGGAGGCACTGGTGCGGTACGGCCTGGAGGTCTGCCGCGTCTGGCGCGAGCGGGGCCACCAGGACAGCTGCGCGGCCTCACTCGTCGCCGGACTCGCCGTGTGCCGTCCGGGCGAGCCGGTGCGGGACCAGCCGGCACTGGCGCGCGCCGGGGAGTTGCCGCCCTGGCTCGGGGACGAGGCCTTCCACCGCAGCCACCGGTCGGCGCTGGTGCGCAAGGAGCCCGAGGTCTACGCCGAGCTGTTCCCCGGCGTCCCGGACGACCTGCCGTACGTGTGGCCCGCCTCGGACCGGGCGGGCGGGGCCGCGCGGAGCGCCCCCTAGCGGGGTCAGGCCTGCTGCCCGCCGGCCAGTTCCTTCAGGTCGACGGTCTGGTCGGCCGGCGGCTGCTCGGGGCTCACCGGCTCGTTGTAGTCGCTGAAGGTGACGCTGCCCGAGTTCTTGCCGCCCTCGGTCGTGCTCTTGAGGATGTACGGCTCGCCCTCCGTGGCGACGTACAGGACGAGGGTCTCGCCGGAGGACTTCTCCTTCGTCAGCTCCAGCGCCTCCTCGCCGTTCACCTCGGTCGTGCCGCCGCGCTTCATGCCCTGGCGCTCGGACTTGTCCTCGTCCATCGCGGCGATGAAGCCCTGCTTGTCGCAGACACCCGCGGTCGCGGCGTCGTTGGCCGGCATCTTCACCCACTTGTCCTGCAGCTTCGGTGCCATCTTCTGCGCCGCGTCGGGCTGCTGCTTCAGAGCGTTCTGCCAGTACTGTTCGTCACCGCGCAGGAAGAAGGTGGCGTCGGTGTGCCGCACGTCCGCGCGGGAGTCGGCGGCGCCGATGGTGCCCTGGCAGTTCTTCTCCTGGTCGACCGAGACGTCGATGGTGACGGTGTTGCCGTCCTCCAGGCTGGTGTCGCCCTTCACGTGCACGGACTTCGCCTGCTGGGTCGCCTCCACGGCCTTCGCGGCGATGTCGTCGGCGCTCTGCCCGTCGAACGGCTTGCTCTCGCCGCCGGAGTCGCCGCCGCAGCCGGTCAGCAGGGCGACGGAGACGCCGGCGGTCGCCACGGCGCTTGCCACTTTGAGGGTGCGCACTGACAGTCCCTTCCCATGTCGGTTCATAACCATCAAGTCCCTTGTTTTCCCGACGTGTTGGCACCGGGACGTTCCGACTACCCCGGATTGCCGCGACATGCACACGAAGGAGAATCGGTGATGTCGGTGTGTGGGCCGGCAGGTGGAGCACGCCGGCTCTCCGGAGAGCCGGTCGGCGAGCCGGGAGACGGCCCTGCCCTGATCGGTGAGCAGCGGGGCGACGTGGTTGAGCAGGCCGCTGCCGGCCCCCGGCGGCACGACCGGCTCGTAGGTGGCCTTCGCGCCCGTGGCCGCGCGGACCGGGCCGGCCGGCTTCAGCCATGACGGTTCAGTGACTTGACGGATCGTCCGACAGCGGGCCGGGTGGGGGACGGCGGGGCGCGGACACCCGGCGTCCGGGCCGTCCCCCGGCCGGGCGGTCGTTACCGGCGGCTGCGTACCAGGAGGTACAGGAAGTACGGCGTACCGATGACGGCCGTCATCAGTCCGGCGCCGAGCTGGGCCGGGGCGATCACCGTGCGGCCGATCAGGTCGGCCGCGCAGACGAGCGTGGCGCCGAGCAGCAGTGCGACCGGCACGACCCGGACGTGCCGCCTGCCCACGAGGGCGCGGGCCGCGTGCGGGGCCACGAGCCCGACGAACGCGATGGTGCCCGCGCAGGCCACGGCCGTCGAGCTGAGCACGACACTGAGCACCAGGAAGCCGAGGCGCCCCGGAGCCAGGCGCAGACCCAGCAGCCGCGGCGTGTCCTCGTCCAGCGAGACCAGGTCCAGCTCGGTGCGCCGGGCGACGGCCACCACGACGCCGACGGCCAGCGCCAGCGCCACCGGCACGACGTCCGGCATGGTCCGCCCGTAGGTGGAACCCGACAGCCAGGTCAGCGCCTTGGTCGCGTTGAACGGGTCGGTGAGCACGATCAGCAGACTGATCAGCGCCGTCGTCGCGGCGGCGACGCCGATGCCGACGAGGACCAGCCGGTTCTGCTGGAAGCCGCCACGGGCGGCCAGCCCGAAGACCAGGACCGCGGTGAGGCCGGACCCCGCGAAGGCGGCACCGGCGATCCCCCAGGTCCCGGCGACCGGTGCCGTGGTCACCAGGACCACGGCACCCAGCGCGCCGCCGCCGGTGACGCCGAGGACGCTCGGTTCCGCGAGCGGGTTGCGGGTGACCGCCTGCACCAGCGTGCCGGCCAGGGCGAGCGCCGCCCCCGCGCAGAGCGCGGCGAGCACCCGGGGCACGCGGGTGTCCAGGACGAAGGAGACGGTCCGCCCGGCCCTGCCCTGCGCCCAGTTGACCACGTCGCCGAGCAGCAGCTTGCTGTCGCCGACCAGCACCGCGGCGACCACGAGGCCGGCCAGGACGGCGGCCAGGACGGCCACCGTGGCCAGGAACACCGTCCGGCTCGGGACGCGCAGCCGGTCCGGGGCGCCGGACCCGGCCGTGTCGCGCAGCCGCAGCGCCATGGCGACCAGGAAGACGGCACCGACCAGGCTGGTGACCACGCCCGTGGGCACGGCCACCGCCAGGTCGTCCGTGATCAGCGCCCGCAGCAGCACGTCCGAGCCGAGCACCAGGGCCATGCCGGTCAGTGCCGCCGCCGGCATCGACGCACGGGAGCGGGCGAAGCCGCGGAAGCGGCGGGAGAGCGGGCGTACCAGAGCGGGGGCGCACAGGCCGACGAAACCGATGGGACCGGCCAGCGTGACCGCGGCGGCGGACAGCAGCGCCGCCAGGACCACGACCGTGACCCGGGTGGCCCGCACCGGGACGCCCAGCCCGCGCGCCGCGTCGTCGCCGAGCGCCAGGGCGTCCACCCGACGGGCGGTCAGCAGCAGGCCCGCCAGGCCGACGAGGACGAGGGGCAGCGTCTGCAGGACTCCGTCGAAGCCGTTCTGGGCGATGCTGCCCTGGTTCCACTGGTAGAGGCCCTCGGTCTGCTCGGGGAAGAGCAGGAGCAGTCCCTCCGTCATGGAGTTCAGGCCCAGCATCAGCGCGGTGCCGGCGAGGACCAGCCGTACGGTGCCCGTGCCGAGACCGGACAGGCCGAGCACGACGGCCGCCGCCGCCAGGCCGCCGAGGAAGGCGACACCGGAGGAGGCGATCATCGGGAGCGAGACGCCGGTGACGCCGGCCAGCCCGAGCGCCAGGTAGGAACCGGCGTTCACGGCCAGGGTGTCGGGGGAGGCCAGCACATTGCGGCTGACCGCCTGGAGCACCGCGCCGGCCATGCCGAGGGCGGCGCCGACCAGCAGGCCGGCGGTCATCCGCGGCAGACGCGAGGCGATGACGACGGACGCGTCGCCGGGGTCGGCCTGCCCGGTCAGGGCCTTGACGACCTCGGACGGGCCGACCGCGGCGGTTCCCTGGGCGATGTCGACGACGGCCAGGGCGGCGACCAGCAGGACGAGCCCGGCCGTCACCGCTGCCGCGCCCGACCGGGACACGGGAGCCGTCGTCGAGGGACGGGCAGCGGGTTCGGTGGCGGTGACGGCCATGGACTCGCTACTTCGTCAGCGCGCCGACGAGGGCGGCGACGTACGCCTCCATCGACCCGGGGCCACCGAACATCCAGATGCCGTCGTCCAGCCGGTGCACGTCGCCGGACTCGACGAACGGCAGGGACTTCCACACCGAGTTCTTGGCGAGGGGGCCGGTGAACGGGGTGGCGCTCGGGTCCTCGTCGTTGCCGATGTAGGCGAAGTGCACGTCCTCGGGCAGGTCCGTCAGACCCTCCACGTCGGTCGTGCCGAGACCGTAGGCCGGGTCGCCCTTCACCTTCCAGGCGTTCTCCAGGCCCAGCGCCTCGTTGACCTCACCGATGAGGGAGGTCGCGGTGTAGGGGCGGATGGAGACCTGGTTGGAGGCGACGTAGCCGTCGGCGAAGGCGATCCGCCGGCCGTCGAAGCCGGCGTCGGCCAGGGACTTCTTGCCCTCGGCGATCTTCTTCTCGAAGTTCTCGCGGACCGCCTCGGCCTGGTCCGTGGTGCCGGTGGCCTTGGCGATCAGGTCGACGTTCTCGAGCATCTGCTCGATCTGGCCGGTGCCGTCGGCGGAGGTGACCTCCATCACCGGGGCCACCTCGCGCAGCTGCTTGACCGCGGCGGCGGGCAGGTCCGTGGTGGCGACGATGAGGTCGGGCGCGAGGGAGGCGACGGTGTCCATGCTCGGCTCGCCGCGCGTGCCGATGTCCTTGGGCTCGTTCTTGAGCGGAACGGCGCTGTCCCAGGTCCGGTAGCCCTTGACGTCCGCGACGCCGACCGGGTCGACGCCCAGCGACACGAGGCTCTCGACGACGTTCCACTCGGTGGCGACGACCTTGGTGGCCGGCCCGTCGAGCTTCACCTCGGTGCCCTTGCCGTCCTTGAGCGTGATCGCCTCGGAGGCCTTCTTCTCCGTCTTGTCGGCGGCGGGTTCGGTGGTGCCGCAGGCGGCGAGGGTGAGCGCCGCGGCGGTGGTGGCGGCCGCGGTGAGCAGGAGGCGTCTCATGAGGTGGTGCCGAGCCTTTCGGTTCGTATGTGGTGGCGGCCGATCGGGCGAGTGCGCAGCCGGCCGGTGAGGGGGTCGGTGTCGACGTCGATGCGGATGCCGTAGACGGCGGTCAGCCGTTCCGGCGTCAGCACGTCCTCCGGCGGGCCGTCGGCGACGATCCGGCCCGCCGCGAGCAGCGTGATCCGGTCGGCGACGGCCGCCGCCTGGTCGAGGTCGTGCAGGACGACGCCGACGGCGATGCCGTGGTCGTCCGCCAGCTCGCGGATGAGGTCGAGGAGTTCGACCTGGTAGCGCAGGTCCAGGTAGGTCGTGGGTTCGTCCAGGAGCAGGACGCCGGTCTCCTGGGCGAGGCAGCTCGCGAGCCAGACCCGCTGCAACTGCCCGCCGGACAGGTGGTCGGCGCCGCGGTCGGCGAGGCCGTCGACGCCGGTGAGGGCCAGTGCCCGGTCGACGGCGGCCGGTCCGTCCGGATCCGGCCGCCCCCAGCGGCCCCGGTACGGATAGCGGCCGAACTCGACGACGTCGCGCACGGTCAGGCCGCCCGGCGTCGGACGCCCCTGGGTCAGCAGGGCGACGTACCGCGAGAACTCACGGGACGTCAGCGCCATCCCGTCGATGTCGCCGTCGATCCTGAGCGTGGCACTGCGGGCCCGCTGCAGTCGGGCGACGGTCCGCAGCAGCGTCGACTTGCCGCTGCCGTTCGGCCCGACCAGGACGGTCACCTCACCGGGCCGGAGCCCGACCGCCGCGTCGTGCACGACGTCGGCCCCGTCGTACGCGACGGTCACTCCCGTGGCCGACAGCTCATGTCCGCGCAGGCGCGGGCTGCCGGCTGCGTCTTCACCTGATCTCACATGGTGAAGGTTAGCCTAACCTAAAAAGTGCTGGTAGAGGCGGGGTCAGCACGGCGCCGGCGGCGGCCTGGCGCCGCCCTCCCTCCCGGCCGGGCGTCCTTCCCAACTCTCCTTCCGCAGCGGTGATTTACCTGATCCCGCTCGGGTTGGGGGCCACGGGCGGAGGAGGCGAATCCCGTCGATTCCCAGGAGGGTGGGGCCGGCGGGGGCGGACGTCGCAGGGCGCCTCAGAAGGCGTACCGGATGCGCAGCCAGGGCGCGTGGGCGGTGACCACGGCACGGAGCCGGGCGACCGCGTCGGCCTTGACGCCGTTGCGGTAACGCACGTTCAGCGCGCCGTTCTCCGAACGTTTGGCCTGCTGCAGGTCCGGCCGCCACAGCACCTCCTCGGCGCGGGGGTGCCAGCCGAGGTTGACCTCGTGCAGTTCCCGGTTGTGCGTCAGCATGATCACCTCGGCGGCGGCCTGCCGCTTGACCCGGTCCGGCAGGACGTCGTCGAGGTGCCGCAGCAACTCCGTCCACGCCTCCTCCCAGCCCGGCCGCACCACCACCGGGGAGAGGTTGAAGTGCACCTCGTACCCGGCGTCCAGGAAGTCGCCGGCCGCGGCGATGCGCTCGGCGACCGGCGAGGTGCGCACGTCCAGCAGCCGGGAGTCGTCGGGCGGCATCAGGGAGAAGCGGATGCGGGTCCGGCCGCGCGGGTCGAGGGCCAGCAGGTCGGGGTTGACGAACTTGGTGGCGAAGGACGCCTTGGCCGTCGGCCACTGGCGGAACGCATGGACCAGGTCCGCGGTGTTGTCGCAGATCAGGGCGTCCACGGAACAGTCGCCGTTCTCGCCGACGTCGTAGACCCACGCCTCGGGGTCGCACTGGTTCGGCTCGGGCTTGGGTCCCTGCCGGGCGATGTGCCGGCCCAGGTGGGCGATGATCCGGTCGGTGTTGGTGAAGACGGTGACGGGGTTGGCGTACCCCTTGCGGCGTGGTACGTAGCAGTAGGCGCAGGCCATCGCGCAGCCGTTGGTGGCGCCGGGGGCGATCCAGTCGGCGGACCGGCCGTTGGGGCGTGTGGTCAGCGTCTTCCTCTCGCCGAGGACGAGCGTCTCGCCCTTGACCCGCACCCACCGCTCCACGTTGCCCTCGTTGCCGTGCAGGCCGGGGATGCGCCAGTGGGAGTCCACCTCGATCACCCGTGCCTCGGGGAACCGGGCGAGGACCTGCCGGCCGCGCGGCGAGGCGGCCGCCGCCGGCTCGGCGTGGATCTCCCGGACCGGCAGCAGACGGCGCGCGGCGGCCGAGTCCCGGAAGAGCGGTCCGGCGGGCGCGGGCGCGGGCGGGCCGGGAGCGAGTGCGTCCAGGCCGAACAGGGTGCCGGAGCCGTCGTCCGGTGCGGTGGACGGGTCGTGCATGGGGTCTCCGGAGCGAGGTGCGGTGCGGACCGGGCGACGGGCGCCGCGGGTCCCTTCCCTCCACTGTACGAAGCGCGGGGCGTCGGCGGCTGTGTCACACGTCCCGTCCGGGGCATACGCGTGGCACGGCACCGCCCCGGTGCCCCCGATTCGAAGGGATGTACACCGTGCTCGCCATCATCGCGGCGGTCCTGTTCCTCATCGCCTGGCTGATCAACGCGGCGGAGGTGTCGACCAACGACGTCTTCACCTCCACCAACGTGATGCTCGTCGGCCTCGCCCTGCTGGCCCTGCACGTCGCCGGGATCGGCAGCGGCTGGGCGGCACGCGGGCGCCGCCGCTGAGGCCGCCCGCCCCTGCGCCGGGGGGCGCGGGCCCTCAGGGGATGCGTGCCACGGCCGCGTAGATGCCGCACTGCTCCGGCGCGGGCGGCTCCTGGTCCGCGTCGTACCACTCGGTGGCGGTGACCAGCCCGGGCGGCAGCAGCTCCAGGCCGTCGAAGAAGCGGGCCACCTCCGCCCGGGTGCGGAAGCCCAGGCGGATGCCGCCCTTGGCGTACTGGGCGATCACCTGCTCCGCCAGCTCGGGGAAGATGTCGATCGCCGCGTGCGACAGGACCAGGTGGCTGCCCGACGGGAGCGTCTCGACCAGGCCGCGGACGATGCCGTGCGCGTCCTGGTCGTCCGGCACGAAGTGCATGAGGGCGATCAGCGACAGCGCGACGGGCCGGTCGAAGTCCAGGATCTCGCGGGCGTGCCGCACGATCTCCTCCGGCTCGCGCACATCGGCCTGGATGTAGTCCGTGACCCCCTCCGCACTGCTGACCAGCAGGGCCTGTGCGTGCCGCAGGACGATGGGGTCGTTGTCGGCGTACACGACCCTGGCGTTCGGCACCGTCCGCTGGACGATCTGGTGGAGGTTGGGCTCGGTCGGGATGCCCGTGCCGATGTCCAGGAACTGGTCGATGCCCCGCGCGGCGAGGGACGCCGCCGCGCGGTTCATGAAGGCGCGGTTCTGCCGCGCCGCGTCCCGCGCCTCGGGCGGCAGTTTCTCCCCCACCGCCTCGTCGACGGGGTAGTTGTCCTTGCCGCCCAGCAGCCAGTCGTAGACACGCGCCGGGTGGGCCCGGCTGGTGTCGATGTGGGGAGGCTGGGAATGGTCCGTCGTCATGGCAGGCTCCGTGGTCCGGGAGGTGACGCTCCGCCGCAGTGTCCGATCATCGTACTGCCCCGTCACCGGGCCCATGTGCGGGGCGGGCGGCGGACGTTGTCGCCCGCCCCGGGAGCAGCGCCCGGGCGGCCGTCCCGGGATCACCCGCCGGGCGGGGCAGGGTGCGGGGCGGACGGCAGGACCACTCCCGGTCCGCTTCGGTGATCTCGCGCAGCACCCGCGGAGGCGTCGGCCGGCTCCTCGCCCCGCCGACGCTCCTCCTCCAGCCCCTCCAGCCCCTCCAGCCACGGCGCGCCGTCCGAGTACCGCTCCTGTCCCGCCGTCCCGCGGCGGACCTCGGTCTCCCGCGGGTCGGACGTCGTGCGGTGTCCTCCAGCCGGTGTGTGCGTGGGCGGCCGGCGCGCCCGGCGGACAGGGCGGGGTGTGCGCTCAGGCGGCGGGTGTGCGCAGCACGGCGACGCCCCGGGGACCGAGGACGACGGCGCCGTCGTCGCCGGTGCCGCCCACCAGGACGTCGCCGGCGAGCCCCGGGACGGTCACGGACCCGTCGGTCCGGTTGACCAGGAACAGGAAACGGCCGCCGGGGCCGCGGCGCACCGTGGCCTCCACCGATCCGCGCACCGCGGCGGGCAGGTCGCTCGCCACGCCCGCCGGTTCCAGCAGTCGCGGCAGCAGCGAGGCGAGCCCCTCGGCGCCGAGCCGAGTGGAGACGTAGGCGGCCGAACCGCTGCCCGCCGGACGCCGGGTGACGGCCGGCCGGCCCGCGTGCGCGCCGGTGCGGTAGTGGGCCAGGACCTCGGTCTGCGGCGCGGTGACCGTGATGTGGTCGGTCCACAGGGAGCCGGTGCTCGCGTCGTCCAGCTCCACGGTCTGCCCGGCGGGCAGCGGACCGAACTCCTCGACGCGGATGCCGAGCAGGTCCCGCAGGGCGCCCGGGTAGCCGCCGAGCCAGATGTGGTCGTTCTCGTCGACGACACCGGAGAAGTACGTCGTGACCAGGTGTCCGCCCTGCTCGGCGTACCGCGTGAGGTCCTTGGCGAGTCCGGCCGGGACCAGGTGCAGCACGGGCGCGATCAGTACCCGGTGCCGGCTCAGGTCCGCGCCGGTGGGGACGACGTCGGCGCGGATGCCGAGCGAGAGCAGCGCGGAGTACCAGTCGAGCGCCTCCCGGTGGTAGTCGAGCAGCGACGTGGGGTGCGAGTCCTGCTCGCTCGCCCACCACGACTCCCAGTCGAAGAGGATGCCGACCTCGGCGGGCTCGCGCTCGCTCCCGGCGACCGGCGCCAGGGTCTTCAGCGTGTCGCCGAGCGCGGTGACCGCGCGGAACAGGTCGCTGTCGGCGCCGGCGTGCGGGACTATCGCCGAGTGGTACTTCTCGGCACCGGCCGCCGACTGGCGCCACTGGAAGAAGCAGACCGCGTCCGCGCCGTGCGCCACGTGCGTCAGGGAGTCCCGGGCCAGTTCGCCCGGCCGCTTGGCGAGGTTGACCGGCTGCCAGTTCACCGCGCTGGTCGAGTGCTCCATCAGGAACCACGGACGACCGCCGGCGATGCCGCTGGTCAGGTTCGCCGAGAACGACAGCTCGTCGCGTTCCCGGCCGTTCGGCACGACATAGTGGTCGTTGGCGACGAAGTCCACCTCGGCCGCCCAGTCCGCGTAGTTCATGCCCTTGATCCCCGGCATCACCATGAAATTGGTGGTCACCGGGACGTCGGGCGTCAGCTCCCGCAGCACCCGGCGCTCCGCGCGCAGGTGGTCCTTGAGCACGTCCGACGAGAAGCGCTTGAAGTCCAGCTGCTGGGTCGGGTTCGGGTGGGAGGCGGCCAGCCGCGGCGGCAGGATCTGCTCCCAGTCGCTGTAGCGCTGCGACCAGAACGCCGTGCCCCAGGCGTGGTTGAGGGCGTCCAGCGTCGTGTACCGCGTGCGCAGCCAGTCGCGGAAGGCACGGGCCGCGTCGTCCGAGAAGTCGTACGCGTTGTGGCAGCCCAGTTCGTTGTTGACGTGCCAGGCGACCAGGGCCGGGTGACCGGCGTAGTGGCTCGCCAGCTTCCCGACCAGACGCAGGGCGTGCTCGCGGAAGACCGGCGAGGTGGGGCGCCAGTGCTGGCGCGCGCCCGGCCACAGCGTCTCGCCCCGCTCGGTGACCGGGAGGATCTCCGGATGCGCCGTGGTCAGCCACGGTGGCGGGGACGCGGTGGCGGTGGCCAGGTCGACGCCGACGCCGTTGTCGTGCAGCAGGTCCATGACGTCGTCGAGCCAGGCGAAGTCCCAGACGTCGGGACCCGGCTGGAGGCGGGCCCAGGAGAAGATGCCCACGGACACGACGTTCACGCCGGCCTCGCGCATCAGCCGTACGTCCTCCTCCCACACCTCCCGGGGCCACTGCTCGGGGTTGTAGTCGGCGCCGAAGCCGAGACGGGGGACGGGCGCGCCGTCCGCCCCGCGCTGGAGGCGGGACAGGAGCGTGGAGATCATGGCGGTCCTTCCGGTGGGGTCGTGCGGCCCGGGGGCGGCGCGCGGGCCGCGCGCCGCCCCCACGGGCCGCGGCATCGCGTTGCCGTTACTGGTCGACGGTGAAGCCCTGCTCGGTGCCGTACTTGACGGAGGCCTCCTGCCAGGACTTCAGGCCCTCGGTCAGCGTGGTGCCGGACACGTAGGCCTTGCCGACGGTGTCGTTGAAGACCGAGTTCGCGTAGACCTGGTAGGGCAGGTACGACCAGTCGCCGGGGACGTTCGCGGCCGACTCGGCGAAGATCTCGTTGGCCTTCTGGCCGCCGAAGTAGGGGAACGCGGTGTCCTGGAACTTCGTGGACTGCAGGTCCGCGGTGGTTGCCGGGAACGCACCGTTGTCGAGCCGGGTCTGCACGCCCTGGCCGGCGTTGGCGTACTCGACGAAGGCGTACGCCAGTGCCTCGTTCTCGCCGAGCTCCGGCAGCGCGAGCGCGCTGCCGCCGTTCTCGGCGCTGGTCTCCATGCCGGCCTTCCACTGCGGCAGCGGGGCGACGCGCCAGTCACCGGCGCCGTCCTTCACCCCCGAGGCGAGGTTGGCGGGCATCCAGGCGCCGGTGGCGAGGGTCGCGATGGTGCCGTCGCCGAGGCCCCTGTACCAGTCGTCGGTCCAGTTGGTGACGGGGGCGAGCAGTTTCTCGTCGATGAGCTTCTGCCAGGTGTCGGTGAACGACGCGGCGCCCTGGTCGGAGAAGTCGACGCGCACCTTGGTGCCGTCGACCGTGTACGGGCGCGAGCCGGCCTGCCACAGCATGCTGGTGGTGAAGCCGGCGTCACCGGTGTCCGCGGTGATGTACGCCTTCGGGTCGGCCTTGCGCAGCTCGCGGGCGGCGGTCAGGTACTCGGCCCAGGTGGTGGGCACCTCGATGTCGTACCTGTCGAAGACCTTCTTGTTGTAGAACAGGGCCATCGGGCCGGAGTCCATCGGCAGGGCGTAGACGCCGTCGCCGCCCGCCCGCACACCGTTCCACGGGCCGGGGGAGTACTGGGCGGAGAGCTTCTCCGCGCCGAACGGCCTGAGGTCGGTGAGCTGCTCGGTCAGTGCGTACTGGCCCATCGCGTAGTACTCGATCTGGGCGACGTCCGGGACGCCCTTCTTCGCCGACATGGCGTTCTGCAGCGCGGTGTACTGGTCGCTGTTGGTGCCCGCGTTGACGAGGTCGACCTTGACGCCGGGGTGTTCCTTCTCGAAGTCGCTCGCCACCTGCTCGAGCGTGGGCTCCCACGCCCAGACGGTGATGGTGCCGCCCTCGTCGAGGGCCGCCCGGACGTCCGCCTCGGAGACCGCCTTCCGGCTGGACCCCCCGTCGTCGGAGTCGCCGCAGGCGGTCGCCCCCAGGGCGAGGGCGCAGACGAGGCCTATACCGCGCAGCAGGCGGCGCGAGTGCTTGGACATGGGTGTGCTTCCACTTCTTCGTGGCCGGAACCGGCACCGTTCGAGGGGTCGGGGGAGGGGAGTGGGCGGGCGGGGCTGCTCCTTGACGCTTCCGGCGGCGAGTCCGGACTGCCAGTACTTCTGGAGCAGCAGGAACGCGGCGATCAACGGCAGGATGGTGATGAGGGAACCGGTGACGACCAGGTGGAAGACGGCCTCGCCGCCGGCGGTCGCGGCCTGGGCGTTCCAGCTGTTGAGGCCCAGGGTCAGCGGATACCAGTCGGGGTCCTTGAGCATGACCAGCGGCAGGAAGTAGTTGTTCCAGGTCGCGACCATGGTGAACAGGAGGACGGTGACGATGCCGGGCGCCAGCAGCGGCAGGGCGACCCGGAAGAACGTGCGCGCCTCGCCCGCGCCGTCGATGCGGGCCGCCTCCAGCAGCTCGGCCGGGACGGCCTCGCTCGCGAAGACCCACATCAGGTACAGGCCGAACGGCGAGATCAGGGACGGGATGACCACCGCCCAGGGCGTGTTGGTGAGCCCCATCTCACTGAACATCAGGAAGGTGGGCACCGCCAGCGCCGTGCCCGGCACGGCCACCGCGCCGATGACGACGGCGAAGACGGCACGCCGCCCGGGGAAGTCGAACTTGGCGAGCGCGTAACCGCCCAGCACGGCGAGGAAGGTGGCACCGCCCGCGCCGAGCACCACGTAGAGCAGGGTGTTCAGCAGCCAGCGGGTGAAGACGCCGTCGTCGTAGGTGAACGTCTGGCCGATGTTGTCCCACAGCGCGAAGTCGCCGTCGAACCACAGGCCGAAGGAACGGGACAGTCCCTCCTGCGTCTTCGTGGCGCTGACGGCCAGCCAGACCAGCGGCACCAGGCTGTAGAGGAGCACCAGACCGGTCAGGAGGGTCAGCGGGACGCTGCGCCCGGGCGTGCCGGGGGAGGGCCGGCGCCGGGGGGCGCGCAGCCGGGGGACCGGCCCCGGGGCACCGGACGGCGCGGACGCGGAACGGTCGGAGGCGGTGACGACGGGACCGGTCATCGCTGCTTCACACTCCCTTGCGCATGCCGCGCAGCTGGACGACGTAGGCGATGACCATCGTGATCAGCCCCATGACGATGGCGACCGTCGCGGAGTAGTTGTGCTGCTGCCCGTTGAAGGACAGCGAGTAGGTGTAGTAGTTCGGCGTGTAGTCGGTGGTGAGGGCGTTGGGGGCCAGCGGCTGCAGGATGCTGGGCTCGTTGAAGAGCTGGAAGCTGCCGATGACCGAGAAGATCGTCGCGATCACCAGAGCCCCGCGGATGGCCGGGAGCTTGACGGCGGTGATCACACGGATCTGGCCGGCGCCGTCGATCTGGGCCGCCTCGTACAGCGAGTGCGGGATCACGCGCAGCGCCGCGTAGAAGATCAGCATGTTGTAGCCGGCGAACTCCCAGGTCACGATGTTGCCGATGGAGGCGAGCACCAGGTCGGGGGAGAGCGGGTCGGGCAGTGAGACGCCGAGCGCGCCGTTGATGTCGCCGACCAGACCGAAGCGGGTGCCGTACATGAAGCCCCACATCAGGGTGGCCACCACGGCGGGCACGGCGTACGGCAGGAAGATCGAGACGCGGAAGAAGTCCCGGCCGTAGAGGCGCCCGCTGTCCAGCGCCAGCGCCACCAGCAGCGCGATGCCGAGCATGATCGGCACCTGCACGGCCAGGAAGAGCGAGACCCGGCCGATCGCGGCCCAGAACCGCTCGTCCTGCAGCGCCTGCGTGTAGTTGTCCAGGCCGACGAACGTGTTCCCGCCGATGAGCTGCTCGCGGAAGAGGCTCAGGCGGACCGAGTACGCGATCGGCGCGAGGAAGACCAGGGCGAACACGGCCACGAAGGGAGCGAGGAAGCCCCACCCCGTCCAGGAGCGGCGGTCCCGCCTCGTCGGAGGCGGGGCCGGCCGCGGTTCTGCGGCGGCCGGCGGTTGCGGCGTCGTCATCTGGTTCCTCGCTCGTCCACGTCCTGGAACTGGAACACGGGCGCCGGCCGGTACTGCTGGGCGGGCCGCACCCCCCGATGTTTACGCAAACACCAACCCTCCGGGAAGAGGTGGCGGGGAGTGTTATGTTTACGTAAACATCTGGTGGCGGCATGTCTACACTGCCCTGATGACGACGGTCAAGGGTCCCCGGGGGCAGGGCCGTTACGGCGACGGAGAGGCGGCGGACGGCGCGTGGACACGGCAGCGAGGGCCACGGCGGATCCGCCGGTACCGGCCGCGGGCGCGAAACGGCGGCGCGGCGGCGCGGGCCGGACGGCCTCGATGGCGGACGTGGCCCGGCTGGCGGGCGTCTCCGCGCAGACCGTCTCCCGCGTCTCCAACGGCTATGCCGGGGTGAACGAGGACACCCGGCGGCAGGTGCTGACGGCCATGAAGGAGCTGGGCTACCGGCCCAACAGCGCGGCCCGGGCCCTCAAGCGCGGCGAGTTCCGCACCATCGGGGTCATCACCTTCTCGCTGGCCACCACGGGCAACGTGCGCACCCTGGAGGCCATCGCCACCTCCGCGGCGGGCGAGGGCTACGCGGTGACGCTGCTGCCGGTCGCCGTCCCCACCCAGGACGAGGTGCGCGGCGCCTTCTCCCGGCTGGAGGAGCTGGCCGTGGACGCGGTGATCGTCATCATGGAGGTCCACCTGCTGGACGCGGCCACCCTCGAACTGCCGCCCCACGTGCAGGTCGTGGTGGTCGACTCCGACGCCGGAGAGCACTACACGGTCGTCGACACGGACCAGGCCGGCGGCACCCGGGCCGCCGTGCGCCACCTGCTGGACCTCGGGCACGACACGGTGTGGCACCTGGGCGGCCCCGAGGGCTCCTTCGCGGCCCAGCGCCGCACGGACGCCTGGCGGCAGACGCTCGCCGAGGCCGGCCGTACCCCGCCACCCCTGGTCCGGGGCGACTGGTCGGCGGAGTCCGGCTACCGGGCCGGCCTGGAACTCGCCGCCCACGACGCGTGCACGGCCGTCTTCGCGGCCAACGACCAGATGGCCCTCGGCCTGATGCGGGCGCTGCACGAACACGGCCGACGCGTCCCCGAGGACGTCAGTGTCATCGGCTTCGACGACATCCCGGAGTCCGGCTCCTTCCTGCCGCCGCTGACCACCGTGCACCAGGACTTCGCCGAGGTGGGGCGGCTCTGCGTGCAGGCGGTGCTGCGCAAGATGCGTCAGCAGGGCCCGGACCGGGGTACGACGCTCGTGCCGACCCGGCTGGTGACCCGGGCGAGCGCGGCACCGCCACCCGCACGGGGATGACCGGGGCGCCCTGGCCGGCCGGAAACCCGCGCCGGGGCTGCTGGGCCGCTCCCCGGCCCGCACCGGCTACGACGCGCAGCAGACGGACCGGCCCGTCGACCCGCCGCGGCCGGTCGACCTCTGGCAGCCGCCGGACGGCACCGCGCCGGCCGACTGCGGCGCGTACGGCGCCTTCGACGACGAGGCCCATGCGCACAGCCCGCAGAGCCCGCACAGCCCGCAGTTCCGGCTCTCCCGCCGCCGCAGCCCCCTGACCCTGGCCGCCGTGGCCCCTTGGCCCTGGCCGCAGCGGTGACCGGCACGGCCGCCGCGGTCCTGGCCGACGACGTGCGCCGGCGCTCGTGGTGGGGCGGGGCCGGGGCGGTGCTGCGGCGGACCGCGCGGACCGGCCGGAGGGCATGGCGCTGGTCACGGGACGGTTCCCGCGCCGACCACGGCCCGCGGGCGGTACGGGGACCGCCGGCGGGGGCCGTCCCCGGTCACCCCCGGTCGAGGCGGTCGATGTTCCGGGTCCACCAGTGGTGCTCGCAGAACCAGTGGCCGACCATCGCGCCGCCGAAGACGACGAAGCCGACCCCGATCAGCCAGGACTCCACCACCAGTACGATCCCGACCGTGCCGTAGCTGATCGCGTTGTCGAGGATGAGCGGCGTGAAGACGAGGTACGAGAAGCCGCGCAGGCCGATCAGGCCCACCATGGTCGCGATCGCCCCGGGCAGCAGGTCCCGCCAGCGCACCTGGCTGCCCAGCAGGAAGTGCTGGCCCCACCAGAAGAACAGCATGCCCGTCACCGTGGACAGCGCGATCCGCAGCGACCCGTGCAGAGCGGTCCGCGTCTGCACCTCCTGGTAGAGGTAGGCGGTGAGCGCGACCACCCAGGTCAGCTGGCGCCAGACGCGGTGCCACGGGCCGGAGGGGAGTTCCCAGATGCGCTCGTACCCGTTCTGCACGCTCGCCGCGAAGGACACGCCGAACACGACGAGCGCGACACCGCCCCACACACTCGTCGTGCCGACCACCTCGGTGGGCGGACTGATGATGTCGGTCAGCACACGGGCGGACCGGCCGGACAGACCCATCCCGTCGGCCAGCCAGGCCCCGAACCCGCCGCGCCCCAGGGGGTCGAAGGCGGCCACCACGATCAGCAGCGGCGCCAGCGTGACCAGGGCGAGGGTGGCGAACCCCAGGGCCCGGTGCATCAGCTCCAGGTCCCGGCCGCGCCGGACGAGCGCGGACGCGGCCAACCGGTCCCACGCACGGTGGAACGGCTGCCAGAACCGGTTCACGGGAAGCTCCTCGGGCGGTCCTTCCGATGGCTCGCGGACGCGCCCCTGAGTGACCCGGGCGGCGGCCGGACAAACGTGCCGCCCCCCGGACGGACGCCGCGCGCCACCCGGCCGGACGCCGCAGGGACCGGACGGAGCGGGGGACCGGCTCGGGAGGACGGTCCCCCGCTCCGCCCGGGCCGAGGACCGGCTCGGGTGGGCGGTCCTCGGGAACCGGCGGCGGGCCATCCCGACCGTCCGCCCCGGTGCGCGGCCCGCCCGGCACCGGGGACCGTCCCGGCGCCGGGCGGACCGGCGCGCAGCCGTACCGATGCGCGGACCCCGCCCGTCCCGTCCCCGGCCCGACCCGGCCAGCCGCCCGCGTCAGGGGTCCGTGCGCTGCTGCTCCCGCATGCGCTCGTTGTGCCAGGCGATGGCGGCGCGTATCTGCGGCTCCTCCAGGCCGGTCCGGCAGCCGAGCTGGTCCATGGAGAGCGCCGGCGCACCCGTGGTGAGGGCCCGGGCGAGCTTCGCCGCCCACAGCTCCTCCGTCACGAAGGGCCGGTGCGCGTAGCCGTCCTTGATCACGTCGAAGTGGTCGTCGCAGCACGCGATGATGCGGCGCAGCCCGTCGAGGCATGCGTCGGCGGCGTGCGCCGCGGAGGAGTCCGGCACGTAACCGCTCACGGACTCGTTCTCGGGGAAGACCCTGGCGCACAGGTCGCACAGCTCCACGGGGACCGGCTGCGCGGTCCGACGGCTCTTCCTGCCCTTGCGCTTCCACATGGCGACTCCCGGGGTGCCACACAGCAGTGTCGACGCCGGTGTGCCGATACGGGTTCGGCGTCCGGAATGCCGGAGTTACCCGCAGGGCGGGGAGCAAACGCCCCGCGGGCGCGCACCCCGGCCCCGGCCGGGCGGAGCCCGGTTACACCGGCCTGACCGGCAGCTCGAAGAGGTCGTTCTGCGTGACCACCGGCTTGTTGCGCAGCTCCGACGCCGGCACCGCCAGGTCCAGCCGCGGGAAGCGGGCGTAGAGCGCCGGGAGTGCCACGCCGGCCTCCAGCCGGGACAGGGCCGCGCCGGGGCACACGTGCGGGCCGTGGCCGAAGGAGATGTGCCGGCTGGGCGAGGTGCGGGTGATGTCGAACTCGCCCGCCGACGGACCGTGCGCCCGTGTTGCGCGCGTCGAGGTTGATGCGGCCGAAGTCGAAGGCCACGGTCGTCGCGGTCTTCCCGCGCACCTCGCTGGCGTCGTCGACCGCCTCGCCGGCCTGCGTCATCGTCTCCTCGGTGTTGAGGGGGCGGATCTCGCTGACCGAGCGGACCATGGTCGTCTTGCCGACGCCGAACCCGCCCACGACCACGATCTTCAGACCGTTGTCGGCGGACGCACCCAGCGGGGCACGCGCCGGGGTGGGGGCGTCAGAGATTGCGGAGGCCAACGAGCACCTGCTCCAGGATGTCGGGACCGGGGACGGCCGCCCTGCGCGGGTGGCGCACACTCACGCGCCCTGCGGCGTGCAGGTCGGAGAGCAGGATCTTGGTGATGCTCACCGGCAGCCGCAGCTCGGCGGCGATCTCCACCACCGCCGTGGGGGCCTCGGTCATCCGGAGGATCGCCGCGTGCTCCGACTGCAGGCCCGGTCCCGGCTCGCACTCGGCGACGATGAGGGTGACCAGGTCGAAGGGGCTGTCGGGGCCCGACCGGCTGCGCCCCTGGGTGAGGGTGTACAGACGGTCGGGTGCGTCGTCCCTGCCGGGACGGCTCACGACGTACGGGGCTGCGCGGTGAGGTGCTCCCCGAGCTGCTCGACGAGCTCGCTCATGTTGTGTCCGACGAGCCCCGCGTCCGCGTCCTCGGAGGTGACGACGGCCAGGTGCGCGCCCTCACCCGCCTCGACGATGAACAGGACGCCGCCGTAGAACTCGGTCATGGCCGAGCGCACTCCGCCGCTGCCGTCCCCGAACTCCACGGACGCTCCGTGGGACAGCGACTGGATGCCGGCGGCGATGGCGGCGAGCTGGTCGGCCTGGTCGAGGGAGAGTTCCGGGGTCCGGCACAGCTTGAGCCCGTCACGGGAGAGGACGAGCGCGTGCCGCGCGCCCGGCGTGCGCTCCAGGAGTCCCTCGATGAGCCAGGTCAGCTTCTCGTCGGCGGTGGTCGAGCCGGTCATGAAGTGGTGTCGCCTTCCGGGTGCGCGTGCGGGTGGGCAGGGTGGCCGGGGGCCGTCCCGGCCGGTGCGGGTGCGGCGGGCTCCGCCTGCGGGGCGGTGTCCCGCGAACCGGTGGGGCCGGTGGGCCGTACCGACTGGCGGAAGCTGCTGAAGCGGGCCGCGCGCACCTTCGCGTCGTCGGCGGGCGGAGCGGGACGGGGCTCGGCGGACCGGGCGGTCGTCCGGGCGCGCTCCGCCGCGGCGAGGGTGCGGCCGCGGCGGCGTTTGGGCAGCTCCGTGGCCGGCTCGCCGGAGCCGTCCGGCGCGGCCGGCTCGCGGTCCGCCGACGCGTGGACGGGCAGCGGTTCGAGGCCCGCGGCGGCGGGCACGTCACGGCTGCCGGGGGCGGTGGGCACGACGTGGGCCGATGCGGTGGAGCGCGGCGGATCCGCCGGGGCCGGGAGCGCCGTGTCCGGGGCAGGCGTCTCGGCGCTCGTCGGGACCGGGGCCGCCGGGGCGGCGGCCTCCGGACGCGAGGCCGCCGGCGCCGGGGCCGGGCGGCCGGGGGCGGCGGTGGGGCCGCTCAGGATGTCCTGGGGGATGAGCATCAGCACGCCCGTGCCGCCGCGAGCGGATGGCCGGAAGGACACCTTCAGCCCGTACTTGGCCGACAGCCGGCCCACCACGGCCAGGCCCAGCCGGGTGCCGGTCAGACCACCGATCCCGGCGGACTCGCCGGAGACCGCCTGCTGGGCGCGGCGCAGCTGCACCTCGCCCATCACCAGGCCGCTGTCCTCCACGGACACGATGACACCGGCCGGCACCTCCTCCAGGTACACGTGGACCTCGGCCGTCGGCGGAGAGAAGTTCGCGGCGTTGTCGAGCAGTTCGGCCAGTGCGTGCATGACGCCCTCGGCCGCGTGCCCGGCGACCGCGCTGTCGCCGGCCGAGTGGACGCGCACCCGCTGGTAGCCGGCGATTCGTCCCATCGCCCCGCGCAGGATCGACTCCATGCCGATGGGCCGTGCCCAGCGGCGCCCGGAGCGGGCGCCCGTGAGGACGGCCACGGAGTCGGCGAACCGGCCCGCCTGTGCGGTGCGGTGGTCGAGGTGCAGCAGGCCGGTGAGGACGTCCTCGTCGGCGTGCCGCTCCTCCATGGCCCGCAGGTCGGCGAGCATGCCCGTGGCCAGTGCCTGCATCCGGCCGGCCGCGTTGGCGGTCGCGGAGACGGCGGCGGCGCGCTCACCGGTCGCCCGCTCCAGCCGCGCCCGCAGCAGGCCGGTCTCCTCCCTGAGCCGGGCGGCCTCCTGGGCCCGTTGCCCGGCCAGACGTGTCCGCTCCTGTTCGGCATCGTCCGCGAGCCGTTCCCGCTCCCGGTCGTGCTCGGCCACGAGACGCGCACGTTCGAGGTCCGCCTCCGCCCGCAGGCGCTCCTGCTCCCGTTCCGCCCGCTCGGCGAGCCGGGCCCGGTCCTGCGTGAGGCCGTTCACCTCCGCGCGAGCGGCGTCCAGCAGGCGGCGGGTGGCCCGTTCCCCGCGGACGGCGTGCACGGCCACGGTCACCGCCACGCAGAGCAGGATCGCCGCGGCGCTCGCGCCCAGGCCGAGGGGCACCCGCACCGAGGGCGGTGCCGCGGCGACCGCCCCGCCGACGACGAGTGCCGAGACCACCGCGCAGGGCAGGCCCACGGCCACGAGGGTGCGGGGAGCGAGTCGGTCGCCGGGGCCGGCGGGCGCGGTCATCAATCGGGTCCTCGCCAGGCCGCCGGAGCGGCCCTCGTGTCGTCCTTCGGGCGCATGCGGGCAGGCAGCGATCACACGGCTCGCAACTGGCGGACACTATACGAGAGTCGGCGATCCCAATGAGAAGAGTCTTGCTCAATTACCGCGCGCTTCACGTCATTTGGAGCGGTGCGGTCACAGACGCTCACCGGCCACGTCGGCGTCGTCCGGCGTCTGCCCGGAGTGCCTGCGGCTGCGCGCCCTGTGCAGCCGCAGCCGGTCGAGGCGGACGATCGCGGGGGAGGCGGTCACCCCGTGCAGGACGACGGACGCGAGGACGGTGAAGGCCACCACGGCCCACAGCTCCCCGGCGGGCACGTGGAAGCCCTCCTTCCCGAGGGCGTGTGCCAGGTAGAACAGCGAGCCGATGCCGCGGATGCCGAAGAAGGCGGTGACCAGCCGTTCCCGCGGCCCCGCGGCCGTCCCCCACTGCGCGACCCACCCGGTCACCGGCCGGGCCACGAGCAGTACGAGCAGGCCGACGGCCGCGCCCTGCCAGGTCAGGTCGGCCAGCGCACCCTGCGCGACACAGACGCCCAGCAGGAGGAGGAGTCCGGAGGTCAGCAGCCGTTCGACCTGCTCGACGAAGTCGTGGAGCACGGCGTGGTAACCGTGGTCGCGTTCGGCGGCGCGGATGCTGCACGCGGTGACGAAGACGGCCAGGAAGCCGTAGCCGTGGGCGAGCTCGGTGACGCCGTAGGACAGGAAGGTGGCACCCAGGGCGACGAAGCCCTCCCGGTGTTCGGACAGTCGGACCGCCCGCAGGGAGGCGCGGAAGAAGAGCCAGCCGAGCACCTTGCCGACGGCCAGACCGGCCAGCACACCGACCACGCACGCGTAGACCATGTCGACCAGCAGCCAGTGCCCGATCCAGCCGCCGGACAGGCCCGTGCCCGCCGCCGCGGTCAGCGCGATCGCCGCCATGACGACCGGGAAGGCGAGGCCGTCGTTCAGACCCGCCTCACTGGTGAGCGCGAATCGCACCTCGTCCTCGTCGTGCTCCGCGTCGGTGGGCGAGCCGACCCGCACCTCGGAGGCGAGCACCGGATCGGTGGGTGCCAGTACGGCGGCGAGCAGCAGTGCGGCGGCGGGCGGCCAGTCCAGGAGCCACCAGGCCAGCAGCCCCGTGGCCGCGATGGTCAGGGGCATGGTGATGCCGAGCAGCCGCCAGGGTGCCCGCCAGCTGCGCAGGCCGAGGGGGCGGTTCAGCGCGAGGCCGGCACCCATCAGGGAGATGATCACGCAGATCTCCGTGAGGTGCTCCACCCACACCCGGTCGCGCACCAGGTCGATCTCGGGCACCGGCGTGGGGAGCAGTTGCAGGGCGACGCCGCAGGCCAGGAAGACGAGCGGCATGGACAGCGGTCGCCCGGCCACCAGCCGGGGGAGCACGGCCGCCGCGAGCGCGCCGGCCCCGAGTACGGTGAAGAGGAAGTCGGCCAAGGTCACCGCTGACGTGTGCCCGCCGTGGTGGGTTCGTACGCCATCCGGTTCGCCTTCCCGTTCGGGCCGCGCGCCGGAGCCTCAGGGCAGACCGCCCTGCTCGCAGACCCGGCGGGCGACGTCGCGGAGCTTCACGTTGTGGTCCTGCGAGTACCGGCGCAGCGCGGCGAAGGCCTGGTCCTCGGTCAGGTGCCGGCTGCCCATGATGATGCCCATGGCCTCGCCGATCGTGTGCCGCGTGCTGATCGCATCCTGCAGCTGGGCGTGCGTACGGGCACTGGAGAAGGCGACCGCCGCGTGCGAGGCGAGCAGCCAGCCCGCCGTCTCGCTGGCGTCGGTGAAGGCTCCGGGTTCGTGGGAGTAGAGGTTCAGTGCGCCGAGGTTCTCCTCCTCGGTGAACAGCAGGATGCCCATCATGCTGCCCAGGCCCAGCCTGCGGGCCTCGGGCACGTACTTGGGCCACCGCCGTCGCTCGTGGGTGAAGTCGGCGATCCGGAACTGGCGCGTCCCCCCGGACGTGCGCGCGGCGTCGAAGCACGGCCCTTCGCCGAGGCGCCCCTGCAGCTCGTCGCTGTCGACGACCACCTGGTCGGTCGGGGCGAGCGACTGCACTTCGTGGCCGCGCAGGATGAGGATGCCGGCGGCGTCACAGCCCTCCACCAGCTCCGTGGCCGCGCCGGTGATCCGCTTCAGTGTGTCGTTCACCGATTCCTGGGCCAGCAGATCGCGCGCCAGCGACGCCATCTGCCGGGCGAACCCGCGCCAGTCCTCCATGCCGCCACCTCCTCGTTCCAGAAGGGTGCCCCGGGAGGCCGGGCGCAACAATACCGGCGGGCCCGCCCCGTCCTGCTTTCCGGGGACATCCATCTGGGCGGCGGACCCGCGGACCGTCCTCCGCGGCGGGGCATCACCGGGGCCGTGCGCCGGTCACCCGCGATCACGCCCGTCCGGCCGCGGCCGGACGGGTCACCGGGGTGCCCGGCGGGGCGCCCGAGTCCGCCGTCCCGCCGGCCGGCCCCGGTCTCAGGTGCCGTCGGGCCGGAGCCGTTCGGCGGCCTCCGGCGGCTGGATCCGCATGCCGGGACGCCGCCGGTGCACGGTCAGGTACGTCACTCCGTCCGGGCCCGCGAGGACCGCACGCGTCGAGCCGCTCGGCAGCCAGGTCAGGGCCCCCGGGCGCAGGGGCCGCCGGTCATCGGGAAGGACGAGGGCGGCCCCGCCGTCGAGGACGAGCAGCAGGACGTCGAGGTCCGGTTCCGTGTGCGTGTCGACCCGTCCCGCCGGGGGGATGCGGACGACGTTGGCATCGAGTTGCCGTCCGGGTTCGGCGAGCCTCCACAGGGCTCCGGCCGACGGGTCGTCGCCGGACGGCAGGAGGTCCGCGAGGTCGCACAGGGCCGGGGCCGCCGCCCGACGTCAGTTCGCTGCACGGGCCGGAGCAGTGGTCGGGGAGGCCGAGCACGCGGCCGGTCCCGTGGGCGGTCACGCGGGTCGAGTCGTACTGCTGGTTCTGCCGGTGGTCGAGGAAGATGCATCCCCGAGGGGGCTGCGGGCTGCGGGTCCTCGTCGAGCGCGAACCGCAGTTCGTCACGCTGCCCGCCGAACACCCCGCGGCCACCCGGCCCGTCGTCCGTCTCGCCGACCTGGCGGACGACCGCTGGACGGCCGGTCCCACCGTCGACGGCGAGTGGGACGGCGTGCACCGCCTGCTGCGTGCCGTCGGTCCCGACCCGCGCGTCCTGCACGGCGACTAGCACACCGTGGCCTCCCCCGCCGCCACCGGCGAATTCGTGACCGTCTGCCGGCCCAGCCCCCCGTCCCGTCCCGACACGGCGGTACGGCGCCTGCGCGGCGATTCCCTCGGGGTGCGCCTGCTGCCGGCCGCGCGCACCCGGGCCGAACTGGAGGCCGTCCACCCGGCGCTGGGGGACGCGTACTGGGAGGCGGCCCGTGAGTCCACCGCGTACCGGGGGTGGCTGGAACACGCCGGTGCCCGCGCCGTTCCGTGTCCGCCCGCGTCCGTCACGGCGGACGGCCGCGTGATGTGCCTGCCGTCCCGCTGAGCGGGGTCGGCCATTGCGGTGATTTCCCGCCCATATCGGTATGACAAGAAGCTCGTATGGTTATGGAGAGGTGCATGAGCTCTGTGCGACGTCTCCCGCCTCTCCGTTCGATGGCCGTCCTCTGCGCCCTCGGCAGTTCCGTGCTGCTGATGACCGGCTGCACGAACGCCGACACGACACGCTCCAGTGTCGCCGAGGCGGCCCAGACCACTTCTCCCACCAGCACCGCATCCGACTCCGCCTCCCCCTCTCCCTCTCCCTCTCCCTCCGCCTCCCTGACCGAGGACCAGGCCGAGCGCAAGGCCCTGGTCCCGATGGCGAAGGTCACCTGGGACAAGGCGGCCGACACCGCCGTCAAGGAGGTCCCCGAGGGCAAGCTCGTCGACCTCGAACTGAAGCGCACCTCCGCCGAGGCCACCGCGTCGACCGGCTCGCCCAGCCCGAGCATGCCGAACCCGGCACCCAGCCAGGGCGCCCCGGAGTGGGAGGCCAAGGTCGCCGCCGCCGACGGCACGGTGCACCGGATCGACATCGACGCGGTCTCCGGCAAGGTCTTCCGCACCCAGGCCGAGGACCAGGACGCGGACGACAAGCAGCAGGTCGCCGACTGGCTGGACAAGGCGACCCAGACGCCCCAGCAGGCCGTGAAGGCGGCCACCGACCGGGCCAAGGGCACCGTGACCCACGTCGAGCTGGACGAGAACGACGACCGCAAGGTCATGTGGTCCGTGGACGTGGTGTCGACCGACACCTGGGACAAGACGACCGTGGGTGTCGACGCGACGAACGGCGAGGTCCTGAGCGAGGACGTCGACGGCGACTGAGCGTCCCGCGCCCCGGCGCGGCAGGCAGCGCGTGAACACCGTGGCACGTACGACGGGAGCAGCGGGTGGCGTGACCCCGCTGCTCCCGTCGTGCGCGCCCGGCTGCCCCGCCGGAGCGCCCGCCGTCGTACGCGGCAGGGCCGGGACGACCAGGCGGCGCGACCGGCTCCTCCGGCTCCGAACCGCGCCCGATCACCGGCACCCCGGGCTTCCTGCCCCACGGCAACGGCGTGCCCGGTGCCGTCGACGAGGGCCGCCGCCCGCCGGCGCGTCGCCGACGGTACCGGGCCCGGTGCCCGCCGCACCGACGACGGCGCGGGTCTCGTCCACCGCGCCGAGCGGGCCGAGGCGGTGACGGAGGTGCAGGGCAGAGAAGCCTGCGTGGTCGTGCGCGAGGGCGACGCGGTGGATGAGCGCGTCGGGCCGCGCAGGCCGCCCGGTACGTCAAGTCCCGGACGGTGGACGCCGGGTGAGCATCCGGCGAACCATACGTGTTTGCCGCCGGAGTGAGGGGCAATGCGGTGTCCATGAGCGATCCGAACAAGGACACGAACCAGAAGGCCACCACCACACGGACCGCCGAGTCCAAGGCCCGCAACGCCGCGGACAAGGCGACCGCCCCCGCCACGCGTGCCGGGCAGGCCGCCGCGGACAAGGGCGGTGACGCCGCGTCGGCGGCCACGTCGGGTGCCCGGCGTTCGGCGGACGCGGCGAACGGCGCCATGCAGACGGCGGCCAAGGGCGTCGAGGCCGGCCGCCAGGCGGTCGTCACCACCTCGGGGCAGGTCGCGGCCACGGCGAAGACCGCGTGGACGGTCATCGCCCACCGCAAGGCCGTCGCCGCGGGCGTGGGAGCCGGCATCACCGCCCTGAGTGCCGCGTCCTACGCGGTGGGCCGCCGGGCGGGACGCCACACGCACGGACCCCTCACCCGTCTCACCGGCGGCCGTATCTGAGCCCCGCACGGCGACGCCACGCAGCCCGGCCCGTCGGCCGCCCGCACCCGCGGCGACCGCCCACCGGGCCCGTGGCGTACCGCCGGCACGTCACCACGCGGCGGACGACGGCGGGCCGGCGGCCGTGGCGGCCCGTGCGGGCGGGGCACCTCCTTCACGCTGCCGGCATCCGGCCCGACCCGGCCGGGAACGTCCGGTACCGCTCGCCGGACAGGGGAAGATGGTCCGCGAGCGAATGCCCGACCGACGCGGAGGAGTGGGCGCATGCAGCACGACCGAGCCGGGAAGCCGGCCGGCCCCGAGGACCTGATCGACGTCGCCCGGCTGGTGACGGCGTACTACGCCCTGCACCCGGACCCGGCCGAGCCCGGTCAGCGTGTGACCTTCGGTACGTCCGGACACCGGGGATCGTCCCTCGCGGCGGCGTTCAACGAGGACCACATCGCCGCCACCAGCCAGGCCATCTGCGAGTACCGCTCCGCACAGGGCACCGACGGCCCGCTCTTCCTGGGCGCCGACACGCACGCCCTGTCCGAGCCGGCCCGGATCACCGCACTGGAGGTGTTCGCGGCCAACGACGTGACCGTCCTCGTCGACACCGCGGACGGCTACACCCCCACCCCCGCGGTCTCGCACGCCATCCTCACCCACAACCGCGGCCGCACCTCGGGCCTGGCCGACGGCGTGGTCGTCACCCCCTCGCACAACCCTCCGGCCGACGGCGGCTTCAAGTACAACCCGCCGAACGGCGGCCCCGCGGGCTCGGACGCCACCTCCTGGATCCAGGACCGGGCCAACGAGATCATCACGGCCGGCCTGAAGGACGTACGACGCGTCCCCTACGCCCGTGCGCTCGCCGCCCCCGGCACCGGCCGCCACGACTTCCTCGGCGCCTACGTCCGCGACCTGCCGAACGTCCTGGACCTCGACGCGATCCGGTCGGCGGGCGTGCGGATCGGTGCCGACCCGCTGGGCGGCGCCTCCGTCGCGTACTGGGGCCGGATCGCCGAGCAGCACCGCCTCGACCTGACGGTGGTCAACCCGCTGACCGACCCCACCTGGCGCTTCATGACGCTGGACTGGGACGGGAAGATCCGCATGGACTGCTCGTCGCCGCACGCGATGGCCTCGCTCATCGAGCAGCGCGACCGCTTCACCATCGCCACCGGCAACGACGCCGACGCCGACCGGCACGGCATCGTCACCCCGGACGCCGGGCTGATGAACCCCAACCACTACCTCGCCACCGCCATCGCCTACCTCTACGCCCACCGCACCGAGTGGCCCGCGGACGTCGGCGTGGGCAAGACGCTGGTGTCCTCCGGCATGATCGACCGGGTGGCGGCCGACCTCGGCCGGCGACTGGTCGAAGTCCCCGTCGGCTTCAAGTGGTTCGTGGACGGACTGGCCGGCGGCACCCTCGGCTTCGGCGGCGAGGAGTCCGCCGGGGCGTCCTTCCTGCGCCGGGACGGCTCGGTGTGGACCACCGACAAGGACGGCATCATCCTGGCGCTGCTCGCCTCCGAGATGACCGCCGTCACCGGCAGGACGCCCTCCGAGCACTATGCCGCCCTCACCGCCCGCTTCGGTGAACCCGCCTACGCGCGCATCGACGCCCCGGCCACCCGCGAGGAGAAGGCCCGCCTGGCCAAGCTGTCCCCGGCCCAGGTCACCGCCGACACCCTCGCCGGGGAGCCGGTCACCGCCGTGCTCACCGAGGCACCGGGCAACGGCGCGCCCATCGGCGGCATCAAGGTGACCACCGAGAACGCCTGGTTCGCCGCCCGGCCCTCCGGCACCGAGGACGTCTACAAGATCTACGGGGAGTCGTTCCGCGGCGCGGAGCACCTCCGCCAGGTGCAGGACGAGGCCAAGATCGTCGTCCTCGGCGCCCTGGGCGGCTGACGCCGTACCCGTGCCCCCGGGCCGGCCAGCCGCGACCGGGCCGGGGGAGTGCCACGGTCGGTCCGCGGATCTCGTAACCGCCGATCGCCTCCTGGAAGGCGACGCGCGGCTGACCGGTCATGCGGACACCGCCCGTCGCGAACGGACGACTGAGAAGCGCTCGGTCTGCCCGCGGTGTTCCCGGTGTTCGGGGCCGTCCCGGTGGAGCAGGGGCCGGCGGATCCGCTGCGGCAGCTTCTCCACCGTCTCGATGCCGGGTCCGGCCCGTACGGTGCCGGGACCGCGCAGCGGGGCCCGGGCGACCGCGTGATCGTGCACCTGCCATGTCCCGTCCGGTGCCCGGCTGGCCGGGCATGCCGGCCGGGGCCGTCCCCGGTCGGCATACCCGGCCGGGCGGCCTTTCGAGCCGAGTGGCTCTCGTCGTGCACCTCGTGGCCCCCCGGCCCGGTGCCGCGCGGCACCGGCGACCGCCCGGCTCGATGACGTGGTCACGGGATCGGACGGGCCCGGCCGTGGCCAGACCCGAAGCAGCCGAGTCGGGGACAGGGGGGATCAGGACCCGGCGTGATCGTCCCGCGGATGGCGGCGCAGGGCCCACGGCGGCGTCCAGACCTCCGTGTCGAGGCGGCCGGACGGCCGGGCGGCGAGGTAGGCGCGCAGCGAGGCCAGAGCCGGATGCGGGTTGTCGGCGTGCCAGAGCAGGGAGTGCGGGTAGACCGGTGTCGGGTCGCGCAGGGGGATGCGCCGCAGATCGTGGACGGCGGGCCAGACGAGCGGGGTGTGCTCGCTGAGGAACGTCGCGATCGTCGAGGACCCGGCGATCGTGTCGAGGAGGCCCTCGACGCCGAAGTCGGGGCCGATCGTGTCGATGGTCAGCCCGAACTCGGCGGCGAGTGCGTCGTAGTAGGCCGACCACTCGGTGCCGGGCGCGTTCCCGGGCATCCAGATGCGATGACCGGCGAGCTGGGCCGGCGTCACCGCCCGGGCCGCCGCGAACGCGTGGGCGGGCCCGGTGAACAGCTGGAGCGGCTCGTCGAGGACGGGCGTGGCCTCGATGCCGGCGGGGATCTCCTGTCCCGGCATGGCGACACACCGGAAGGACGCGTCGATCGACCCGGAGCGGATGGCGCTCACGGCCGCGTCCGCGCCGGCGTCGAAGAGGATGACGACGTCGAGGTCGACCTCGGGGTGGGCGCGGTGGAACTCGCGCAGCATGCCGGCCGTGGCGAGCCGCCTGCCGATCACGTCGACCCGCAGTGGGCGCCGGCCGGGCCGTACCGACGCGGCGGCCCGCTCCTCGGCGTCGAGCAGCGCACGCGCGTGCGGGAGGAACGCCTGCCCGTCGATGGTGAGCCGCGCACCGCGCGCCGTGCGGGCGAACAACGGCACCCCGAGGTCCTTCTCCAGCGCGGCGATCCGCTTGGAGACGGCCTGCTGGGTGATCGCCAGCTGCGCTGCGGCGATCTGGAACTGCCCCGCCTCCGCGGCGGCGACGAAGGTGCGTACGGCGATGAGATCCACGGCGGTCACCCTACTTCCACAACCCACGGTTGTGGGCGATGACCGTATTGGTTGGTTCGTCCCGTACCTTCCTGCCCGCTTCCAGGTGCGCGACGCAGGCGGCACCCCTGCCTGATATGTCCCCGGAGGCGACCCGTCCCTGCCGGGCTCATGGGCCGACCTGCACAACCGCGAGGAGTGCTACGCACTGGACGGCGCGCGAACACTGTGGTCGACGCGTGCGTCCCCCGTCCTCGCGGCGGTTGTGCGGGAAGGGCGTCCAAGGGCCGGGCGGGCAGTGCGCCGCGACGGGCGAACAGGCGCCCGGCACCGTGTGTCACCGGGCACCGCACAGCCGGGTGCGAGCATCTCGCACTGGCTGGACGACTGCGAGTGGTCCTGGACCGGGTCACTGGCTTCGTGGGCCCTGGACCACCCCGCCGGCCCGGGCAGCGTGCAGGCACCCGAGGAGGCCGCCGCACACCGCGCCGGACGGCTGCGGGCCCACCGGGACGCCCTGGGCTTCCTCTGCCCCGTTCTGCGCCCCACGCGGCCGTAGAGCCGCTGTCCGCCGACATCACGTCCGTCTCCGGTGTTTCCCGCGTTTCGGGGTAGACGGCTGGCGTAACGGTCAAGGCTCGGGAAGAGGGCGGATCGCATGGACGGGGCTGCCCGCAGCAGGGACCAGTGGGCGGACGAGCTGGTCAGGGTTTCGGCGGAGTACGAGGGCAGGCCCGGCGACATCGCCCGGGGCCGGGAGCTGGCCCGGCGGTTCCTGGCACGGGTGCGCTCGGCCCAGGGCCGCCCGGTGCCCGACCGCGCGGTGGACCTGGTGCAGCTGGTGGTCAGCGAGCTGCTCACCAACGCCTGCAAGTACGCGCCCGGCCCCTCGGTGGTCGATCTCGAACTGGCCGAGGACCGGGTGGAGGTCACGGTGTGGGACAGCGACCCGGTGCTGCCGGTGGCCGGGGCCCCGGACGCGGGACGGATCGGCCGGCACGGACTGGAGATCGTGATGGCCGTCTGCCAGAGCTTCGAGGTGCACCGGGAGCCGGTCGGCAAACGCATGAGGGCCGCGGTGACGCTCGCCGACGACATGAGCGGCAGGGCCGTCGGCCACGCGTCCTGATCCCGGCGGGGCGACGGAGCCACCCCGGCACGGGACGGCACCCGGCCCCCGGTCCCTCGGACCCCCGGCCCGGCCACCGCCCTCGCAGTCGGCCGAATGCGGGCCCGGGTCGACGTCGACCCGGGACAGACGGGCGTCTTCGAGCGGGTCGCCGTCCGCAGCAGTGCGCATCCGCGCCGGGCCGGCCGGCTGAGGGGGCCGTTGGCCTCGCTGTCGGAAGAACCCCGAGGTGGGGGACCCGACGCGGACCGATCCGGACGAGCAGGGGACAGGGCACCGCGTCCGAGCCCCCGGCACACGCAGCCGCGAGGGTCACGGCTTCGCCCCCTCACCGGCGCCGCCGCAGGAACTGTTCACGGCCACACCAGCCCCCGTACCCGGCGAGGTTCTCGCGGACCGTCGACCGATCGAGCGCAGCCGCCGGGCGCCGCCGGCCGGATCGGAGCCGAGCACCTGCCCGGACCGCCCCGGTGAGGACGACCGCCGACGCGGGGCCTCGGGGCCGGGGCGTCGTGGACACCGCGGGTCGTCCGCTGTCTCCCGTCCGCGACGCCCTGCGGCCGGTGCACCCCGGACGGGTCCGTCCGGGTCCGCGTCCGCCCCGCTCGCGGGAGGCGGACGGGTGAACGTTCACCCGGCTGAGCCCCTTGAGTGGTGCGAGACGGCGAGCTGGCTGACGGTGATTCACGTCGGGGCCGGGTCCCCTCGGCTGACGAAGCACCAGCTGCCCGGCCATGACGGAAGGAATCTCAGATGCGCTCTGCTCGCATGCTCCTGACCACAGCGGCGGCCTCGGCCGTCCTCGTCGTCGGTGCTCCCGGCGCCTACGCGGCGACCGGGGGCGACTGGGACCACGACGACTCTTCCTACAGCAAGGAGCACGACACGTCAGGCAAGCACGACGAACCGCGCGGCGGGATGCACACGGGTGGTGGTGCGCTGACCGCGGTGAACGAGGGCGACTGGGAGGGCGGCTCCAAGCAGGGCTCGGAGGCCTCCGAGAAGGGCGAGAAGGGCGAGAAGGAGGAAGGCGGCACGTCCCGGGGCGGCGACCACGACAAGCCGCGCGGCGGGATGCACACGGGTGGTGGTGCGCTGACCGCGGTGAACGGAGGCGACTGGGACGGCGGCTCCAAGCAGGGCTCGGAGACCTACAAGCAGGAAGAGGGCGGCAAGTCCTGGGGCGGCGAGCACGACAAGCCGCGCGGCGGGATGCACACCGGAGGCGGCGGGCTGGACACCCCGACCACGACCGCGGGCGGGCTGGCCGTCCTGGCCGTCGCCGGCGCCGGTCTGTACGCCGTCCGGCGCAGGAAGTCGGCTCGCGGAGCGGCGTGAGCCGTGCCGGGCGAGATAACGGTCGGGCCGCCGCCCAGGCACCGCGCGGCGGCCCGGCTCGCTCCCCCGTTCCCCTCCGCCCTGCTGCCGTGCCCTAGTGAGGTGGTCCCCGATGGCAGTCCCCCCTGCTTCCCCCGCCGGCGAAGAGCCGGCGCCGGCCGGGCAGGCGCCCCGGTCCGGCACGACGGTGCTGTGCGCCGCTGCCCTGCTGGTCCTGGCGGTGAGCCTGATCGGCGGCAACGACACGTCGGCCGACACCTCCCGGCCCCCGCTAGCCGCACAGCCCGGTGCGACGGCCCCGTCCGCCGTCGGCCGTACGGGGACGGCTCCGTCCGCCGTCGGCCGTACGGGGACGGACCTGCCGCGGTCCAAGCCGGTGCGTCTGCTCATCCCGGAGATCTCCGTCGACGCCCCCTTCACCGACCTCGCCATCGGCGCGAACGGGCAGCTCCAGGCTCCGCCGCCCGACGACACCAACCTCGTCGGCTGGTACGCCAAGGGCGCCTCCCCCGGGGAGCGGGGCACCTCGATCATCGCCGGGCACGTGGACACGAAGACGTCCGCGGCCGTCTTCGCCGGCCTCGACCGGCTGGAGGAGGGCGACGTGTTCCACGTCGAGAGGGCCGACGGACGCAAGGCGTCGTTCGTGGTCGACGCCCTGGAGACGTTCGACAAGGACGCCTTCCCCAGCAAGCGCGTGTACGGCGACACGGACCGGGCCGAGGTGCGGCTCATCACCTGCGCGGGCGACTACGACCGCAAGGCCAAGGACTACACGGACAACCTGGTGGTCTTCGCGCACCTCACCTGAGGCCGTACGCCGTTCCGGCACCGCGCAGGTCACCCGCGCAGTGCACACGGGTCGCGCGTCACCGGGGCCGGGCACAGGATCGAGGCACGCTGGCGTCGCATCACCGCGGCCGACGTTCAGTTCCGCCCCCGCGAAGGAGATGTGCGCAGGATGACCACCATGTCCACCCCTGCTTCGGAACCGCTGACGCGACAGGTGTCGCACCATGTCTCCCAGTCCGTGTTCGACGGCTCCAGACTCCGTGTCGTCCTGCTGGTGGAGGTCTACGACGGGGCCCAGCAGCAGTTCCTCGAGACGTACGAGCAGCTGCGCAGCCACGTCGAGTCCGTCCCCGGGCACCTCGGTGAGCAGCTGTGCCAGTCCATCGAGAACCCGTCCCAGTGGCTCATCACGAGCGAGTGGGAGAGCGCCCCGCCGTTCCTGAACTGGGTCAGCAGCGAGGAGCACGTGCGGATGGTGAAGCCGCTGCACAGCTGTGTGCGCGACACCAGGTCGCTGCGCTTCCACGTGGTCCGCGAGACGAGCCACCCGGCCGAGGGCGCCGACACCGCCCGCGGCGGGCTCCAGACCGCCCCCCGGATCGGTGACGGTGTGATCCGGCACGCGCTCACCTTCACGGTGAAGCCGGGCAGTGAGGAAGCGGTCGCCGCGCTCCTCGCCGGCTACTCCTCGCCCGAACCGCGCGTCGACGACACCACGCGACTGTGCCGAACCTCCCTGTTCCTGCACGGCAACCGGGTGGTGCGGGCCATCGAGGTGCGCGGCGACCTGCTCGCGGCCCTGCGCCACGTGGCGCAGCAGCCCGAGGTGCGGGCCGTCGAGGAGGCCCTCAACCCCTACCTGGAGCAGGACCGGGACCTCGGCGACCCGGAGTCCGCGCGGGTCTTCTACACGCGGGCGGCGCTGCCGGCCGTCCACCACGTGACGGCGGGGGAGGAGGACCCGGCGGCCCAGCGGCACGCGTTGTCGTACCCGGCGCGGCCGGGCCGCGGCATGCGGCTGGCCCAGTTGCTCGCCGAGCACGACGAGAGGGCGGCGGACGATCCGAACAGCCCGGTCCTGTGCAGCACGATCTTCCAGCGCGACGACGTCGTGGTACGGCTGGTCGACGTCAGGGGCGGCACCGAGGCCGCCGGTGACCCGGCGGTGTCCCTCGGCCTCCCGGACCCCGGCCGGGTGACCGAACTGACGACGCTCCTGGACGGCGGCGCCGACGGTCCGAACGGTTTCCCCGCGACGGACGGCGGCCTCGCCCACGCTCTCGAGGGTGCCCGCATGGACCTCGTCACCGACCGCCGCGCACCCGACGCCTGAGCCGCGCCGCAGGCCGTGGACACCTCGGCCGCCGTACCGCGATCCGCGGTACGGCGGCCGACGCGCGTGCGTCTGCGGTCAGCTCACTCGGGCACGGTGCAGTCGAACGCGTGCAGGTAGGGATTGACCGGGCGGATGTCTTCGATCACGAGGCCCGCGCCGGTCAGCCGGCCGACCATGCTGTCGGTGGTGTGCTTCGCGCCGCCGACGTTGAGGAGCAGCATCAGGTCCATGGCGGTGCTGAAGCGCATCGAGGGCGTGTCGTCGACGAGGTTCTCGATGACCACGACCCGCGCCCCGGGCCCGCCCGCCCCGATGACGTTGCGCAGGGCGCGGGCGGTGCTGTCGTCGTCCCACTCCAGGATGTTCTTGATGATGTACACATCGGCCCGGACGGGGACCGCCTCACGGCAGTCGCCGGGCACGATCCGTACCCGGTCCGCGAGCGGTCCGCCCTCGCGCAGCCGGGGGTCGGCGTTCTCCACGACCCGCGGCAGGTCGAGCAGGGTGCCGTGCATCGTCGGGTACTTCTCCAGCAGGCTCGCCACGACGTGCCCCTGGCCGCCGCCGATGTCCACGACCGACGCGCTCCCCGACAGGTCGAGGAGCGCCGCCACGTCCTGGGCGGACTGCCGGCTGGACGTCGTCATGGCGCGGTTGAAGACCTCGGCCGACTCGGGGGCGTCCTCGTTGAGGTAGGTGAAGAACTCCTTGCCGTACAGGCCCTCGACGACGTTGCGGCCGGTGCGCACCGCCTCGTCGAGCCGGGGCCACGCGTCCCAGGTCCACGGCTCGGTGCACCACAGCGTGATGTAGCGCAGGCTGTGCGGGTCGTCCTCGCGCAGCAGCCGGGACATGTCGGTGTGCGCGAAGGTCCCGTCCTCCCGCTCGGCGAAGACGCCGTAACAGGTCAGGGCGCGCAGCAGCCGGCGCAGCGGCCCGGGCTCGGTCTTCACCGAGGCCGCGAGGTCGTCCACCGACGTCGGGGTGTCACCGAGGGCGTCGGCGACGCCGAGCCGGGCGGCCGCGCGGAGGGCGGCGGCACATGCCGCCCCGAACACGAGCTCCCGCAGGCGCATGGGCGGGGGTGGGGCAGTCTGGGCGGTCGTCATGTGCCGCTTTCCTTCCTATTTCGGTCCACGGGTGGCTGGGGGGGGGGTCAGCACATACCGGCGGGCTTGGAGGTACCGCAGGTGTTGCCTTCGAAGGTGTTGCTCCTGGCGGCGTCCCCGGTCTCGGTGCTGACGAGGTCGGCGGGGGCGTTGTCGCGCAGCCGGTTGCCGTTGACCTCGTTCTTCTCGCCGGTGACGCCCACCATGCTCTTGAACAGGACGATGCCGCCCGACAGCGGGGACTTGCCGGAGTGGCCCTCGACCGTGTTGTCCGCGACCAGGACCTTCTCGGTTCCGGTCAGGACGATGCCGGAGCCCTGGAGGGCGGGCAGCCGCTCGGTCTTCGGGCAGGACCTGTTGTTGCGCACGACGTGGTTGTCCCGCACGACCAGGTCGCCTGCCTTGGGCTTGTTCTCGTCGCCGACGACGAACACGCCCGCGCAGTTGCCGGTGACGTGGTTGTCGGCGACGGCGAGGTTGCGCAGCCGCCGGACGGTGATGCCGATCCGGTTGCCCTCGACCCGGTTGTGCGCGACCTCCGTGCCCTGGGTGTCCGCGGCACCTTCCTCGGCCGTGATGGTGTTGGCGAGGAAGATGCCCGCGTCGCCGTTGTCGCGGGCGGTGTTGCCCCGGAAGATGCCGTGGACCGACCGCTCCTGGGCGATGCCCCAGACGCCGTTCTTCACCGCCGTCACGTTCCGCACGGTCAGCCCGTCGGTGGCCGCGGAGAGCAGACCGGTGCGGGTGAAGCCGGTGACCGTCAGGCCGGCGACGGTGACGCCCTTGACGTTCCGGTCCTTCGTCCCGAACACGCAGATCCCGTTGCCGCCGCCGGCGCAGGCGTCGTCCTCGGCGGCCTTCTTGGTGCTCGGCCTGATCACCGTGGTGCGGCCCATGCCGCGCAGGGTGAGCCGGGGCGTGCTCACCGTGACGCTCTCGTGGTAGGTGCCGGGAGTGACGAGCACGGTGTCACCCGGGACGGCCGCGTCCACTGCCTTCTGGATCGACTCTCCGGGGTGGACCACGTGGGTCGTGCGACCGGCGGGGGCCGGAGCCGCGCCGAGTCCCGTTCCGATCATCGTTGCGGTGCACACCAGGTACACGACATGGCATTTCTTCATATTCCACACGTTATGCCCGGAAGATTCGCACGCAGGTCGGATGAGCCATCCGACGGCGTGTCATGAAAGCACGGTGAGCCGGTGGTTCCTGGGCAGACGAAGTGAGCGATCTTGTTGTCGGCCGCAGGGAGGACTGACCACCGTGACCGTGCCTGAGCACCGCACTCACCCGGGCCGCTCCGGGCGCCGCTTCGACCTCCGGGCGACGGCCATGTTCTTCGGGCTCGCCGCTGTCGGCCTGTGCGTCGTGGGCTGGGTCGGGCGGATGGCGCTCGACGTCGCGGAGCGGCGCCCCGCCTGGGCCGCCGTCCTGGTGCTCGGGCTGGTGGTGGCCGGCATCCTCTGCCGGCGCGGGCGCCGCGGCCTCTCCGCGTGGGGGCTGGCGCGCCGTACCACCGGCGCCCTGGAGGAGGCCACGGCGACGGCCCTGGACGTGCTGGAGGAGGAACGGGCGGTCGTGCCGGGGCCGCGGACCCGCGGCTCCGAGGAGCCCGCCGTGGTGGTGGACCCCCCGGAGCCCACCACCGTGGTGGCCGTCGCACACGAGGAAGTCAGCCCCGACGAGTTCGAGCAGGCGATAGCCGCGCTCTGTGTACGGGACGGCTGCGCCGAGGTGGAGGTGGTGGGCGGAGCGGGCGATCTCGGCGCGGACGTGACGGCGGTGACTCCCGACGGCCGGCGTGTCGTGATCCAGTGCAAGCGCTACGGGGACGACAACAAGGTCGGCTCGCAGGACCTCCAGCGCTTCGGCGGCACCTGTTTCACCGTCCACGGAGCCGACGTGGCGGTCCTCGTCACGACCAGCGACTTCACCGAACCGGCCGCGGACTATGCCGAACAGTGCGGCATCATCTGCGTGAACGAGGGGCGGCTGCGCGACTGGAACGAGGGGCTGGCACCGGCGCCCTGGGCGCAGGACCCCTTCGAGGCGGGGGAAGCGGCGGCGTGCTCGGACCGGGCCCTCCGGTGAACGCCGCGGCGTCCTCGCCCCGCCGTCGGCCGGAAACGGCGGTTTTCCCGCCGCACAGTGGCAACCTGTGCACCATGAGCAAGACCGCGCTGATCGTCATCGACATGATCAACATCTACGACCACGAAGACGCCGAGTCGCTGATTCCCGCCGTGGAATCCGTCCTGCCGACGGTGACCGGCCTGCTGGAGCGAGCACGGCGGCAGGGCGTCCCCGTGATCTACGTCAACGACAACTTCGGCGAGTGGCGTTCGCACCACGGCGAGCTCCTCGACAAGGCCCTCTCGGGGCCGCACGCACGCCTCGTGGAGCCACTGCAGCCGGACGAGTCCTCCCTCTTCGTGCTCAAGGCACGCCACTCCGTCTTCTACGAGACGCCGTTGACGTACCTGCTCCACCAGCAGGGGATCGACCGGCTGGTGCTGTGCGGGCAGGTGACCGAACAGTGTGTCCTGTACTCGGCGCTCGACGCCCACATCCGCCACCTGCAGGTCATCGTGCCGCGCGACGCGGTCGCCCACATCCACGCCGATCTCGCGGACGCCGCGCTGCGCATGATGCAGCGCAACATGGGCGCCCGGGTGTGCGACAGCGACGAGCTGTGGACGTGAGCCTCCCCGCAGCGAAGCGGCGTGCGGGCAGGGCGCCGGGCCCATACTGACGGGATGACCGTCGACCTCTTCGCAGGTATCCCCGTCAGCGACTACGCCGTGGCCCTGGCCTGGTACGAGCGGCTGCTCGGCTCGCCGCCGACGTTCGTGGCGAGCGACACCGAGTCGGTGTGGGAACTCGCGGAGCACCGTTCGCTGTTCGTCGAGCACCGGCCCGGTCGCGCCGGCCGTGCGATGCACACCGTCTTCGTCGACGACTTCGACGGCCGCGTGGCCGCGATCGCCGGGCGGGGGCTGGAACCGGTGCAGCGGGAGACCTACGCGAACGGTGTGCGCAAGGCGAGGTACCGGGACCCGGACGGGAACGAGATCGAGTTCGGCGGCGCCCCCCGCTGAGCGGGGTGTGCTTCCCCGCTGTCCGGGCGGCGCGCCGCCGTCCGGCCCGTCAGCTCCGCAGGCTGCGCACCGGCAGCACGACCTGCGCCGCGGACGAGAGCGTGGCCTCGTCGTTGGCGAAGGCGGCGACCGCCTCGCCGTCGCCGGGCTCGCCCCCGGACCAGGGACGCGTGGCGAAGATCAGGCAGGCGTACCCCCGCTCGTCGACCGCCTTGCGCCACTCGGGCGTGGGAACGAACTGGGCGTTGACGCCCGGCATGGTGAGCGCCGCCGCGCCCGGCACGACCAGCAACGTCACCGGCAGGCCGGTCAGGCCCGTGGCGTCGAGGACGCCGTCCCCCACGGTGATGCCGGAATGGCGCAGCAGCCGCTCGACGGCTTCCGGGGTCGCCTCCGGACCGCCGTCGCCGTCCCCCAAGGAGCAGACGAGGAGGAAGGGGACGTCGCCGTCGGGGGTCTCCCGGCTCCAGGACATGATGACGAGCGTGCCGAGGTCGGCGGTTCGCAGGGGGCGCGTGTCAGCTGAGATCGAGGTCACCGCGAAACCGTAAGGGCGCGCCGGGACTCCTCCGCGCGCCCGTCACCCGACTGGAGGACGTCCTCGTGTTTCTTCACACGAACGAGGGGGCTTGCCCGGCGCTGCGCCGCACGGCCGTGACCGTCGTCGGAGTGCCGGTGCACGGTCGTCCCGGCGGCCGTCGCGTCACCCGCGCGCACGGCCTCGACGATTCCCGGCGGGTGCCGGGGCCGGCTCCGCACCGTCGGTGGCCGCGCCCGGTCCCTGTGCCGCGCACCCGGTGCAAGGGGCTCCGGAAGCCGTCGAGGACTGCGCTGAGCCGGGACGGCGGGGCGGCCCGCGCCGGTCGGTCCGGCCGGACGGCGGGGATGGTTCGCATGCTCCGGCCGGCGTAAGGGCGGGGTGGTGGGCGCACCGCCGCGCCGTCACGTGGTGTAACAGTCTTCGTATGATCTGTAGACGACATGCTCATACGAGCGAGACACGCAGTTCGCGCGGACGTGGCGTCCGGACCGCCGTGGCGGTCGCGCTCGCCGCACTCGCGCTGGCCGCGACGGGCGAAGCCGGCGCCTCGCCGTCGGTCCACCAGCGCACCGACTGGGACGCCATCGCCGCGTGCGAGTCCGGCGGCAACTGGCAGGCGAACACGGGCAACGGCTACTACGGCGGTCTCCAGTTCGCGCCGTCCAGCTGGGCCGCCGCGGGGGGCCGCGAGTACGCGGCGCGCGCGGATCTCGCCACCCGCGGGGAACAGATCGCCGTCGCCCGGCGCCTCGCCCGTCTGCAGGGAATGTCGGCCTGGGCCTGCGCCTGACGTTCCGGCCGCCTGACCGGAGCAGACGTAGTCGTGTGAGCCGTCCGGCCGCAGTGGGGCGAAGAAGGCTCCACGGCCAGGAGACGTTCTCCCGGCGAACACCGTCCCGCACCCCGCGCACGGCTCGGCGAAATGGTCTTCTCCCGGGCGGCGGGGCCGGAGCGGCCGGACAACCGTTCCCGCATCCACGGCACACCGGGCCCGCGCTGGTTCGGGCCGGAGCGGCCGATCAGACGGGTGCACGGGAACGCCTCGCCCAGGTCTCCCTCCCGCGGAGGGCGGTCGCCGCGGACGGAAGCGTCAGGCGCCCGGGCCCGGGTCCGGCCTGACCGGCGTGCGGAGGCCGGCCCGTGCCGCCTCCAGCTGGGCGGCGAACGCGATGCCGAGGAAGAGCGCCACGGCGGTGAGGTTCGCCCACAGCAGCAGCGCGATGAAGGCGGTGAGCGGACCGTAGACGGCGCCGAAGGCCCCGCTGTGGCCGACGTAGAGCGCGAGCAGCCAGGTCGCCGAGACCCACAGCACCAGGTGGACCGCGGAGCCGAAGGCCAGCCAGGTGTAGCCGGGCTGGTCGCGGCGGGGGGACCAGCGCAGGATCACCGCCGACGCGACCCAGGCCAGCAGCAGCCCCGCCGGCAGGTCCAGGACGCCCCACCATCCGTCGCCGCCCTCCCGGCCGCCGACGGAACGGGCCACGGCGTCCCCGACGGTCTCGCCCGCGACGAGCACGAGGAACCCCAGGACCATCGGCAGGCCGCCCGTGAACGCGAGCACCAGCGCCCTTGTGTACTTGCGGAGGAAGGGCCGGTCGCGCTCGATGCCGTAGATGCGGTTGGCGCCCCGCTCGATCTGCGCCATGGCCGAGGCGAGGTTCAGCACGGCGAACGCCAGGCCCAGCCACAGCGCGAGCGTGCTCCACGCGTCACTGTCCGCGCTGCGCCGGGTGCCCTCGAACGCCTCCGCCACGACGTCCGCGCTGGCGCCCGGCACGATGCGGCCGAGGGTCAGCTCGATGACCCGGCCCACGCCCTCCGTGTGCACCGACGTGGCGAGGCCGACGAGCACGATGGTGATCGGGACCAGGCCGAGGACGACCTGGAAGGCCAGGGCCCGGGCGTTGGTGAAGCCGTCCGCGAAGCGGAACCGGGCGAAGGAGTCGGTCAGCAGGCGCAGGCCCCCGTACCGGCGCAGGGCGGTCAGGGCTTCGTCGCCGGAGAGCTCGTCTCCGAGCATGTCCCGGGTCTGTGGAACGTGGACGGCGGTTCCCACGGTGCGGTTGCTCCTCGTGTCGGGGCGGGCGAGGGCGATCCCCCACCCGTGCGCATGCCCCGTGAACGAGCCGGACAGCGCGGGCGGGACGACTTTCGGTGCGGCGGGCCCGCGACCGGCCGGCCGGCCGGTCCCGACGGCCCTGCCGCGGCCCCCGAAGATCCTGCCGCGTTGACCGGGGTGACCCGTGGGTGTGCACCCGGGCCCGGCCGCCGCTTTCCGCGGCAGGCGGATGGGCCCGGGCGCCTGGCGGGGGAGCCGAGGGGCGGTCCCGGACGCTCCGATGCGCCGATACGTCCGGGGCCGCCCGTCGCATCACACGCCCCGGCGGGGGCGGGGCCCCCTGGTCCGGCGGCTGCGTTCGCGGAAGCGCGCGTCGCATACGTGCGCGCGGACGCACGGGGGGGGGCGAACCCGGCAGCAGGGGAACGGCGTGCCGGTCCCGCCGGCCGGACCGCCGTCGGCTGACCGCCCTGCCGGCGGCCCGAGTAGGCGGACCAGCGGCCGTCGCGCTTCGCCACGGTGATGTCGCGGCCGAAACAGGCCGTCAGGCGGGCGTCGGTGAGGACACCGGTCACGGTCCCGCGGGACAGTGTCCGGCCTTCACGCAGCAACAGGGCGTGGCTGACGGCGGGGAACAGCTCCTCCAGATGGTGGGTGACCGTGACGGTGGCCAACGTCGGCCGGCCCTCGGTCAGTTGGTGCATGGCCTCCACGAGGTCCCCGCGGGACGGCAGGTCCAGGGCGTTGAACGGCTCGTCCAGGAGCAGCAGGGCCGGATCGGCCATCAGCGCCCTGGCGATCAGCACGCGCGCCCGCTGCCCGCCCGAACAGACACCGTACGGCCGGTCGGCCGGTTCCTTGACGCCGAGTTCGGTCAGGAGGCCGTGGGCGCGGAGCCGGACCTCGTCGTCGTACGTCCGCCACAGGGGCTGCACGGTGCCGCTGTGGCCGGTGAGCACGACGGTGTGGGCCGTGAGGTCCTGCGGCACCCGCTGGGCGGAGGTGACGTGGCCGATGCGCGCCCTCAGCTCACGGACGTCCACCCGGCCGAGCCGGCTGCCGAGGACCTCCACCGTGCCGGTGGTGGGGTGCATGAGGGCGCCGAGGAGCCGCAGCAGGGTCGTCTTCCCCGCGCCGTTGGCCCCCAGCAGGGCCCAGTGCTCTCCCGGGCGGACCGTCCAGTCGATCCCGTCGAGGATCAGGTGGTCGGTCGCGGAGCGGCGGACGGTCACGTCCCGGAGCCGCAGTACGGCCGGCTCGTGCTCGTCCACCGGGGGCTGGACCGTCTGCCCGGCCGTACCGGACCTCCTTCGCGCGGGATGCGGACCGTTCACGGTGAACGGTAATTGCATCCGCCACGCGCCTGCCGGGCCGTCCGGCTCCCGGACGGTGTGGGCACCGCCGCTCGCCGGGTCCGGGACGAGCGCCGGGACGCGTGCGCGCCCGCCTCCGCGGTGAGCGGGGGCGGGCGCGCACGAGAGCGGTCCCGGGGGCGGGGTCAGACGCCCGCGACCGACTGGATCCACGAGCGGTAGGCGGTCACGTTCGTGTAAGCCGTGGTGGACTGCCGGTCGCTGGTCGAGGCGACGCCCACCTGGACGCCGCCGGCCATCATCGGGCCGCCGGAGTCGCCGCCCGCGGTGATGCCGTCGACGGCGCGGGCGCAGATCGCCGAGCCGTTGTAGGCGTCCCGGCACCCCTGGGTCACGCTGACGTTGGCGACCTTCAGGTACCGGGACTGGCAGTTGATCTCCGAACCGCACCGGGAGGTGGCGCCCCAGCCGTAGACCTGCACGGTCTGGCCGACCCGTACCGTGCCCGGCTGCCCGAGCTGCGCGTAGGAGGCGGAGACGGAGCGGTCGAGGCGGACGAGCGCGAGGTCCGACGACGCGTGAGTGACGGTCTGGACGCCGTTGGCCACGGTGCCGCCGGACTGCTGGTCGAGGCTGCCGACGCGGAAGGAGAGCCCTCCTCCGGTCACGCAGTGCTTCGCGGTCAGGACCCAGGTGGGGGAGATGATGGTCGAGGTGCAGGTCTGGGTGCCGTGGGAGAACAGCCGGGCGGCCCAGGGGGCGTTCTGCGCGTAGCCACCGCCGATGATCGGCTGGGGGCCGCCGTCTCCGGGCCGGGGCTCCGCCGCGGAGGCGCTCGGCGCGAGGGCGAGGGCGGACAGGAGAGCGGCCATGAGGGCGGCCACCAGGGTGGGGACGCATCTGGATATGCGCAAGGCTCCTCGATTCCGACGACGCGCTCCGGGGCGCGTGGGGTGTGGGGGCGCTCAGCATGTCCGGGCGGAACGCGGCGCCACCAATCCCGGCTTCGCATAACGCGGCGTTATGCCCGAGGGCCCGGACCGGCCGGTGGAGGGCGGAGCGGCGGGCCCGGCAGGGCGGTTCGGCCCGCGGCCGGGGCCGGGGCCGCCGTCCGGGTCAGCGGAGCAGCAGTTGCACCAGCGCCACCGAGCCGACGGTCACGACCAGGGTGCGCAGCACCACGGGGCTGAAACGGCGGCCCACCCTGGCCCCCGCGTAACCGCCGAGGGCCGAACCGGCCGCGATGAGGGCGACGGCCGTCCAGTCGAAGTCCGCGGCGAAGAGGAAGAAGAGTGCGGCGACCGTGTTGACGAGGGCGGACAGGACGTTCTTGACGGCGTTGAGACGTTGCAGGGAGTCGTCGAGGAGCATGCCCATCAGGGACAGGTAGATGATCCCCTGCGCGGCGGCGAAGTAGCCGCCGTAGACGCTGGCGAGCGTCAGGCCGGTGAACAGCAGCGGGCCCCCGTCCTGGCGCGGTGCGGTACCGGTGCGTGCACGGCGGCGCTGCACCATCCTGTTGAGCCGGGGCTGGAAGGCGACCAGGACCAGGGCGAGGCCCACCAGGACGGGCACGATGGTCTCGAACGCGTCGGCCGGCAGCGACAGCAGCAGCGTGGCCCCCGCGAGACCGCCCAGCACCGCGCCGACGCCCAGCGTGAGGACGCGCCGACGCTGGCCGTTCAGCTCCTTCCGGTAGCCGACGGCCCCGCTGACGGACCCGGGGATGAGACCGAGGGCGTTGGAGACGGTGGCGGTGACGGGGGACAGCCCCGTCGCCAGCAGCACCGGGAAGGTGATGAGCGTTCCGGAGCCGACGACGCTGTTGATGGCGCCGGCCCCGAAGCCCGCCGCGAACACCGCCGCCATGGCCTCGGGCGTCACGCCGTACCGTCCGGCAGCGGCCGTGCGCCCGGCGGGTGGGTGCCTTGTACATCGTTCACGGGGCCGACTGTACCCACCGCCGGAACCTGCCGAAGACACGGTCGCAACCGGTCCTGGACGAACGGTTCTTGACGTGACCTCACTTGATCATGCGGTGATACGATCACCGCGTTTGCGGAGCGGGCGGATGGGTGAAAGACGGCATCCCCGACTTCAGGGACAGCCCGGGCGGCAACCCCGGTGCTCCACCGGACCGCCCGCGTAGACGGACATTCGGCAAGCCGGCCGTCAGTCGCCTGAAGAGAGTCTTATGACGGAATACTTGGGGAACCCACTGCTCTGGGTCCTGGTCGTCGCCCTCGTCGCCGCCGCCGTGCTCATCGGCCGCCAGCGCCGGGCGGCACGGTCTCTGCGGCAGGAGATCCAGGGGCTCAGGGAGCACTACACGGAGCTGGAGAACGATTACGGGAAGTCCGTGCTGGCGGCTCAGGAACGGGCCGAGGACGAGACGAAGACCGTGCTGAAGTCCGCCATGCGCACCCTGCAGGGCCTCGCCGCCGAACAGCAGCTGGTGCTCTCCCGGCTGCAGACCAAGTACGGCGACTCCGCCCTCCTGCAGGACCTGCTGGAGATCGACCACACCAACTCGCAGTTCGGCCGTCGCGCCCAGTCCATCGCGGTCCTGTGCGACGGCTGGCTGGGCGGCCGGCGCGACACCGCCTCGGTGTACGACGTGGTGCGCAGCGCCCAGGGCCGGATCCGGCATTTCCGCCGGGTGGAGATCCTCTCCCAGGTCGACTTCGGCATCACCAGCCGGGCCGTGGAACCCGTCGCCCTGGTCCTCGCCGAACTCCTCGACAACGCCACCAGCTACTCCAGCCCGGACACCGTCGTCGAGATCAACATCCGGACCGTGCCCAAGGGCATCTGCGTCGTCGTGGACGACGCCGGTGTCGGCATGAGCGACGAGGAGCGCGCCCGCGCCGACAAGCTGCTCGCCACCGAGCGTGCCTCGGGCGTGGCGGGACTGGGGAACCCACCGCAGTTCGGGTTCGCGGTCATCGGGCTGCTGTGCGAGCGTTTCGGCTTCGAGGTGTCGGTGGACTCCTCCTCTCCCTACGGAGGTGTGCGCGCGGTGGTCCTGCTGCCGCACGAGCTGCTCACCGCCATGCCGGAGAAGAGGGCACCGTCCCCGGCCCCCGCCCACACGGCCGCCCGCCCGGGAGCGGACGGCGGACCGGAGGCGGCGCTCGCCCCCTCCCAGACCGGCGACGGCCTGCCCCGGCGTCGGCGCAAGCGCCCGATGGCCATCGTGCCCGGCACCGCGGAAGCCCCGCGGACCACCGGTCGCTCCGACTCCGAGCAGGCCCAGATCATGGCCGCCTTCCAACGGGGCACGCAGACCGGCCGCGTCACCCGGCCGGAGGGCCCGGACCGGACGAGCAGAACACCTGGTGCAAGCAGAGAAGGACTCGAGGACTCGTGAACGACGATCTGTCATGGATGCTCGACAGCGCCCTGGAGATTCCCGGGGCCCTGCATGCGGTCCTGATATCGGCCGACGGGCTGCTGATGGCCCGTACGCAGGACTTCGACAAGGACGACGCGGACCGGGTCGCCGCCGCGATGAGCGGCGTGCAGTCGCTCAGCCGCACCCTCGCCTTCTTCTGTGAGGACCCGCAGCAGGCGTGGCGGCAGACCCTGGTCGAGTTCGACGGCGGCTGGGTGTTCCTGATCTCCGCAGGCGAGGGCGCCTACCTCGGCGTCTCCGCCTCCCCGGAGGTCGACATGGCGGACATCACCTTCCGGATGCAGCAACTCGTCGCCCAGCTCGGCAAGCGGCTGACCACCCCGCCGCGCGAGAACCTCGGCCCCCGCTCATGACCGGCCACGACGGCTGGGAGCCGGAGTCGGCCGAGTTAGTACGGCCGTACGTCATCACCAAGGGCCGCGACCTGCCCGAGGAGGAGCAGCTCTCCCTCATCACCCTGGTTACTGCTGCCGGGCAGACGCAGCGGCCGGCCCGGCTGTCCCCCGAGGAGCAGAGCCTGCTGGACCTCTGCTCCGCCGGCTACCTCTCGGTCGCCGAGATAGCCGGACACACCCGCTTCCCGCTGGGTGTGGTGCGGATCCTGCTGGCATCCCTGATGGAAGGCGGCCACCTCATGACCCGCCCGCCGGTCGCCCGCGCCCGCCTCGCGGACAAGGAGATCCTGGAGGAGGTGCTCAATGGCCTCCGCGCCAAGTTTGGGTGAGCAGGACTACGTACGGGACGGAGCGACCCAGACCGCGGTCAAGATCCTCGTCGTTGGGCACTTCGCGGTGGGCAAGACCACCCTCATCGGCTCCATCTCGGAGATCGAGCCGCTGTCCACCGAGGAGACGATGACGCAGGCCGCCGAGTCGGTCGACGACCTCAAGGGGGTCCAGGGCAAGACCACCACCACGGTCGCCATGGACTTCGGACGCCTCACCATCAGCGACCGCGTCGTCCTCTACCTGTTCGGTACGCCCGGTCAGCAGCGCTTCGTCCAGATGTGGGAGGACATGGCCCGCGGCGCGCTCGGCGCCCTGGTGCTGGTCGACCCCGAGCGGCTGGCCGACTCCTTCCCCGTCATCGACCTCATCGAGCACTACGGCCTCGACTACGCCATCGCCGTCAACCACTTCGACGGGGTCCCGCTCCGTGACGAGCGGGCGCTGCGCGAGGCCCTGGACCTGCTCGACGACACCCCCGTCGTCACCTGCGACGCCCGCGACGAGAAGTCCTCGGCCGCCGCACTGACCACCCTCGTCCGCTACTTGCTGGACCGCACCCGCTAGGAGCTGGGAGCAGACATGAACGCCCACGACACCGCCGTCCCGGTGCCTCCGCCCGGGTGCCCGGCCCACGGCTCCGGTGCCCGTGTGCCACTGCACGGCCCGGAGTTCGCCGCCGACCCGCAGGCGTACTACGAATACCTGCGCCACTACGGGGCCACCGCGCCCGTCGAACTGGCCCCGGGGGTCGAGGCGACGCTGGTCACGGACTACTCGGCGGCGCTCCAGCTCCTGCAGGACTCCGCCTCCTTCCGCAAGGACGCGCGTCGCTGGCGGGCCTTCAACGAGGGCAAGGTGGGCCCGGACAGCCCGGTCGCGCCGCTGCTCGCCTACCGGCCCAACTGCATGTTCGCCGACGGCGCCGACCACCTGCGCCTGCGGCAGGCGGTCACCGACAGCATGGCGCGGGTGGACACCCGGCGGCTGAGCCGCAGCACCGAGCAGATCTCCGGCTACCTCATCTCCCAGTTCAGCGGCCGGGGTTCGGCCGACCTGCTGGGCGACTACGCGCGGCAGCTGCCGCTGTTCGTGTTCAACGAGCTCTTCGGCTGCCCCGCCGACATCGGCGACCGGGTGCTGTTCGGCATCTCCGGCATGTTCGACGGGATCAACGCCGACAAGGCCACCGCGGTGCTGTTCCAGGCGGTGGGGGAGCTGGTCGCGCTCAAGCGGAACAAGCCCGGTGACGATGTCACCTCATGGCTGATGCGGCACGAGGCGGGGCTCAGCGACGAGGAGATGGTCCACCAGCTGGCGCTGCTGCTGGGCGCCGGCGCCGAACCGCTGCGCAACCTCATCGGCAACACCCTGCACCGGCTCCTCACCCACGAGCGGTACGCCCGCGAGGGAGGCCTGATCGACGAGGCCCTCGACGACACCCTGTGGGAGAACCCGCCCATGTCGAACTACGCGCCGCACTACCCGGCCGCCGACACGGAACTCGCCGGACAGCACCTGCAGGCGGGCGACCTGGTCCTGGTCAGCTTCGCCGCCGCCAACACCGGCCCGGCCCTCAAGGCGTCCCGCCAGGCCGGCAGCAACCGCGCGCACCTCGCCTGGAGCGCGGGCCCGCACGCCTGCCCGTCGAAGGAACCGGCCCGGCACATCACGGTCACCGCCATCGAGCACCTGTTCAACGAACTGCCCGACGTGGAACTCGCCGTTCCGGAGGACAGCCTGGCCTGGCGTCCGGGCCCCTTCAACCGGGCCCTCGCCACCCTTCCGGCCCGCTTCACGCCGGTACGGGCCGGACGCCGCTCCGACCCGCAGCCGCACTCCCGCACGCCCGAGCGGGAGGAGGCGTCGGGCCAGGCCCGTGCGGGCGAACGCGCGGGCATGTGGAGCCAGTTCCTCAACTGGCTCACCCGGTGACTTCCGCAACACCCCTCCAACCTGCCCCTTCCGCATGAACGATCAACGGCACGGGTAGTGAGCAACGCGGCATTCACGTTGCTCACGAGTTGAAGGAGGTGTCGTGGACCACATATCCACGAACGCCGCTGGGCCGCCGCTGCCGCCGATACCCGCCTCGCCAGGCGGGTATCTCTTCGTGCGGCCGGGGCGAGGGAGAGGCCGGTGACCGCGGTAGCGGCGGGCGCCGCGGACGTGCGGGGCGCACCGACCCTGGGCGCCCTCACCAGCGGTCAGTTGCGAAGACTCGGCACGGTGGCCGGCCTCTCCGAAGCCGACACCGAGACCTATGCCCGGGTCCTGACCGACTCGCTGGGCCCGGTGGCCCAGCGACCGCTGCACCTGCCGCCGCCCACCCGCACCTTCCTGTCCGACGACCACACCCCGGTCGAGTTCTCCCTCTCCGCACAGCCGGACGCGGCCCCCGCTCTGCGGGTGCTCCTGGAACCGGGCTGCGGCGCAGACAGCCTGGCTCTCAACGGCCGTGCCGGAGTCGAGACCGTCCGGGCGATGGCGCGCCGTTGGCACTTCTCCACCGGTCCGCTCGACGAGGTCGAGGACCTGTTCCTGCCGCCCACCCCGCACGGCCCCTTCGCCCTGTGGTGCGCCCTGGAGCTCAGGCCCGGCGGCGTACCCGGGGTGAAGGCCTATCTCAACCCGGCCGCGAACGGGGCGGAACGTTCCGCCGCGACGGTGCGCGAGGCGCTGCACCGGCTGGGCCACCGGAAGGCGTTCGGCAGCCTGCCCCCGGGAGCCGGCCACCCGTTCCTCGCCCTGGACCTCGGCGACTGGGAGGAACCCCGGGCGAAGGTCTACGTGCGCCACGACAACCTCACGGCCGGCCAGGCCGGACGGCTGCCGCGCATGGAGGCGGGCCCCGGTCCCGCCGCGGTCGAGGACTTCTTCCGGGCGGCCGCGGGCGTCCGCGCCGGCCTGACGGGGCTCACCAGACGGCCCGGTCTGACCTGCCACTCCTTCACCGACACCGGGTCCGGGCGGCCGAGCGGGTTCACCCTGCACATTCCGGTCAGGGACTACGCCCGGCACGACGGCGAGGCGCTGGAGCGCGCGGCGGGCGTGCTGCGCCACCACGGAGCGGACGCCACCGTGCTCACCCGGGCCTTCTCCGCCCTCACGGAGCGGCGGCCGGAGGACGGCGTCGGGCTGATCGCCTACCTGGCGCTGGCCCATCAGCGGGGCCGTCCGCCGCGGGTGACGACGTACCTCTCCTCGGAGGCGTACGCGGTCCGGCCGCCGGCGGGGGCGGCCGTGCGTCACCCGGTGGGGGCGCGCTGAGCGGACCGTGCGGACACCGCGGGGCTCCCGGTGGAACACACCGGGAGCCCCGGAGACGGAGGTGGTCCGGCGCCGGCGGTCCGGACGGCTACACGGGCAGTGACTCCCGGAACTCGGCCAGGTAGGGGCCTACGTCGACCTGGATCGAGGCGCCCGCGGTGCGGCCGTAGCGCTGGACGACGCCGGCGAGGTACGTGCCGATCTCCTCGCGCATCTCGTCGGCCGTGGGCAGCGCCACCTCGCCGTCGATGATCTGCGCCACCCACCGGGCCTGGGCCTCCACCAGCCGGGTGATCGCGCCCACGGGCCGGACCAGCCCGACGAAGTACAGGCCCGGCCGGTCGGCGGGGACCACCCGCCGGTACAGCTCGACCGAACCGTCCGCCGCCACCGGGCAACCGGCGGGCAGGAAGGGGAAGGTCATGTGGAAGCCGGTGCAGTAGACGACCGCGTCCGCCACCGTGGAGGTGCCGTCGGCGAAGACGACCCGGTCGCCCTCGAACGAGGCGATCACCGGCTTCGGGGTGACGGCGCCGTGGCGTATCCGGCTGAGGATCTCGTCCGAGAGGGTCACGGCCGAGGAGAAGACCGGGTGGTCGGGCTCGGGCAGGCCGTAGTCGGCCAGCCTGCCGCGCGCGACGAGCAGCGCCTGCTCCACCCACTGCCGCCGCTCGGCGAAGGACATCTCGTTCCACCAGGGGGATTCGGCGATCTCGTCGACCGACATGCCGAAGAGCTGCTTGGGCACGATGTGCAGCCCCCGGCGCACCGAGAGCACGGTCTGCGCGGCATGCCGGGAGAGGTCGGCGGCGATGTCCACCGCCGAGGCGCCCAGGCCGACCACGACGACGCGCCGTCCGGTGAAGTCGGCGCCGTCGTGGTAGTCGAGGGAGTGCAGGATCCGTCCGGTGAAGGACGCGGCACCCGCCGGAAGGGGGTCGGGCAGCGCGGGGTCGGTGTGGTGCCCCGAGGCGACGACCACCCGGTCGAACCGCCGGGTCGTCACCGCACCGTCCGCGTCCCGGCTGACGACCGACCACAGACCGTCGGTGTCCTGGCCCACGGAGACCACCTCGGTCCGCAGTTCGACGTGGTCCAGCACGCCGGTCCGTTCGGCGAAGGACCGCAGATACGCGGCGACCTGGTCGTGCCGGGGGTAGAGCGGGTACGAGTCCGGCATCGGACAGCCGGTGTAACCCGTCAGCTGCTTGGCGGTGTTGAGATGGAGGGACCGGTATCCCGGGCCCCGCTCGCCCGCCCCCGGTTGGCGCCATATCCCGCCGACGTCGGGCGCCTTCTCCAGGCAGACGAACCCCGTGCCCCGCTCCTTGAGGGCATGGGCCACCGCCAGCCCGGACAGACCGGCACCGATCACACACACATGCACGGGATTTCCCCCCAGGACGTACGCAACCTCCCCCGATCACGCATTCACTGCCCATCCGCCTCTTCCCGCACACCAGCACGGGGAGCGTACGGACGTGTCCGTCCTCACGTTTCGCCCCGGCCGGCGCTCAGGCCCCGCGCAGGTCCCTGACCCGCCGGAGCTTGCCGAGGGAGCGCTCCAGTGTCTCCGGGTCGACGATCTCCACCTCCACCGTGACGCCCACGCCGTCCTTGACGCCCTGGCCGATCGCCCTGGCCGCGGCCTCCCGCTGCTCGGTACCCGCGTCGGGGCGGGCCTCGACCCGCACCGCCATGCGGTCCGTCCGACCGTGTTCGGTGAGCTGGATCTGGAAGTGCGGGGCGACACCCGGTGTGCGCAGCACGATCTCCTCGATCTGGGTGGGGAAGACGTTGACCCCGCGCAGGATGATCATGTCGTCGCAGCGGCCGGTGACCTTCCGCATGCGGCGGAAGGCGGGCCGGGCGGTGCCCGGCAGCAGCCTGGACAGGTCGCGCGTGCGGTAACGGACGACCGGCAGCGCCTCCTTGGTGAGGGAGGTGAAGACGACCTCGCCCTCCTCGCCCTCGGCCAGCACGGCGCCCGTGAGGGGGTCGACCACCTCCGGGTAGAAGTGGTCCTCCCACACGTGCAAGCCGTCCTTGGTCTCCACGCACTCCTGTGCCACGCCCGGACCGATCACCTCGGACAGGCCGTAGATGTCGACGGCGTGGATGCCCGCGCGCTCCTCGATCTCACGGCGCATCTCCTCGGTCCACGGCTCGGCCCCGAAGATGCCGACCTCCAGGGAACTGGTGCGCGGATCGACACCCTGCCGCTCGAACTCGTCGAGCAGCGTCAGCATGTAGGACGGGGTGACCATGACGATCTCGGGCCGGAAGTCCTGGATGATCCGCACCTGCCGCGCCGTCATGCCGCCGGAGGCCGGAATCACCGTGCACCCGGCGCGTTCGGCGCCGTAGTGCGCGCCGAGGCCGCCGGTGAACAGGCCGTAGCCGTACGAGATGTGCACCTTGTGGCCGGGACGGCCGCCCGCCGCGCGGATCGAACGGGCGACGACGTCCGCCCACATGGACAGGTCGCCGTCCGTGTACCCGACGACGGTGGGGCGGCCGGTGGTCCCGCTGGAGGCGTGCACGCGCCGCACGTCGGGCATCGGGACGGCGAACATGCCGAAGGGGTACGTGTCCCGCAGGTCGGCCTTCGTGGTGAAGGGGAACCTGGACAGGTCCGCCAGGCCGCGGCAGTCGTCGGGCCGCACCCCGGCGGCGTCGAACTTCCTCCGGTACAGCTCCACGTGCTCGTAGGCGTGCCGCAGGGTCGTCCGCAGCCGGTCGAGCTGGAGCTCCCGGAGCTGCTCCCGGGACAGGCGCTCGGCGTCGTCCAGCAGATGGCGGGGGAGGGGCTCTCCCCGGCGGGCTGCCGGGGCGGCCCCGGTCGTCGGCTCGCTGCTCATCGCGACTCCTTCGTCGTCGTGCCCGTCGTCTCGCGCGCCGTGGCGTCCCGGACGCTGCGGCTGCGTCCGCGGAACTCCGCGATCACTTCTCCGCCGCGCCGTACGCTCACGTCGTAGACGCCGCTGCGGCCGTACCGGGCGCGTTCCTCGGCGCGCGCCACGAGCACGTCGCCCTCGCGGGCCGGCGCGACGAACACGATGTCGGCACCCGCCGCGACGGTGACGGGGCCGTGGCTGTTGCACGCGCAGGCGAAGGCCGTGTCGGCGAGCAGGAACAGGTAGCCGCCGTGGGCGGTCCCGTGCCCGTTCACCATCGAGGAGGACACGGTCATCCGGACCGCGGCGGTACCCTCGCCGTGCTCGACCAGCTCGATGCCCAGGCGCCGGGACGCCTCGTCCGCGCGGAACATGACCTCCGTGGGCGTCGGCTCCGTGCTCCGCGACATCTTCTCCAGCACCTTGCCTCCCGACCGACCATTCGGTCCGCTTCCGGTACGGCTCAGTAATCCAGTCACGGGGTGGCGCTGTCAAGAGTGGGACGGCGTGGCCCCGGGGTCTTGCCGGGCGCCGCGGAACGCGCCACACTGATACCGAACGAATGGTCGGTTGGGAAGCTGGTGACGATGACCACGACGCACGCCGCAGAGACACCGCCCCCCGAGCGGTTGCAGGAGCACTTCGACGCGACGATCGCGCACGACCAGCGGATCGAACCTCGCGACTGGATGCCGGACGGCTACCGCAGGACCCTGGTCCGGCAGATCGCCCAGCACGCCCACTCCGAGATCATCGGCATGCAGCCGGAGGGCGAGTGGATCACCCGGGCGCCGTCCCTGCGCCGCAAGGCGATCCTGTTCGCCAAGGTCCAGGACGAGGCCGGCCACGGGCTCTACCTCTACTCGGCGGCCGAGACGCTCGGCGCGGACCGCGCGGACCTCACCGAGCGGTTGGTCGAGGGACGCCAGAAGTACTCGTCGATCTTCAACTACCCGACGCTGAGCTTCGCCGACGTGGGCGTGATCGGCTGGTTCGTGGACGGCGCCGCGATCTGCAACCAGGTCCCGCTGTGCCGCAGCTCCTACGGCCCGTACGCGCGCGCGATGGTGCGCATCTGCAAGGAGGAGTCCTTCCACCAGCGACAGGGTTACGAACTGCTGATGACGATGATGCGCGGCACCGACGCCCAGCGCGAGATGGTCCAGGACGCCGTGAACCGCTGGTGGTGGCCGTCCCTGATGATGTTCGGCCCGCCCGACGACGCCTCGCCGAACTCCGCGCAGTCCATGGCCTGGAAGATCAAGCGGCACAGCAACGACGAACTGCGCCGGCGGTTCGTCGACATGACCGTCCCGCAGGCCGAGAAGCTCGGCGTCACCCTGCCCGACCCGGAACTGCGGTGGAACGAGGAGACCGGCCGCCACGACTTCGGCACCCCCGACTGGGACGAGTTGATGCGCGTCATCAAGGGCGACGGCCCCTGCAACGACCAGCGGATGGAGCGGCGGCGGACCGCCCACGAGGAGGGTGCCTGGGTGCGCGAGGCGGCCACCGCCCACGCGGCCAAGCAGGCGGCCCGTGCGCGGAAGGGAGCGGTGGCATGAGCGCCGAGCAGCAGGGCTGGCCGCTGTACGAGGTCTTCGTGCGCGGCAAGCGCGGCCTCAACCACGTCCACGTCGGCTCGCTGCACGCCGCCGACGACGCGATGGCCCTCACCCACGCCCGTGACCTCTACACCCGGCGCAACGAGGGCGTGAGCATCTGGGTCGTGCGCTCCACGCACATAGCCGCCTCCACCCGCGACGAGAAGGACCCCTTCTTCGCCCCCAGCGCCGACAAGGTCTACCGCCACCCGACCTTCTACGACATCCCCGACGACGTCCCCCACATCTAGGAGCAGGGCATGAGTGACGACCACGTCTACCTGTCCCTGGCCGAGGGACACGAGGACGACACCCGCTGGGCCTACGGCACCGGCTTCGAGGACCCGCTGCACGGCGTCGACACCACCGTGCCCGGGGGCGTCGACGCCGGTGAACTGGCCGCGGACTGCGTGGCGCTCGCCGACGACGCCCTGATCTCGGCACAACGGCTCGCCGAGTGGGTCACGCGGGCGCCGGAGCTGGAGGAGGAGGTGGCGCTGGCCAACATCGGCCTCGACCTCCTCGGCCAGGCCCGCCTGCTCTACGCGCGCGCCGGCCAGGTCGACGGCACCGGCCGGGACGAGGACGCGTACGCCTACTTCCGGGACGCCGAGGAGTTCCGCAACGTGACCCTGGCCGAACTGCCCGGCGGCGACTTCGCGTTCACCGTCGTGCGCCTGCTGGTGCTCTCCAGCTGGCGCCTCGCCCACTTCCAGCGGCTGGCGGCCCACCCCGACCCGGTCCTCGCGGCGGTCGCGGCCAAGGGGGTCAAGGAGCTGGCGTACCACCGGCAGTACGCGGCCGAGTGGGCCGTGCGCCTGGGCGACGGCACGGACGAGTCGCACCGCAGGACGCGCGGGGCGCTGGAGCGGATCGCCCCCTACCTCGGCGAGCTGCACACCGCGTACGACGTACGGGACGAGGTCGCCGAGGTGCTGCGCCAGGTCACCGAGGCGGCCGGCCTGCCCCTGCCGGTGTACCGGCCGCTGCCCGGCTCCGGCCGCACCGGTGAGCACACCGAACACCTCGCGCCGCTGCTCGCCGAGTTGCAGGGCGTCGCCCGCGCCCACCCGGGGGCGGCGTGGTGACCGGCCCGGTGGACGCCCGCCGGGCCCGGCGCGTCGCCGAGCAGGTGCCCGACCCCGAGCTGCCCATGCTGACCCTCGCCGACCTCGGCGTGCTGCGCGGCGTCGAGGTGACGGGCGACGGCACGGTGGTGGCGAGCCTGACCCCCACCTACTCGGGATGCCCGGCCATGGCCGAGATGCGGGCGGACGTCGCCGCGCGGCTGCGGAGCGCGGGGTACGCGCACGTCGAGATCCGCACCGTCCTCGACCCGCCCTGGACCAGCGACTGGATCACCGAGTCCGGCCGCCGCAAGCTCGCCGAGCACGGCATCGCCCCTCCCGGCGCCGCACCCCGGGGGCCGGTGACCCTGACCCTGTCAGCCACCCGGCCCGCGGTGCCCTGCCCCCGGTGCGGCTCGGCGGACACCGAGGAGACCTCCCGCTTCGCCGCCACGTCGTGCAAGGCGCTGTGGCGCTGCCGGACCTGCCGCGAGCCGTTCGAGTACGTCAAGGAGATCTGATGGCACCGATCGCCCCCGTCTCGGCGCCGCCGGCGCGCGCCCGCCGCCGCCCTGTCTTCCACCGCCTCCGGGTCGCCGCCGTCGAGCGGCTGTGCGCGGACGCGGCGGCCGTGAGTTTCGTGGTGCCGGACGAGCTGGCCGAGGAGTTCGCCTTCTCACCCGGCCAGTCGCTCACCCTGCGGCGCGAGGTCGACGGCCGGGACGAGCGCCGCTCGTACTCGATCTGCGCGCCGGCCGGCTCCCGCCCGCGCATCGGGGTCCGCGTGGTGCCGGGCGGCCTGTTCTCGTCGTGGCTGGTGAGTGAGGTGCGCCCGGGAGACACCGTCGAGGTGATGACTCCCACCGGCTTCTTCACGCCCGATCTGACCAGCCCGGGGCACCACGTGCTGATCGCGGCCGGCTCGGGCGTCACCCCCATGGTGTCCATCGCCGAGTCGGTGCTGGCCGCCGACGACCGCTCGTCCGTCACCCTGTTCTACGGCAACCGCCGCACCGACACGGTGATGTTCGCCGACGAACTGGCCGACCTCAAGGACCTCCACCCGGCCCGCTTCCAGCTGGCCCACGTGCTCTCCCGCGAACCCCGCGAGGCCGAGGTGCTTTCCGGCCGCCTGGACGCCGGGCGGCTCGCGGCGCTCGTCGGCGCCCTGGTGGACGTGGAGCGGGCGGACCACTGGTGGCTGTGCGGCCCGCAGGGCATGGTGGCCGACGCCCAGCAGGTCCTGACCGGCCTCGGCGTCCCGGCGGACCGCGTCCACCGGGAGCTGTTCTACGCCGAGGACGAGCCCGTGCGGGAGGTGCGCCACGAGGAGGCCGGCCCGCGGGGGCCCGTCAGCGAGGTCGTCATCACCCTGGACGGCCGTTCGACGACCTCCTCCCTCTCCCGGGAGCGGACCATCCTCGACGGCGCCCAACGGACCCGGCCGGACCTGCCCTTCGCCTGCAAGGGCGGGGTCTGCGGCACCTGCCGAGCACGGGTGACGGACGGCAGCGCGGACATGCGCCGCAACTTCGCTCTGGAAGCCGCCGAGGTCGATGCCGGCTACGTCCTGACCTGCCAGTCGTACCCGGTCTCCGAGAAGCTGACGGTGGACTACGACAGCTGAGACGACGGTCCTCGGGTGCCGGATTCCTCCGTCGAGAGCGCCCGGATCACGTGGCGGGCGTTCGCGGCCATCGCGGGAGGGGTCTCGCGGTAGCACGGCGGCGCGACGAGCGCCGGGGACAGGGTCCGCCCCCGGCCGCGCCTCCAGGTCGCGTCGTCCGTGCCGAGCGCCTCGCGGAAGACCTGCCGCGCGTCGGCGGATTCCACGCGGGGAAGAGGTCGCAGGCCGGGGCGCCCACGCCCGCGCACCCGAAGTCGATGACCCCGGACAGCCTGCCCTCGCGCACCAGGAGGTTGCCCGGCATCAGGTCGGCGTGCAGCCAGACCGGCGGCCCGGTCCACTCGGGCGCCCCCAGTGCGTCCTCCCACACGGCGGCCAGGGCGTCGCAGTCGACACCCTCCTCGGGCAGGCCGCGCAGCTCCTCGATCGCGGCCCGGGTCGGCGCGTCGAGCGTGGCGAGCGGGCCGCCGCGATGGGCACCGGGCGCGTCCGGCAGGGAGACCGCCCGCATCGCCGCCACGAAGCCGGCCAGATCCCCGGCCAGCCGGGCGGGCTCGGCCAGGGCGCCCGCCTCGGGGACCTCCCCGGGCAGCCACCGGTAGACCGACCACGGCCACGGATACCCCTCGGCGGGCTCGCCGGCCTCCAGTACCTCGGGCACGGCGGTCGGCAGCAGGGGCGACAGGCGAGGCAGCCACTCCCGCTCCGCCGGCACGCTCCGCGCGCCGCCCTCGGCCAGCGGCAGCCGTACGACCGTGTCCTCGCCCAGCCGTTACGTCGCGTTGACCGTGCCGCCGGACGGGAAGCGCACGACCGGCAGCCCCGCCCACCGCGGGAACTGCCCGGCGACCAGGCGCCGTACGAGCCGGCCGTCGACGGGGAAGGCGTCCGGGTGCGTCCGGCCCGAGGTCATGAGTTTCATCCGATCTCCCGGCACCGACGGTCGTCAAACGCTGTCCCGGTCACCCGCCGGCACGCGGGCGCCGACGGGGGCGAGGGCTCAGATGCCGAACTCCGAGGGCGACACGCCGAGGGCGGTGCACGCCTCGCGGATCACGTACTGCTCGGACGGCTCGAAGACCCCGTCGGCCCCGGCGATGACCATGCCGGTCTGGACGACCGCCCGGGCCTCCGCCGGCTTCTTGGCGGCTTTGGCGATGACCTGCAGGGCCTCGCTCCTGCCCAGCTCGAAGTTGGCGAGGAGCTTGTCCACGTGCTGGTTGAACCGCTGGCGGAGCTGTTCCGCCGGGAAGTTCTGCAGCACCTCGTTGGAGACGATCAGCTCCTCCACGCGCTGCCGCTCCGCCGGCTCCACCTGTCCGTCGGCCGCGGCGACCAGCGCGCACATGGCCATGCTGGCGTCCCGGTAGGCGCCGCTCTTCAGCTCGGTCTTGACCGACGCGAGCTGGGACTTGAACAGCCCCATCAGCTGGGCCTTGGAGCCGCCGGAGGACGAGCCCGGCCGGCCCCCCTGGTGCCCCTGCGGTGTCTGCCCGGGTCCGCTCGCTCCTCGAGTGCCCTGGGACTGCTGGAAGGTCTTGGCCTGGTCCTTGATCTTGTCCCACATCGCCACTCGTGCCACCTCGGCTTCTGTTGCTGCTGCGTGTCCGTCTTGGTCCTCGGCCGCTCGTGCACGCGGCCACCAGCTTGAACGCGTCCGGGAGCCATGGGGTTCCCGGAAGGCAAAGACAGGGCAAAGTGTCTCACGGCGGCGGCGTAGTAGGCTGCGACACCGGAAATTGACGGACGGTCGGTCGACCGGCCAGGTGGGGGAGTGGCCCGTGGGGCGGCTGAAGGCGACGTCGGCCGCCGAGCCCTGCGCGCCGCCCCGAACTCCCCCGCGGCGCACCGTGTGGTCCCGGGAGGTGTGCTGGTTCGTCGCGATCGGCGTCGTGTCGACCGTCGGACAGGCCCTGCTCTACTGGGCGCTGCGCCTGTGGTGGCCGCCGGCCGCCGCCAACGGGGTCTCCCTGCTGGTGCTGACCGTGCTGAACACCGAGGCGAACCGGCGTCTGACGTTCCGGCACGCCGCCGCGGGGCCGGTCCGTGCCCATCTGGGAGCCGGTGGGCTCTTCCTGCTCGGATACCTGGTCACGTCCGGTGCGGTGCTGTGGTTCAAGCACGCGGAGCCCGGTGCCTCGCCCGCCGCCGAGACCGCGGTCCTCGCCGGCACGTCGGTCGCCGTCACCGTCGTGCGCTTCGTCGTCCTGCGGCTGGCCGTGTTCCGCGGTCCCGACCGTCGGCGAAGCTGAGCCGCACGCCGCACGCCGCACGCCGCACGCCGCACGTCAGATGTCGAAGCGGCGACGGGACCACGCCCGCGCCCCCGGCCGCTCCTCGCCGGGCGTGGCGGCGCCGGACGCGCCCCGCGGGTGCCCGATCGGCGTCGGGGCCACCGCGGTCCTCGGCCGAACGGCAGCGAAGAAAGGCCGTTTGAGTGGCTGAGCCCTGGACACGCGAGGGCTGGCGCCGTCCGAGCGACGGCGCCGGAACGTGCAAGCGAGCGTGTGGAGGCCAGCAATGGTGGAAAGGAACGGAACGGGTGAAGGCCCGCTCGACCGCCCGGCGATGCCCCAGGAGGAGGCGGAGATTTCTCCGCCCTACCGGTTCCAGCGCCAGCAGCGCCCCGGTCTGGAGGAGCGGATGGAGGTGCGTCCGCGCTACCTCGCCCCCCACTACCGGGGCTCCGGAAAGCTCGCCGGGAAGGTCGCGCTGATCACCGGGGGCGACTCCGGGATCGGCCGGTCGGTCGCCGTGCTCTACGCCCGCGAGGGGGCCGACGTCGCCGTCGTCCACCTGCCCGAGGAGCAGCGGGACGCCGACGAGACCCGGGAGGCGGTCGAGAAGGAGGGCCGTACGTGCCTGCTGCTGCCGGGCGACCTGTGCGATCCGGCGTTCTGCGCGGACGTCGTGCGCCGCACGGTGGAGGAACTGGGCGGCCTGAACGTCCTGGTGAGCAACGCCGCTTACCTGAACAGCCAGAACAGCCTGGCCGACCTGAACGCCGAGGACTTCGACCGGGTCTTCAAGACGAACGTGTACGCCTACTTTCATCTCGTGATGGCGGCGCTGCCGCATCTCTCCCACGGTGACGCCGTCATCGCCACCGCGTCCGAGGAAGCCCTCAAGGGCAGCGAGATGATGATGGACTACGCCGCCTCGAAGGCCGCCCTGGTCGTCTTCACCAAGTCCATCGCCTCCCACCTGGCCGAGCGCGGCATCCGAGCCAACGTGGTCTCCCCGGGGCCCACCTGGACGGTGCTCAACCTGGCGGGGCAGCGGTTCCCCGACGACTACCTGACCAACCTGGGCAGTTCGTCTCCCATGGGGCGGGTCGCCCAGCCGGAGGAGGTGGCTCCCGCGTACGTGTACCTGGCGTCCGACGCGGACTCCAGCTTCACGGTCGGGGAGGTCGTCGCCGTGACGGGCGGCCTGACGGACACGCGTTGACGCGACCCCGCCCGGCCGTCCGTCAGCCGCGTGCCGCCCGGCCGGCCAGATCCCGCGGGTACGGGCCGCGCCGCGCGTCGGCGGGTGTGGACCCACGGTGGGGCACGTCTGTGGTGCGGTACGTGCGGTGAGTCGCCTCCTTCAGGCGCTACTGCGGCATCGGGCGGGTCCGGCGCTGTTGCGGGGCCGCGGCGTGCCGGGGGCAGGTCCCGTCGTGCTCCGCGCCCAGAGAGGTCCACCACCGCTCGCAGCAGCCGTCGGGGAGGGGGACGCGGGCGGCGGCGGGACGGGTGCACTCCGGACCGTGCACGCCCCCGTCGGAGTGCTGCCAGAAAGCACAGCACGGCTGGAGGACGGCACCGAGCGGCTGCCGCACGCGGGGGCGTGCCAGCCGCTCGGCCCGCCGCGCCCGTGCGATCCGGCGCCGGTGCTCGGTCCTGGCGCGGGCGGCGCACCAGGCGAACACGGCGGCGGCGTACAGGCCGGGCAGGGCGAGCCAGGGATGGTGGGTGGCCGCGTACCCGGCGGCGAGGAGAAGCAGCGCGGCGGCGGCACCGCACGCACGGGCGGTGCGCAGGCTCGGGATCACAGGAACTCCCGCTGGTCGGCGACGGAGAGGGCCTCGGGACCTCCGTATGCCCGCCGTTCGCCGACCTACGTGCGCGGGCCGCCGCCACCCCCGGGAGTCCGTCGCGTCAGGACGGCCCCCGGCCTCCTTTCCGGCCCCCGCGCAGCTGCGCCCGGCCGGGGTCGAGGGGCGGGACCCGGCCCAGCGACGGAGGAGGCGGACCGCCGCCTCCGGCACCGTGCGCGCGACGCCGGGGGATCAGAAGGGGCGGTCGCCCTCGATGGCCACGCGCTCGGCGACGCGGCGGTCGGAGCCGTAGTCGCCCACGGCGTAGTGCTGCGTGGCGCGGTTGTCCCAGAAGGCGACGTCGCCGGGCTGCCAGCGGAAGCGCACCTGGTACTCGGGGACGTGCGCCTGCTGGAACAGGAAGCGCAGCAGGCGGTCGCTCTCGTCCCGGTCCATGCCCGTGATGCGGGTGGTGAAGGAGGTGTTGACGAACAGCATGCGCCGGCCCGTCTCGGGATGGGTGCGTACGACGGGGTGCTCCACGGGCGGGAGCGCCTCCTGGTGGGGGACCAGCCGCTCGGGACCGTAGAACCTGGCGAAGCCGGGGATGAAGTCGTGCACGGCGCGGGCCCCGTCGATGCGGTCCTTCACCTCCTGGGGGAGGTTGTCGTAGGCGGCCGCCATGTCCGCCCACATGGTGTCCCCGCCGAACGGCGGCACCTCGCGCAGCTGGAGGACGGCGCCGAGCGCGGGCCGCTCGCGGAAGGTGACGTCGGAGTGCCAGACGTTCTCGTAGGTCGGGGTGGCCGTGTCGCCCTTGTCGAAACGGACCACGTCCTCGCTGGGACCGGTGGCGAGCAGGGGGTTGGTCTCCAGCTCGCCCCAGTGACCCGCGAAGGCCCGCTGCTGGTCGGACGTGAGGTGCTGGCCGCGGAAGAAGAGCACCTTCCACTCCAGCAGGGCCCGGTTCAACTCCTCGCGCAGGGCGGCACCGAGCGGGCGCGTGAGATCGACGCCCCGGATCTCGGCACCGATCGTGCGGGCCTGCGGAACGGCGTCGAAGAGGTCGTAGGGCCGCTCCTGCCACCCGTCGGGCAGCCGGCGCAGCGTGCGCCGGCCTTCGTACATACCGTCTCCCGGGACGTGTGCTTCGCGCAGGCCGGCGATCGGGCCGGCAGCTGTGACGGTCATGCGGGGTCCTCCCCATGTGTGGTGGTCTGGGCGGAGCCCGGCCACGGCGGGACGACGTCACCGCCCGACGGCCGGGGCAAACGAAAATGCTCCGGGCTGCTCGCCGGAGGGAGGACCGATACGCCCGGAACGCGGTACGCGTCGGGCCCTCGGTTCGTGGACGGCCGTTATCGGCCGGAGCGCTCACAACCGGTTCGCTCGGGCACGCGGGGACACTCCGCCGTGGTGCCGAACCGGTATGTGGTCATGACATTGATTGTGTGATCTCCCCCCCGCCGGTGTCAACGGGGGCGGACGGCCCGCGGAGCGAAGGGGAGCATGGCGTCACCCTCCGGCTGCACGACGCCGTAGCTGCTCTCCGGCACCTTGTTCCAGACGCCCGGCAGATCGCCCAGGGGCTCCGACACGATCAGGCGGGTCTCGTCGGACGCCTCCCGGAGGAAGGGCAGGTCGGGGTGGAGCGCCCGCAGGCTCTCCACGGCCGAGCTGTAGTAGAGCGACCGGGAGTCCTGCTGGCTGGAGTAGCGGAAGGCCCACAGCCGTAGTCCGTCGGTCACGGCGACCGTCATCTGCAGCGGGTACTCCACGTGGTGCTCGTGCCCGATCTCCTCCACCAGCCCGGCCATCCGCGCCACGGCGGCCGGCGGATCGTCCTCCAGGCCGAGGGTGAGCGCCAGGTAGAACATCATCTCGGAGTCCGTCGAGCCCTCGATGTGCGGGAAGAGCCGCGGGTCGACGGCCAGGGCGAGGTCCCGGCGCAGCAGGTGGAACTCGGCGATCGCGCCGTTGTGCATCCACATCCAGCGGCCGTGGCGGAAGGGGTGGCAGTTGGTCTGCTGCACCGGGCTCCCGGTGGAGGCCCGGATGTGCGCGAAGAACAGCGATGACCGGACGTGTCCGGCGATCTCCCGCAGGTTGCGGTTGCTCCACGCCGGGCCGATCTCCCGGACGATCGCGGGCGTGGTCATCTCCGGGCCGAACCAGCCGACGCCGAACCCGTCCCCGTTGGTCGTCTCGACACCCATCCGGGCATGCAGACTCTGGTCGATCAGGGAGTGCTCGGGCTTGTAGAGGATGGTCTCGAGCAGCACCGGTGTTCCCGAGTAGGCAAGCCATCGGCACATCGTCTGACGCCTCCCTGGGCCCCGGCACCCGGGTGCGGGGCGTCGCGTGTCAGTCGACCGGCCAGGTGTGGACCGGGGCGTTGAGATGCATGTAGTCCATGTACTGCCGGGTCATCCGCCGCAGCGCCTCGTGGCGCCCCGGGTGGGCGGTGGCGTCGATGTGGTGGAACATCTCCTTCTGCCAGACCGCGCCGTTGCGGCCGGTGACGCACCGCTGCTCGATGATGCCGAGCAGCGGCTCCCGCCAGGCCGCGTCCATGCCGGACAGCTCCAGTCCCCGGTGCGCCAGCGGCAGCAGCCGCCGCAGGACGAGTTCGGGCACGGTCACCTCGCCCATGCCGGGCCAGTACAGCCGTGCCTCGATGCCGTGCCGGGCGGCGGTGTGCAGGTTGTCCTCGGCGACCGAGAAGGACATCCGCGACCACACGGGCCGTTCCTCCTCCACCAGCGCCCGGGTGAGCCCGTAGTAGAAGGCGCCGTTGGCGAGGGTGTCGGCGACGGTCGGGCCGGCGGGCAGCACGCGGTTCTCCACCCGGACGTGCGGCATGTCGTCCGCCACGGCGTAGACGGGCCGGTTCCACCGGTAGATGGTGCCGTTGTGCAGGGTGAGTTCGCCCAGGTCGGGAATGTCGCCGCGGTCCAGCGTCTCCACGGGGTCCTGTTCGTCGCACAGGGGCAGGAGCGCCGGGAAGTAGCGCAGGTTCTCCTCGAAGAGGTCGAAGACGCTGTTGATCCACCGCTCCCCGAACCACACCCTGGGCCGCACGCCCTGGGCCTTGATCTCCTGCGGCCGTGTGTCGGTCGCCTGCTCGAACAGCGGGATGCGGCTCTCGTGCCAGAGCTCCTTGCCGAGCAGGAAGGGCGAGTTGGCGGCGAGGGCGACCTGGACGCCGGCGATGGCCTGGGCCGCGTTCCAGTAGTCGGCGAACTCCTCGGGGGACACCTGGAGGTGGAACTGCGTGCTGGTGCAGGCGGCCTCCGGCATGATCGTGTCCGCGTAGGTCCGCAGGCGGTCGACGCCGTCCACCTCGATGTGCAGGTCCTCGCCCCGCGCCGCGAACACCTGGTCGTTGAGCAGCCGGTAGCGCGGGTTCTCCGACAGCGCGGCCTCGCCCACGTCGGACTGCCGCAGCGTCGGCAGGGTGCCCACCATGATCAGATGCGCACCGACCGACGTGGCGCCCTTCTCCGCGTGGTTCAGGGCGGCGCGGATCTCCGTCTCCCACGCGTCGGGCCCCCCGGCCGTCAGCCGCCGCGGCGGAATGTTGATCTCCAGGTTGAACCGGCCCAGCTCGGTGGACCAGGCGGGGTCCGCGATCGCCTCCAGGGCGTCGCTGTTGCGCATCGCGGGTTCGCCCTCGTCGTCGACCAGGTTCAGCTCGATCTCCAGCCCCACCTGGGGCCGCTCGGTCTCGAACCGCGACTCGCGGAGCATCTGCGCGAAGGCGTCGAGGCACTCCTGCATCTTGATCCGGTACCGGCGGCGGTCCTCGCGGGTGAAGACCAGCGCCGGGACGTCCCGTCCCATGGGCCCTCCCGGGGTTGCCTTCCTCGGACGCCTCTCCACCCCAGAGTCGCACCACCTGGCGTCCCCCACCAGACGGGACGGGAAGGGGGCCCACCGCACGGTGTGCGGTGGGCCCCCTTCGGACCGGTCCCGATACGGCCGGTCTCAGAGCTTGCCGGACTCCCGGACCGTGATCTTCGCGGAGGTGCGGCCGGACGGGGAGGAGCCGTAGCCCTCGATCCGGTCGACCACCTCCGTGCCCTCGACGACCTTGCCGAAGACGACGTGCTTGCCGTCCAGCCACGGGGTGGCGACGGTGGTGACGAAGAACTGCGAGCCGTTGGTGTTCGGCCCGGCGTTCGCCATCGAGAGGAGGTACGGACCGGTGTGCTTCAGCTGGAAGTTCTCGTCGGCGAACTTCTCGCCGTAGATGCTCTTGCCGCCGGTGCCGTCGCCGCGGGTGAAGTCACCGCCCTGGAGCATGAACTGCGGGATCACGCGGTGGAACGAGGACCCCGCGTAGCCGAAGCCGTGCTCGCCGGTGGCCAGCTCGATGAAGTTCCTGGCGGTCTTGGGGGTGACGTCCTCGAAGAGTTCGAAGACGATGCGGCCCGCATCCTGGCCGTCGATGTCGATGTCGAAGTAAATCTTGGAATTGCTCATCGCACCATTGTGACGTGCCGGCCCCGGTGATGCCGAACCGGCTGCCCCTTCAGCGTGTGGCGAGCAGCCCGAGGGTGTCGATCACGCGGTGGGAGAAGCCCCACTCGTTGTCGTACCAGGCGACCACCTTGACGTGACGCCCGTCGACGCGGGTCAGGGCCGAGTCGAAGATCGACGAGGCCGGGTTGCCCGTGATGTCCGAGGAGACCAGCGGATCGTCCGAGTACTCCAGAACGCCGGCGAGCGGTCCCTCGGCGGCGGTGCGGTAGGCCGCCAGCACGTCGTCGCGCGTCACGTCGCGGGCGACGGTCGTGTTCAGCTCGACGATCGAGCCCACCGGCACCGGGACGCGGATCGAGTCGCCCGACAGCTTGCCGTCGAGGTTCGGCAGCACGAGGCCGATCGCCTTGGCGGCACCCGTCGTGGTCGGCACGATGTTGACCCCGGCGGCGCGGGCACGGCGGGCGTCGCGGTGCGGGCCGTCCTGGAGGTTCTGCTCCTGCGTGTAGGCGTGCACCGTCGTCATGAAGCCGTGCTCGATGCCGGCCAGCTCGTCGAGCACCGCGGCCAGGGGCGCGAGCGCGTTGGTGGTGCAGGACGCGTTGGAGACGACGGTGTGCGCGGCCGGGTCGTACGCGTCGGTGTTGACGCCGTAGGCCAGGGTGACGTCGGCACCGTCCGAGGGCGCGCTGACCAGGACCTTCTTCGCACCCGCGGTGAGGTGGGCGCCGGCGGCGGCGGCCGAGGTGAAGCGCCCGGTCGCCTCCAGCACGATGTCGACGCCCAGCTCGGCCCACGGCAGCCGCGCCGGCTCCCGCTCGGCGAGCACCTTGATGCGGCGCCCGTCGACGACGAGGGTGTCCCCGTCGACGGTCACCGGGCGGCCCAGCCGGCCGGCGGTGGAGTCGAAGGCGAGCAGGCGTGCGAGGGCGGCGGGCTCGGTGAGGTCGTTGACGGCGACGACCTCGAGCTTGTCGTCGCGCTCGAGCAGCGCGCGCAGCACGTTGCGCCCGATGCGTCCGAAGCCGTTGATGCCGATGCGGGTCATGAGGGGGTGTCCTTCCGGTTCGCCGTGCGGTGCCACCAGGTTCGCGTACGGCGGGCGTCCGCGGCAGCGGCGTGAGTGCCATGGTTCGCAAGGATCACGCCAGGCGGCGCGGACGCGGGCCCGTGCGGCAGCGGACAGCCGCGGTGGGGCCGTTCCCCGCTTCGTCCCGCTACTCCCCCTGGGTGAAGGTGCGCCGGTACTCGCCCGGTGTGGTGCCGAGGATGCGCTGGAAGTGCGCCCGCAGGTTGGCGCCGCTGCCGAGACCGACGTCGGCGGCGATCTGCTCGACGCTGTGCTCCGAGCGTTCGAGCAGCTCACGGGCCATGTCGATGCGGGCGCGCATGACCCACTGCATCGGTGTGTACCCCGTGTCCTCGACGAACCGCCGCGAGAACGTGCGCGCCGACACCGCCGCGTGCCGGGCCAGGGCCTCCAGGGTGAGCGGTTCGCCCAGCCGGCGCAGCGCCCACTCGCGGGTGGCGGCGAACCGCTCGCCCAGCGGCTCGGGCACACTGCGCGGCACGTACTGCGCCTGGCCGCCGCTGCGGTAGGGAGCCGCCACCAGGCGCCGGGCCGCGTGGTTCGACGCGGCCACCCCGAGGTCGCCGCGCAGGATGTGCAGGCACAGATCGATGCCGGAGGCGGCGCCCGCGGACGTGAGCACACTGCCCTCGTCCACGAACAGCACGTTCTCGTCGACCCGCACGCGAGGATGCTTCGCCGCGAGCGCCCGTGTGTAGTGCCAGTGCGTCGTGGCCCGCCGCCCGTCGAGCAGGCCCGTGGCGGCGAGCGCGAACGCGCCGGTGGAGATCGCGGCGAGTCGCGCCCCCCGGCCGTGGGCCGCCGTCAGCGCGTCGAGGACGGGCCGCGGCGGGTCGTCGAGGTCGGGGGAGCGGTAGCCCGGCAGGAAGACCACGTCGGCCCACGACAGCGCGTCCATACCGTGGGCGACGTGGTACGACAGGCCGTCACCGCCGGTCACCAGGCCGGGTGCCGCGCCGCACACCCGCACCTCGTACGGCATGCTGGCGCGCGTCGTGAACACCTGCGCCGGAATGCCGACATCGAGCGGCTTGGCGCCCTCCAGCACGAGAACGGCGACGCGGCGCAGGCGGGAGGACGGCACGGGGACAGCGTACGCGGGGGGTACGGCTCAGCTCAGGCCGAGGACGCGCATGGTCTGCTCGGCCATGCGCCGCTCCCCGAGGGCGTTGGGGTGGACGGGGACGAGGCTGTGGCCGAAGAGCAGCGGTTCGATCCACCGGGTGCCGGAGGGTTTGCAGGCGTCGTGGCCCTCGGACACCCGGGAGAAGTCCACGTAGGTGGCACCGGTCTCCTCGGCGGCGCGCTGGACGGCGGCGTTGAGGCGTGCCTGGATGCCCCGCAGGTAGGGGACGTCGCCCGCGGCGAGGGGCAGCTTGGCGAAGCAGGACGGGTCGGCGGTGGCGGGGGTGATCCACGGGTAGCCCAGGGCCGCCACGCGGGCGCCCGGCGCCTTGGCGCGGACGGTGAGCAGCGCGGCCTTGAGCGCGGGGTAGGTGTGGGTCTCGATCCGGTCCTCGAAGGACGTCCCGTGTCTGTCTTTGCAGGGGCTGCCCTTGCCCCCGCTGAGGACGCCCGCGGTGCCGCAGGCCGTGATGGCGTTGATGAACGTGTTCTCGTCGTTGCCGCCGATGGTGAGGGTGACCAGGTCCGTGCCGGCGGTGAGCGCGTTCACCTGGGGGGCGACCCCCGGGTACTGGGCCTGCGTGAAGTGGACGGTCTGGGCGGCGCCGCAGGTCACGTCCTTGAGGCGGGCACCGGTGGTGGCGGCGATGACGTGGGGGTAGTTCGCCGTGGAGCGCAGGCAGAGCAGGTTGGTGGGATCGACGGGCAGGACGCCCGAGCCGGCGCTGTAGCTGTCGCCGAGGGCGACGTAGTCCAGGGGCGCGGTGGGGGCGGGGGTGGCGTGCGCGGTGGCGTCGGTGAGACCGAGGGCCAGGGTGCCGACCGCGGCGATTGTCGCGGTCATGACACGACGAAGAGCGTGCTTCGACATGTGCTCTCTCTTCCCGGGAGGAGTGCGGCCGCAAGTTACTGATCGGTTTTACTTTTAAGTAATGTGCAGTGCGGCCGAGGCGAAGTCAACGCCGTCGACCGAACTTCCTGCAGCGGGCCACGTGCCGCACGAAGTCGTCCCCGCGGGCGGCCTCCTGGGCGAGGCGATCGGAGGCGGCCGAACGGAGGGCGGCCGACCGGCGCCGACGGGCGCCCGGGCTGTTCTAAAGTGATTGCCGTCAGTGCAGACGACCGCGGACCTGTGAGGTACTCACCAGCCATGCCGACCGAAACGTTTGAGTTCCAGGTAGAGGCGCGTCAGCTCCTTCAGCTGATGATTCACTCCGTCTACTCGAACAAGGATGTCTTCCTGCGCGAGCTCGTCTCCAACGCCTCCGATGCGTTGGACAAGCTGCGCCTCGCGGCCCTGCGGGACGACGTGCCCGACGTCGACGTGACCGACCTGCACATCGAACTCGACGTCGACAAGGAGGCCCGCACCCTCACCGTGCGGGACAACGGCATCGGGATGTCGTACGACGAGGTCACGCACCTCATCGGCACCATCGCCAACTCGGGCACGGCCAAGTTCCTCCAGGAGCTGCGCGAGGCCGAGGACGCCGCCGGGGCCGACGGGCTCATCGGGCAGTTCGGCGTCGGTTTCTACTCGGGCTTCATGGTGGCGGACGAGGTCACCCTGGTGACCCGGCGCGCCGGCGAGGCCAAGGGCACCCGCTGGACGTCGCGCGGCGAGGGCACGTACACGCTGGACACGGTCGACGAGGCGCCGCAGGGTACCTCGGTCACCCTCCACCTCAAGCCCGCGGACTCCGAGAACCAGCTGCACGACTACACCTCCACCTGGAAGATCAAGGAGATCGTCAAGCGCTACTCGGACTTCATCACCTGGCCGATCCGCCTGCTGCCGGAGCCGGCTGAGGACGGTGCCGAGGCCCGCGAGGCCGAGACGCTCAACTCGATGAAGGCGCTGTGGGCGCGCCCGCGCGACGAGGTGTCCGACGACGAGTACCACGAGCTGTACAAGCACATCTCCCACGACTGGCGCGAGCCGCTGGAGACGATCCGGCTCCAGGCGGAGGGCACCTTCGAGTACCAGGCCCTGCTGTTCGTGCCCTCGCACGCCCCGCACGACCTGTTCACCCAGGGGTACCAGCGCGGCGTACAGCTCTACGTCAAGCGCGTGTTCATCATGGACGACTGCGAGGAGCTGCTGCCGTCCTACCTCCGCTTCGTCAAGGGGGTCGTCGACGCCCAGGACCTCTCGCTCAACGTCTCCCGCGAGATCCTCCAGCAGGACCGCCACATCCGTATGATCCAGCGCCGCCTGACGAAGAAGGTGCTGGCCACGGTCAAGGACCTGAGGTCGTCCGCGCCGGACCGGTACAGCACGTTCTGGCGGGAGTTCGGGGCCGTGCTGAAGGAAGGCCTGGTGACCGACTCCGAGAACCGGGACGCCATCCTCGCCGCCTGTTCGTTCGCGACCACGCACGACGCCGACGAGCCGACCACGCTGCAGGGTTACGTGGAGCGGATGAAGGACGGCCAGAAGGACATCTACTTCATGACGGGCGAGTCCCGGCAGGCCATCGAGGACTCCCCGCACATGGAGGCGTTCCGGGCCAAGGGTGTCGAGGTCCTGCTGCTCACCGACGCCGTGGACGAGGTCTGGGTCGACGCGGTGGGGGAGTACGAGGGCAAGCCGCTGCGCTCGGTGGCCAAGGGCGAGGTCGACCTCGGTGGTGCCGAGGACGAGAAGAGCGACGCCGAGAAGGACAAGCAGGGTGAGGAGTACGCCGGGCTGCTCGGCTGGATGACGGAGCACCTGGGCGAGGACGTCAAGGAGGTCCGCCTCTCCTCCCGTCTCACCGTCTCACCTGCCTGCGTCGTCTCGGACGCGAACGAACTCACCCCCGCGCTGGAGAACATGTACCGGGCGATGGGCCAGGAGGTCCCCCACGCCAAGCGGATCCTCGAACTCAACCCGGAGCACCAGCTGGTGAAGTCCCTGAACCGGGCCTACACGCAGCAGCAGGACCGGACGGACCTCACCGAGACCGCGGATCTCCTCCACGCCCTCGCGGTACTCGCCGAGGGGGGCCGGCCCAAGGAGCCCGCCCGGTTCGTGAAGCTGGTGGCGGACCGTCTGGAGCGCACGCTCTGACTCCACCGGCCGGCGCCCGGTGTCCGGCCCACGTCCGGCCGGTGTCCGGCCCACGTCCGGCCGGTGTCGGGCCGGCTTCCGGGACGACCGGCCGTTGCCGGACGCCCCGGAAGCCCACCGCCTCGGCCCGGCCCGAGGCGGTGCCTGCGTCCCGGGCGGCGCCCCGGGACGTCACGAGCGCCTTCGGCCTGTCGGGTGCGCTACGGGTGGACGCGTTCGGCGGCCACCCCCTGTTCGGCCTGGGCGGTCCCGGGGCCGGGCGGTGGCGTCCGACCGAACAGGGGGCACCCGTACGGCCCAGCGGTCAGGTCAGCGCCGTACGGGCGGCTAAGGGGTGCGTCGGCCCGTGGTGGTGACGCGGGCGATGGCCTCCAGGGTGAGGGCCCGCCCGTGGGGCTCCCGGGCCAGGGCGCGGTGCAGTGTCAGGCCCTCGATGAGGGCGTCGAGCTGACGGGCCGTGTCCGGGTCGAAGTGCTTCTCCAGGTGGACCCGGCTGCGGCGCATCCACTCGTGGGTCAGCTCCCGGTAGACCGGCTGCCGCGCCGCCAGCGTGTACAGCTCCTGGGTGAGCACCAGGTCGCGCCTGCTCCCCTCGGACAGGAGGTGCACGAGGTCGGCCACCGCCTCCCGGGCCTGCTCGCGGTCGGCCGCGGCGCCGAGGTGGGCGTCGAACACCGCGACGATGTGGTCGGTGAAGCGGCCGAACGCCTCCCGCAGCAGCTGGTCGATGCCGCTGAAGTGGTAGGTCATCGACCCCAACGGCACCCTGGCGCGCGTGGCGATCTTCCGGTGGGAGATGCGTGCGATGCCCTCCTCGGCGATCAGGTCGAGGGTGGCGTCGATGATCCGCTCGCGCCGCTGCGGGTCCGTGCGTCCGGTTGCCATGGGAGCAGGCTCACACGTTCCGCACCGGCCGGGCCGGATTGCCGACGGCGACGACACCCGCGGGCACGTCCCTCGTGACGACCGCTCCGGCACCGATGACGGAGTCGTCGCCGATGGTCACGCCGGGCAGGACGATGGCGCCCCCGCCCAGCCAGACGTTGTCGCCGATGGCGATGGGCCGGGCGGCCTCCAGTTTGTCCCGGCGCGGCCCGGCCTCGGTGGGGTGTGTGGGGGTGAGCAGTTGGACGCCCGGCCCGATCTGGCAGTCCTCGCCGATCGTGATCGCCGCGACGTCCAGCGCGGTCAGGTTGCAGTTGACGAAGGTGCGCGCGCCGATCGTGATGTTGCTGCCGTAGTCGACGTACAGCGGTGGCCGCACGTGCGCCTCGGCGCCCAGGGAGCCGAGCAGTTCCGCGAGGATCGGCCGCGCGGCTGCCGCGTCCTCGACGTAGGCCGCATGGTAGCGGGCGGCCAGGCGTACGGCCTGCTGCTGCCTGCGGGCGATCTCCGGGTCGTCGGCGACGTAGAGGTCGCCCGCCAGCATGCGCTCGAGGTGGGTGCGGGGGTCCTGCGCGAAGTGCTCCGTCGGCATGCCCGCGATCCTACCGCTGGAGCGTACGAACGTACACTCACCATCGGTGTGCCGTCCGGGGGCCGGCCCGACCGGTGGTGCGGCTCAGCGTCGGCGGGACCGCAGCACACCGGCGGACAGGAGCACGAGCAGTCCGGCGAGCGGCACCACGAGCAGCCCGGCCCGCAGGCTCGTCGCATCGGCGACCAGCCCCACGACCGGCGGGGAGAGCAGGAACCCCAGCCGCATGAGCCACGAGACGACGGTCAGTCCCGAACCGGGTTTCAGGCCGGGCAGTTCGTCGGCCTCGTGCATCGCCGCCGGTACCAGGGTCGCCACCCCGAACCCCGCGGCGGCGAACCCGAGGACCGTGCCGGGGACCGTGGGTACGGCCAGTGCCAGCCCCATGCCGCAGGCGGCCACCAGCGCGCCGGAGCGGGCCACCGTGCGCTGGCCGAACCGGTCCACGAGCCGGTCCCCGATGAGGCGGCCGACGAACTGTGCTCCGACCAGGGCGACATAGCCGGAGGCGGCCAGTGCCGCCGAGGCGTGCAACGAGCCGGAGAGGTAGAGCGTGGCCCAGGTGCTGCCCGCGTCCTCGACGAGCGTGCCGGCCGTGGCGATGAGGACGAGCGCGGCGAGTGCGCGGCCCGTACGCGCACCCGGTGCCGTGCCCCGCGCCGGCCCGGACGCCCGGCTCCCGGCCCCGGCCTCCGCGACGGCGGCCGTCTCGGTGGCGGGTGCCTCGCCGCCGGCTCTCCCGGTCGGCCCGGTGTCCGGGCCGGGCAGGCGGAAGCGCAGGGCGACGCACGCGGCGGCCGCGAACACCACGGCCGAGAAGAGCAGGTGCTGCCCCCGCGAGACGCCGAGGGCGATCGCGGCGGCGGCCATGGAGCCACCGGTGACCGCGCCGACGGACCAGATGGCGTGGAAGGAGTTGATGATGGAGCGGCCGTAGCGGCGCTGCACCCGCAGGCCGTGGGCGTTCTGCGCGACGTCCGTGACGGCGTCCGCCGCTCCGGCCAGCAGCAGCGCACCCGCGAAGAGCACCACCGAGTCCGCCAGGCCGGCGGCGAGGATGCCCACCCCGGTGAGCAGTGTGCCGCCGACGGCGGCGTGCGCCGAGCCGAACCGGCGCACGACCACTCCGGCCGCGAGCCCGGCGGTGATGGCTCCCGCCGGGAACGCGGCCACAGCCAGCCCGTAGGCGGTGTTGCCGATGCCGAGGTCCGCCTTGATCTGCGGATATCTCGGCAGGAGGTTGGCGAACAGGGCCCCGTTGGTGAAGAACAGCACGGCGACGGCCGTACGCGCCCGCCGTTCGGCCAGGGCGGGCCGGCGCAGTACGTCAACAGTCATGCGCGGGAGCCTACCGCCCAGAGCGTACGAACGTACACTCCGGCGGGTGTGGTGCTCGGGCAGGGTGGGCCCTCGGCGGGCGGGCGGAGAACGGCACCCGACACCCCGTCGAGAGCCCTGCCGGGCGTCCGGGCGGCCGGCGCACGCGCGTCGCGGGGCCGGGCGTCCGGCGGCCGGGGCGAGCACCTGGACGGGAGGCGGACGGCCCGGGGCCGTCCGTGGGCGGCTCAGCCGAGGAAGTCGGCGACCAGGGCGGCGAACTCGTCCGGGGTCGCCAGACGGATGCCGAGCTGTTCGGCCTTGGCACGCTTGGAGCCGGCGCCCTCACCCGCGACGACGAGCGTCGTCTTCCCGGAGACGCAGAAGTCGTCATGGCGGGCGTCCTGCCGCCCACCACTGACAACGGGCCCGGTCACGGGCCTGCCGCCGCATCGTGAGACGGTCCCGCACGCGGGAATGGCGGAAAGAAACGCCTCGTTGACATCTGTCATGCCCGGAACTTCCTCGCGGCCCCCAGCGGCCCGCATGCCGCTCGCCGTCTACATCCTCGGCCTCTCCGTCTTCGCGCTCGGTACCAGCGAGTTCATGCTCTCCGGACTGCTGCCGCCCATCGCCGACGATTTGGACGTGTCCATTCCGCAAGCCGGGCTGCTGATATCCGCGTTCGCGATCGGCATGGTGGTCGGCGCGCCCCTGCTCGCGGTCGCGACGCTGCGGCTGCCGCGGAAGACCACGCTGGTCGCGCTGATCTCGGTGTTCGGCGTCGGCCAGGTCGCGGGCGCGCTGGCGACGACGTACGAGGTCCTGTTCGTCTCGCGCGTGGTGAGTGCCCTGGCGTGTGCCGGTTTCTGGGCGGTGGGCGCCGCCGTCGCCATCGCGATGGTGCCGAAGACCGCACGGGCCCGCGCGATGGCGGTGATGATCGGCGGGCTGTCGATCGCCAACGTCCTCGGCGTGCCGGCGGGCGCCTTCCTGGGCGAGCACCTCGGATGGCGGTCCGCGTTCTGGGCCGTGGGCGCGGCGTCGGCCGTCGCGCTCGTCGGTGTGGCGACCCTGATCCCGCGCATCCCGCTGCCCGAGCGGCGGCCCCGGCTCAAGGGCGAGCTGGCGATCTACCGCGACCGGCAGGTCTGGCTGTCCATCGTGGTGACCGCGCTCGCGGCCGGTGGCGTGTTCTGCGCCTTCTCCTACCTCGCGCCGCTGCTCACGGACGTGGCCGGGCTGGCGGACGGCTGGGTTCCGACCGTCCTGGCGCTGTTCGGCATCGGCGCGCTGATCGGCACGACGATCGGCGGCCGGGTCGCCGACGCCCACCTGTTCGGCGTGCTGCTCTCCGGCATCACCGCCTCCACCGTGCTGCTGGCCGCACTGGCGCTGTTCGCGTCGAGTCCCGCCGCCGTGATCGCCCTCTCGTTGCTGCTCGGCGTCTCCGCCTTCTACACGGCCCCGGCGCTCAACGCGCGCATGTTCAACGTGGCCGGCGCCGCGCCCACCCTCGCGGGCGCGACGACGACCGCGGCCTTCAACCTGGGCAACACGGGCGGTCCCTGGCTCGGCGGTACGGTGATCGACGCGGGCCTCGGCTACGCGGCCACCGCCTGGGCGGGCGCCGCGATGACCCTGGTCGCGATCGCGTTCGCCGCCGTCTCGCTGCGCCTGCACAGCCGGTCGCGCGTCGTCATGGCGAGTATGGCCGCCGGGCCCGCGACCGTGGAGCGCGGCCAGCGGGTGTGACCACCGCCGGAGGGCGCAGGCGCCGCCCGTGAGCACCGGCGGGACGGGACCGAAGCACACCGGCGCCGCGCGGCGACCGCGTGTCCGGCGAAGCCCGCCCGGGGGCACGGGCCGCTCCACGACCGGCTGACCGGTGCGTGGGGGCGGGGAAGCGTTTCGGCCACCCGGCCCTTCGCGTTCAGCCGCCGGGCGCCGGGTCCGTCGTATCCGTTCCCTTCGTCGCGTCCGTCGCGTCCGTCATGGGCGGCGCAGGTGTGGCGGGTGTGCTCCTCGCGGCGTCGGCGCAGCGCTGGGCGAGGCGGGCGAAGGCGTCTCCCAGCGCGGGCGGGCCGACGACTTCGATGTCGGTGTCGAAGACGACGAAGGCGGCGGCGAGGGAGGGCCACGACCAGGAACCGAGGGCGAGCCGGCAGCGGTCGGGGCCGAGTGCCTCGACGGTTCCGGCGGGGACGTGGGGCGACACGGCGGTCGCGGGCAGGTGGAGGACGGCCTCCCCCCGGCAGGGCCAGTCGGGGGACCGGTCGGAGCCACGGAACCTGCCGGTCACGAAGGCGGCCACCTCCCCGTCGGGCAGCTCCCGCGGCGTGAAGCGGGGCCCGGTGGGGGAACGCGGGGTGATCCGGTCGGCGCGGAAGACGAGCCAGTCGTCGCGTTCGAGGTCCCAGGCCACGAGGTACCAGCGGCCGCCCCGGGTGACGAGGTGGTGGGGCTCGACCCGGCGGGGCGGCGCGGGCGTCTCCTCGCCGGCGGCCGGGTACGGCGCGGCGTAGTCGAAGCGCAGGACCTCGCGGGCGTGGACGGCCGCGCCGAGCGCCATGACGACTCCGCCGTCGGCCCGGGGCCGCGGCGGTGACGCGGGCCCCTCGACGGCGGTGACGTGGAGGGCGTCGATCCGGTGGCGCAACCGGGCGGGCATGACCTGCCGGAGGGTGGTCAGCGCACGCGCCGCACCCTCCTCGACACCGGCGCCCGTCAAGGCGGCGGTCCGCAGCGCGACGGCGAGGGCGACGGCCTGGTCGTCGTCGAAGAGCAGCGGGGGGAGCCGGGCGCCGGCGTCGAGCCGGTACCCGCCGTCCGGGCCCTTGGCGGCCACGACGGGATAGCCGAGTCCTCGGAGCCGGTCGACGTCGCGGCGCAGGGTGCGCGGGCTGACGTCCAGCCGCTCGGCCAGCAGCGCTCCGGGCCACTCCCGCCGCGCCTGGAGCAGGGAGAGCAGCGACAGCAGTCGTGCTGAGGTCTTCTGCATGCCTCCCATGCTGCCGCAGGTAGAGGTCACAACCTGGCCGCTACCTCCGGCAACGTGGGAACCGCGGGGCCGGACGGCCCCGCGGCCGGCCGGCCCGTGGGCCGCCCGGCCGTATCCAGAGGCGAGGAGCCCATCGTGTCCGTCAAAGCCGTGACCCACCTGAACTTCCGCGGCGACGCCCGCGCGGCGCTCACCTTCTACCAGTCCGTCTTCGGCGGCGACGTGGCCGTGGTGACGTACGAGGGCGCCGGGAACGTCCAGGACCCCTCCGACGCCGGGCGGGTGATGTGGGGCCAGGTGTCCGCCGACAGCGGTCTGTGCGTGATGGCCTACGACGTGCCCGCGGGCCTGCCCTGGAACCAGGGGGAGAACGCGTTCTTCGTCTCGGTCCGCGGTGAGACGGCCGCGGAGATCACCGTGTACTGGGAGAAGCTCTCCGCGGACGCCACCGTCCTGCAGCCGTTGGCGGCCGCGACCTGGGCACCGCTCTACGGGATGCTGCGCGACCGGTTCGGTGTCACCTGGGTCCTGGACGTGGTGAGCGGGTACGACGCGTCCTGACCACCGAAGGCCGGGTGGCGGGTGTCCGTCACCCGGCCGGACGCCACCTGGCCGGACGTCACCTGGCCGAATGCCACCGTCCGGACGCCCCTGGCCGGACGGCGACGCCGGCCCGCCCACCGCCGGGAAGACAGGACGACAGGAAGAAGACAGGACGTGACAGTGAGCGACCGCTCCCACCCGTACCGGTCCCACCCCGCCCCGCGGACCGGCCGTGAGGTCCTGATCCCATGACCGTGCTCGACAACCGGGCGCTCAACCGCGCCACGCTCGCCCGGCAGTCGCTCCTCGCCCGTGCCGACGTCCCGGTCCTCGACGTCGTCGCGCACCTCGGCGGCCTGCAGGCGCAGGAACCGCAGGAACCGTTCGTCGGGCTCTGGTCGCGGCTGCGCGCCTTCGAACCGTCGGCGCTCTCGGAACTGCTGCTGAAGCAACGGCGCGTGGTGCGGACCCACCTCATGCGCCGGACCGTCCATCTCGTCACCGCCGACGACGTCCTGGTCTGGCGCTCCCGCCACGACGCCATGCTGCGCGGGCGGGTCCTCGAGACCTACCGCCGCGAACTGGAGGGAGTGGACCTCGACGAGCTCGCCGTGGCGGGCCGGGCCGTCATGTCGGACGGCGAGCCCCGCTCGATGGGCGAGCTGGCGCGGGCGGTCGCCGGGCGCTGACCGGAACCCGCACCGCGGGCACTGGGAGAGATGCTGGTCGCCGCCCTGATCCCGATGGCTCGGCTGCCACCGCGCGGGCTGTGGCGCACGAGGGCGGGCGTGCGCAACAGCCCGCTGTCCTCCTGGCTCGGCCGCGAGACCGACCCGCCGGCCCCGCCCGGCTCCGACCCGATCGGCCAGGCTCTGGTACGGCGCTGCCTCGCCGCCTTCGGCCCCGCCGCCTCTCGGCGGATCTGCGCGCCTGGTGCGGCCTCGCCGGACTGCCCGCTGCGGTCACCGCGGTACGCGGGGAACCGGTCGCCTTCCGCGACGAGCGGGGCCGGGAGCTGCTGGACCTCCCCGAAGCGCCGCGCCCGGACCCCGGCACCCCCGCCCCCGTCCGGTTCCTCCCGGCGTTCGACAACGTCGTCCTCGGCTACCACGACCGCGGCCGCACCATCGACGACGCCCACCGCGGGCTGTCGGTCGCCGGAGCCCGTGTGGTCCTGGTCGACGGGCGGGTCGCCGCGACCTGGCACGTCCAGGCCGGCACGGTGACCGTCACCCCGCTGCGCCGCCTCGGCCGGGCCGACCGCACGGACGTCGCCGACGAGGGACGGGCCCTGGCGTCCTTCCTCTCCGACCGGGACAGCGACCGCTTCCGGGTCCCGGGGGCTCCCGCCGGCTGACGGACGGCGCGCGTCACGGTGCCCCGCGACTCCGTCCGCCGTCGCGTCGGCGGCCACGCGCCAGGGGGGCCTCTCCCGAGCCGCGGTACAGGGCACGGGCGCGCGACCGCACTCACCGGCCGTGACGAGCCGCGAGGAGCCGCCCGGTCCGGCCCGGCCCGCTCGCGCGGCGGCCGGGGAAGCGGAGAGCGGGTGCGGAGTACATCCATCGGGGTGACCTACACCCGGGGGAGAGGACCACGGCGGTGCACTACACCCGACGCAGTACACCGGTCCAGCCCCAGGGGCGGATCACATGCCGGACGGCCCGGGTGACTATGGACGGGTACCCCGGTCAGAACCCCTGCGTCCCCATGTGCCGGGTCTTCGTCCTGCCCGTAACCCGACGGATTGGTCTCAGGTGGCTACGTTCCTTTATCGACTCGGCCGACGCGCGTTCCGGCGCCGCGGTCTCGTCGCCCTGTTGTGGGTGGCCATACTCGTGGGCGCCGGCGTCGCCGCGTCCACGGCGCCCGCCCCGCCCGAAGACTCCTTCTCCATGCCCGGCACCGAGTCCCAGAAGGCGTTCGACCTGCTTGAGGAGCGCTTCCCGGCCGCGAGCGCCGAGGGTGCCACGGCACGCGTCGTGATCCGTGCCCCCGAGGGCGAGAAGATATCCGACCCGGCCGGCAGGGCCAGGGTCGAGAACCTGGTCGCGGCTCTCGGTGACGGCCCGCAGGCCGCCTCGGTGGCCGACCCGTTCAAGGCCGACGCCGTCAGCCAGGACGGGACCACCGCGTACGCCTCGGTGACGTACGAGGTCAACGCCATGGAGCTGTCCGACCAGGCCCGTGACTCACTGGCCGCCGCCACCGACGACGCGCGCGGCGCCGGCTTCACCGTCGAGACCGGTGGCGACGCCGTCATGGCCGAGCAGGAGATGGGCGGCACCGCCGAGCTGATCGGCATCGGCGTCGCCGCGATCGTGCTCCTGCTGACCTTCGGCTCACTCGTCGCGGCCGGCATGCCGCTGCTGTCGGCGATCATCGGCGTCGGCATCGGCATCTCCGCCATCGGAGCGCTCGGCAGCACGCTTGAGCTCTCGGCCACCACCTCCACGCTCGCCATGATGATCGGCCTCGCGGTCGCCATCGACTACGCCCTCTTCATCGTCTCGCGCTACCGGGCCGAGATCGCCGAGGGCCGCACCTCCGAGGACGCCGCGGGACGCGCGGTCGGCACCGCCGGCTCCGCCGTCGTCTTCGCCGGACTCACCGTCATCGTGGCGCTGGCCGGCCTCGCGGTGGTCAACATCCCGATCCTGACCAAGATGGGCCTGGCCGCCGCCGGCACCGTCGGCATCGCCGTACTGATCGCGCTCACCCTCACCCCGGCCCTGCTCGGCTTCGCCGGCAAGAAGGCGCTCAGCCGCAAGGACCGCAAGGCGACCGCCGCACAGCGCGAGGTGTCCGCCAAGCCCAAGCTCGGCACCCGCTGGGCCCGCTTCGTGCTGCGGCGACCGGTGACCGTACTGCTCACCGCGGTGCTCGGCCTCGGCGCCGTCGCCGTACCGGCCGCGAGCATGGAGCTGGGCCTGCCCGACGAGGGCAGCTCCGCGCCGGACACCACGCAGCGCAAGGCCTACGACATGCTGTCCGAGTCCTTCGGCGCCGGCTTCAACGGCCCGCTGATGGTCACCGTCGACACGCGGGGCGCGGACGACGCGAAGGCCGCCGCCGACACCGTCGGCGAGGAGATCACCGGCCTGGGCGAGGCCGCGGCCGTCACCCCGGCGAACTTCAACGAAGCGGGCGACACCGCCCTCCTCACGGTCGTGCCCAAGACCGGGCCGAGCGAGGCGGCCACCGAGGCGCTGGTGAAGGACATCCGCGCGCTGTCCGGCGGCATCGAGGCCGAGACGGGTGCGACCATGCTGGTCACCGGCGCGACCGCGATGACCATCGACTTCTCGCAGACCCTGGACGACGCCCTCGTCCCGTACCTGGCCCTGGTCGTCGGGCTCGCCTTCCTCCTCCTGATGCTCGTGTTCCGCTCGGTCCTCGTCCCGCTCAAGGCGGCCCTGGGCTTCCTGCTCTCGGTCGCCGCGGCGCTCGGCGCGGTGGTCGCGGTGTTCCAGTGGGGCTGGCTCGCGGACCTCTTCGGCGTGGACCAGCCGGGCCCGATCATGTCGATGATGCCCATCTTCATGATCGGCGTGGTCTTCGGCCTGGCCATGGACTACGAGGTCTTCCTCGTGACCCGCATGCGCGAGGCCTACGTCCACGGAGCGTCCGCCCCCGAGTCCGTCGTCACGGGCTTCACCCACGGCGGCCGGGTCGTCGCGGCGGCCGCGATCATCATGATCAGCGTCTTCTCCGGCTTCATCATGGAGAACGACGACATGATCAAGATGATGGGCTTCGGCCTCGCGATCGCGGTCCTCTTCGACGCCTTCGTGGTCCGTATGGCCATCGTGCCCGCGGTGCTCGCCCTGCTCGGCACCAAGGCGTGGTGGCTGCCCAAGTGGCTGGACCGTCTGCTGCCGAACGTCGACGTCGAGGGCGAGAAGCTCCACAGGGAACTCGGCGACACCGCCCCGCCCGCAGAGCAGCCGCGCGAGCCCGAGACCGCCGGAGTCTGACACTCACGCGTCACGGCCCCGCCGAGCCCGGTCACCGGGCTCGGCGGGGCCCTTCGCACACCGGCACGGAGCCCGTCCCCACCTCGGGCGGACACGGGGTCACGCGCATGGGGGCCGCCCGGTCAGCGGCCGACAGGTGCCCTGTCCTCGGCGCCGGTCTCTCCCGTCGGCCTGAACTCCACGGCGACGACGCCGTCGACGTGCCGGCAGAGATCCTCCAGCGCGGGGGCGGCCACCTCGCCCGGGAGCCGGCCGCTCAGGACGACATGTCCGTGCGTCACGTCCACCTGCATCGACGAGGCAGCCAGGCCGAGGGACTTCACCAGGGCCTCCTCGATGATCTCGGTGCGGATGGCCCGGTCCGTGCGCAGGAAGACCCGCAGCAGGTCGCTCCTGCTGACGACCCCGATCAGCCGTCCCGACTCGTCGACCACCAGAAGCCGCTTGATCCCGTGGCCGGCCATCACACGGGCGGCGTCGACGACGCTCCAGTCCTCGCGTGCGCACACGGCCGGCGACGTCATCAGACCGGCCGCGTCCGTCGCGGACGCCTTGGCCGCGGCCGACAGGGGCGGTTCGCCGTCACCGGGAGGACCGTCCGGATCCTGGCCCCACATCTTCTGCAGGAGGTCCGCCTCCGACACCACCCCGACCGGCCGGGTCTCCTCGTCGACGACGGGTACCGCGGTGATGTCGTACTCCTGCAGCAGGTGGGCGATCTCCTTGAACGGTGTTCCGCGCTGGACGCGGACCACGGCGTCGCTCATCAGATCGCACACCTTCTGGTGCTTCATCGAGGGTCTCTCCTCCGCTGCCGGCCGGTGCCGGCCGGCGTCCGTCCTTCTTGCCATGGGAAAACGATCCGCCGGCCGTTCGAGTGCCCCGCCCGTCACGGGCCGGGGCTGATGAGGAGCAGGGCGACGTCGTCGCCGGGGGTGGGTGAGTGCCGCACGAGAGTGTCGGCCATGACGTCGAGGTCGGTGGGGTCCGCGTGCTCGAGGAGCCCGGCGAGGGCGGCGGTGGCGTCGTCGAGGTCGACGCCGGGGGCTTCGACGAGTCCGTCGGTGTAGAGGGCGAGCACGCTGCCGGGCGGCAGGGGGAAGTCCAGGGAGGGGTAGAGGGCGTCCGGCTCGATGCCGAGCAGGAGCCCGGGCGGCACCCGGAGAAGTTCCACGCGTCCGTCGGCATGCCGCAGGAGCGGCGGCGGATGGCCGGCGGTGGCCACGCAGGCGCGGTGCCTGCCGAGATCCAGGTGGACGTAGACACAGCTCGCGAACAGGCCGGGGTCCAGGTCGGTGAGCAGACGGTTGGTGCGGGCCAGGACGTCGTCGGGGGGTGCCCCCACGGTGGCGTGGGCGTGGACGGCGGTACGGACCTGCCCCATCAGCGCCGCGGCGTCCACGTTGTGTCCCTGCACGTCGCCGATGGTGGCGCCGACCGTGCTCCGGTCCAGGTGGATCAGGTCGTAGAAGTCGCCACCGACGTCCAGGCCCCGGGCGGCCGGAAGGTAGCGGGCGGCGACCTCCAGGCCGGGCACGTGGGGGAGGGTGCGCGGCAGCAGGGCGGACTGCAGGCGGTGGGCGAGGTGGTGCTTGGCGTCGTAGAGCCGGGCGCGGTCCAGAGCCTGTCCGACCAGACCGGCCAACGACGTGAGTGCGGCTCGTTCACCGGGCGGGAAGACGTGGGGCCGTTCGTAGGAGAGGAGGAGTGAACCGATGGGGCGGCCGGACGCGATCAGCGGCAGGACGGCCCACGCGGCCATGCCGTCCTCGTGCACGGTGGCCGGGTAGGCCCGCCGCAGTTCGGCGAAGCTCGCGAAGAACCCCGGCTCGCCGGTGACCAGGACGTCGGCCCCGGGGATGTCCGAGTCCAGGGGGGCGGCGTCGAAACGGTCCAGGGTCTCGACGCGGTAGCCGCGGTGACCGAGGATCTTCAGCCGGCCGTCCTCGGCGGTCATCAGCACCATGGCCTGTGCGCCCAGCGCGGGCAGCAGCTGGTCGGCGGTCTGCTCGACCACGTCCTGCACGCCCACGGCCTCGGTCAGCGTGGAGGCCAGGTGCATCAGGTGGTACAGCACGGTGGCGCGGCCGGGACCGGCGGTCGGCATGGACGGCGGCGGAGCGGCGCCCTCGGACGGGCCGCCCCGCGTGATGCGGACGCTGATGCCGGTGGGTCCGGGATACAGCTCGAAGGCCAGCCACGTGTCCGGCGGGCGCAGGACGGTGAACCCCTGGGGCAGACGGCTGACCAGCGCGGCCCGGTAGCGGTCCTCGACCTGGGGTACGTCCATCCACGGCAGCACCTCCCAGGGCAGGGCACCGACCAGGTCGGCCGGATCGGCGCCGACGAGGCCGGCCGCGGCCGGGGTGATGAAGGTGATGCGGCCGTTCACGTCCAGGGCGCAGGACCCGCCCGGCAGCCGGTCGACGAAGCCCGCGAGCACGGCCGCCTCACCGGCGGAGGGCACCCGCCCGGCCGGGGGCCGCAGGGTGTGGGGGCGGCCCTCGGGCAGCACGGGTCCGCCCCGGTCCGCGGCCCGCTGCAGAAGACCTCCCAGACGGTGGCAGCCGGACTCGATGACGTCCCGTTCCTCGGCGCTCAAGCACCCGGAGCGCGTACCGGGCCACAACAGCACCAGCCCGCCCCGGACGCCCTTGCCCGAAGCGACCGGGGCGGCCGCCAGCGCGAAGTCGTACGGCAGGACGAGTGCCTGCCGTGGATACTGCCGCGCCATCTCCTCCCTGCCCCCGACCCAGACGAGTCGCCGGTCGCGGACGGCGTCCGCCACCGGCGTCGGATCGGCCGGTGCGACGCGCCGCCAGGGGACGGCGATCTCCTCGGGAACCCCGGCGACCGTGACCAGCCACAGGGCGTCGTCGCCCGGGGGCAGCACGTACAGCAGCCCTCCGAACGCCTCGCTCTCGCGCACCACGGCATCCATCGCGGTGTCCAACGCGGTGTCCATCAGATGTCCGCCGGCCGACGGTCGTTCCTCATCGGATCCGGCGGGGCCGCACGCTGCCGACCACACCGGACATCAACCATATGAGGACACTACGCCCGTCTCGTCGCGACGGCACACGAGGGCGTGCCCGCCGCTGCTCCGTCAGTGGTCCCACGCGTCCGGACCGCCTCCGCGCCACTCGATGAACCCCGACCGGACCACGTCCATCTCGTCCCAGTCCTGCAGTCCCGCCTCCTGCAGGAAGCGGGCGATGTCCTGCACGCCGTAGGCCCGGCCCAGGATCTCCCCGTCCACGCGCACCCGCCGCCCGCCCTCCTCGTCGGGCGGGTACACGATCACCGGCGGCGCACTCGTCATGGCACCAGCCTGCCGCCGGCACCGGCGGCGCGCATGCCGGGCCGTCCGCCGCGATCACGCTGCGGGCGGCGGCCGGAGCGGCGCGTGGTGGTGTGTCCGGAATAGGGCGTCAGTGGGGGGTGAGGGCTTGGGGGTGGTCGGTGATGATGCCGTCGACGCCGAGGGCGGTCATGTGGCGGAGGTCGGCGGGTTCGTTGACGGTCCAGACGTTGATGGTCATGCCGAGTTGGTGGATGCGGTCGACGAGGGCCTGGTCGGTGACGGTGTGCTGGGGGTTGATCTGGTCGGCCCAGTGGCTGAGTCGGACAAGTTGGGTGTCGGTGGGGCGTTGGGCGTTGAGGATGCCGATGGGGATGTCGGGTTGGTGGGTGTGGAAGGTGTGGGCGTCGTCGGTGTGGAAGGACTGGACGGCGAGTTGGTTGCGGGTGAGCGCGCGGTGGAGGTAGTGGGGTTTGGTGCCGAGGTGGTGGGCGAGGTCGGTGGCGAGGTGGGTGTAGTGGTCGCAGGGGCTGATCTCGGCGAGGAGTCCGGTGGAGGTGTGGTCGATGTGGTGGATGACGTCGTCGAGGGTGAGGAGGCGTTCGCCGGTGTGGCGGGGGTGGAACCAGGAGCCGGCGTCGAGTCGGCGGAGTTCTTTCCAGGTGAAGTCGGAGACGCGGTAGCGGGGGCGGTCGGGGTAGAGGTCCTCGATGTTGGTGGTGCGTTCCATGGTGCAGTCGTGGAAGTTGACGAGGGTGCCGTCCTTGGTGCGTTGTACGTCGATTTCGACGTGGTCGGCGTGTTGCCGGACGGCGAGGTCGATGGCGGCGGCGGTGTTCTCGGGTGCTGTGCCCGAGGAGCCGCGGTGTGCGATGACCTGGGGTGCGGTGTGGGTGCGTTCGTCGGCGTGCGTGGTGGCCGGGGTCAGTGCCAGGACCAGACCACCCAGCACCGCCACGACGACACCGGAGCGTTCCCTGCTCGTGAGCTTCACTGCAGCCTCCCGTGGGCGAAACGACTCCCTGGAGGCTGCCGGACGGCGGTTACGGGAAGCCTGCCGCGGGCCGGCGGCGCCGGGATCAGCCGGTGGACCGGAACGACGAACCGGCTGATCCGAGGCCGAAGGGGCATCTGCGCGCATTCGCGCCCTTCCGTCCGTACGGACGGCCCGAGAGGTGCCTGATCAGCGGAGCCGGATCAGGCACCTCTCGGCCCGTCACCGGCCGAGGATCCCTTCGGGGAGCAGCGACTGCGCGGAGGTGGCGGGGTGGCCCACCTCCAGTGATCCGAGCAGACCGTCCAGGAGCGGCCCGCCGGGGACGCCGGCGGACGGGCCGGGCACCGGGGCCGCCTCGGCGGCAGGGGCGGAGGCGAGGAGAGCGGTGGCCATGACGGAGACACAGGCGAGCTTCTTGATCATGTCCGCCTTAACGAACGACAGCCCGCGGAGCAACGCCCGCCGTCAGCCGGCCGGCCCAGTCGGGTGGCCCGGTCGGGTGGCCCGCCACGGCGTTGCGGGGGCCGGCGCGCCCGGGCGTCAGTCCGTCTCCACGAGCAGGTGCGGCGCGTACACGGCGACCGCGTCCATCAGCTGTCTCTTCGACGGGTTGACCATCGCCCTGCCGGCCACGGTCACGGTCGGCACCGTCTCGTTCCCGTCCGCGACCGAACGGACGAACGCCGCGGCCTCGGAGTCCCTCCAGATGTTCACCTCGGTGTACCGGAGCCGGGTGAAGCGCAACCGCAGACGCAGTCTCATGCAGAACGGGCACATGGGCCGCCAGTAGACGACCACGCCCTCATGGTCCTGGTGCATATGTCCCCCCGGTCGGGATGTGGTGCACAGGATAGAGGAGCGAGCGCCCCGAGTGCGCCGCCGTGCGCCCCGGCACGTCACGTCACCGCCCCCTCGCCGCGACCGTCGACCGCATCACGCTGGACACGGGGACGGCCGGCCTCCGGCTCCTGGGACCCCGAAGTTCCGGCCTCCCTCCGGCCCGCCCTTACCCCGGAGGTCATCGACCGCTCCCTCCCGCTCCGGCAGGATCGACGCAGCGACGGGGACACCCGCCGACCACGGGCCGCGAACCTGAGGAGATGGCCATGCCCTTCAAGACCGACGCCGCGCAGACGAGTTCTGTCGCCGAGACCACCCGCGCCGTCGTCCAGGAGTTCCTCACCGCCCGGATCGCCGGGGACACCGCCCGGCTCGTCGACCTGTTCGCCGACGAAGTCGACTGGCTGCTGGCCGAGAACCCGGTCGTCCCGTGGATCCGCCCGCGGACCACCGCCGCCGAATGTGCCGCCCAGTTCACGGACCTGACGGCCCACACCGTGCCCGAGGACGCGCGCGCCCGCGTCGACCGCGTCCTCGTCGACGGCACCGACGCCGTACTGACGGGCCACGTGTCGGGGACCGTCCGCGCGACGGGCAAGTCCTTCGAGGGCCCGTTCGCGCTGTGCCTGACCGTGGAGGACGGCAGGATCACCCGGCACCACCTCTACGAGAACAGCCTGTCCATCGCGCAGGCCTGCACTCCGTGAACGCGCGGCGGCCGGCCGGCGCACTCCACGCACGGGGAGCGGGCACTCGGCCGGCCCCGGCACCCGTGGCCCGGCCGGCGCCGGGGCGCGGTCACCCGGGCGCGGACGTCCGGCCGAGGCGGCACGACGCGCTCCGACGGCGCCGGCCGTCCGGAGCGAGGCTGAGCGACGGCCGGGGGACCGGCCCCCCGCTGCGCCCATCCGACCGGTCACGGCGATCGGCGGCCGATCGGACACGGCGCGCGAGCAGCTGCCCCGGCCCTGACCGGGCCCCGAGGCTTAGCGGCGTGTGTCCCTGGAAACGACTACTCCCGAACGGTTGTCGCAACGGCAGTCGGACGACTCGGGGAGGGGTCTTGCGTGGACGTGCCCTTGTATCTGAGGCCGCGGGTGGATCCACCGCTCGCCTCACTGCTGGGCGCCGCACCGTTCCTGCACTCGCTCGTCGACGCGCTCGGGTCTCCGCTCAACGTACTGCTCCCCGAGACCATCGCGCGGAACGCGGAACGTTTCCGGTCGGTCTACCGGCGCCACCACCTTGCCGGGCGCGTCTACTTCGCGCACAAGGCCAACCGCTCCAGCGCCCTGGTGCGTCGACTGGCCGCCGAGGAACCGGCCGGCGTCGGTGTCGACGTCGCCTCGCTGGAGGAACTGCGGCACGCCCTCGGCTGCGGCTTCACCGGGGACCGCGTCATGGCCACCGGACCCAAGGACCCGGAGTTCCTGTGGCTGGCGGCCCGCGTGGGAGCGACGGTGAACCTGGACTCGATCCGTGAACTCGAACAACTGGCCGACCTGGTGCGCAGGTACGGACTCGGCCGGGTCGACGTCCTGGCCCGCCTGTCCGGATTCGAGTCGGCCGCCGACTCCGGGGGCGCGGGCACCCGGATGCTGTCCCGCCGCAGCCGCTTCGGCACCCCGGTGCGGGACGTGGAGGCCCTTCTGGCGGCGCTGGAACGGCACGCGGACGCCGTAACCCTCACCGGCCTCGCCTATCACCTGGACACCACCGGCCTGGCGGAGAAGGGCCGGGCCCTGGAGCGGTGCGTGCTGCTCATGGACGCGTGCCGGGCCCGCGGCCTGACACCGCGTGCCGTCGACATCGGTGGCGGATTCGGTGTCGGCTACGTCGCCGACGCCGAGGAGTGGGAGCGCTGGACGACCGCGCTCAGCGAGGCGGTCCTCGGCGGCCGTCCGCCGCTCACCTGGCGCGGGCACGGCTACGGCCTGCGCAACGAGGGCGGCACGGTGCGCGGCTCGGTCGCGCTGTACCCCGGCCACCGCCCCGACGCCGGCCCCGGCTACCTCGACGAGCTCCTCTCGCTCCCCACGCCGGTGCTGGGCCGAGCGCCGGGCACCCTGCTCCTGGAGCACCTGCACGACCTCCACATCGAACCCGGCCGTGCCCTGGCCGACCAGTGCGGACTGTCGCTGGCGCGGGTGCTGGACGTGCGGCGCACGGGGGAGGGGCCGGACCGGTACCTGGTGCGCCTGGGCATGAACGCGGGGGACGTGAGCCTGGAGGAGCACGGCGTCCTCGTGGACCCGGTTCTGCTGTCTCGCGGCGGGCCGGAGGGCGACGACGAGGGGCCGGTCGGAGTGCACCTCGTCGGCAACCTGTGCCTGGAGGCCGACCTGATCACACGTCGCCTGGTCTTCCTCCCCGGACTGCCACGCGTCGGCGACCTCCTCGCCTTCGTCAACACCGCCGGGTACGCGATGGACTTCCACGCCCACCAGGCGCAGCGGCAGCCCCTCGCACGGACGGTGGCGGTGGAGGAGGAGGGCGATTCCTGGCGCTGGTGCCTGGACGAGGACTACTGGCCGATCACACACCCGGGGGGAAAGCCCGTATGAGGTACGACAGCATCACGGAGGCCATCGGCAACACACCGCTGGTGCGCATCGACCCCGCCGTGCACGGGCTGCGCAACATCGACCTGTACGCGAAGCTGGAGATGCTCAACCCGTTCGGGTCCGTCAAGGACCGGCCCGCCTGGCACATGGCACGACCTCATCTGGAGGGTGCGGCCGAGGGGGGCGGGACGGTCGTGGAACTCTCCAGCGGCAACACCGCCAAGGCCCTCGCCCTGCTGGCCGGCATGCACGGGCTGCGGTTCAAGAGCGTCACCAACCGGATGCGCGTGCCGGAGATCAAGGAACTGCTCCTGCTCCTCGGCGCCGAGATCGAGGAACTGCCGGGGCGCAGCGAGTGCCTGGACCCGACCGACACGGACGATCCGCTGACCCACTTCCACCAGGCCCTCTCGGAGCCGGGCAGCGGCTACCTGCACACCGACCAGTACTTCAACCCGCGCAACGTGGAGGCACACGCGGAGGGCACCGGTCCCGAGATCGTCAAGGACCTGGACGGACGGGCGCCCGACTGGTTCGTCGCCTGTGTGGGCACGGCCGGTTCGTCGACCGGTGTCGCCAGGGTGCTGCGCGAGCACGACCCGGACGTGCGGGTACTCGGCCTGGTCGCCCACAAGTCCGACTTCATCCCCGGCATCCGCACCATCGACGAGGTGCATCAGGTGGGCCTGTTCGACCCGGCGACGTACGACACCATCGAGTCCGTCACCTCGGAGGAGGCGCTCGACGGGATGCTCACCCTCGTCCGCCGCTGCGGACTGCTGTCGGGACCGACCGGGGGAGCCGCCTACCAGGGCGCCGTACGGCACCTGCGGGACGCCGACGCGGCGCTGGAGGGGTCCGGGCGCCGGGAGAGCGCGGTGTTCATCGTGTGCGACCGGGCGGAGAGCTACCTGAGCTACGTGCGCGGGCGCCGCCCCGAACTGCTGGGCAGGACGGGCCGCGGGCACACCCTCGCGTCGCTCACCGAGGACGACGTGCGGACACCGGACCTGTCGACCGGCGTGGACGACGCCCGCCGCCGGATCGCGGAGGCGGACCCCCGCCCGCTCGTCGTCGACCTGCGCAGCCCGCACGCGTACGCCGCCCTGCACATCGAGGGCTCGGTCAACATCGTCGACGAGCTCTTCGAGGAACTCGTCCGCGGCGGCCTCCCCTTCAGCAAGCGGACACCGGTGCTGCTGGCCTGTCCCGTCGGCGAGAAGTCGCTCCGCTACGCCGCCCTGCTGACGCGCATGGGACACCCCGAGGTGCGGAGCCTGGCCGGCGGAATCGTCGCCTGGCGGGACGCGGGCGCACCGCTGGTGCGCGAATGAACGACCGGGCCCGCCCGCCCGCCGGGAAGCAGCGCGACCAGGCGGACCGGGAGGCCGCCTGGCAGCGGGAGCTGCGCGAACAGTTCCCCATCGTCACCGCCCACCCGGAGTCGGCGTACCTCGACAGCGCGGCGACGTCCCAGAAACCGCGAGCCGTACTGGACGCCGTCCAGACCTACCTCACGACGTCGAACGCCAACGCGGGCCGCGGCACCTACCCCTGGGCCAACCGGACCACCGACCTGGTGGAGGGGACCCGGGAGCGGGTCAAGGAGTTCCTCCGCGATCCGGAACCGGAGCGCTCCACCGTCCACTTCACCAGCGGCACCACCGAGGGCCTGCGCACGGTCGCCCGTGACTGGCTCGTGCCGTACCTCTCCGACGGCGACGAGATCCTCGTGCCGTTCGCCGACCACCGGGCCAATCTGGACCCCTGGCTCGAGGCCCGGCGGCTGCTGGCCGAACGCGGCATCGACGTGCGGGTACGCGCCCTGCCCCGCCAGGAGGTCTCCGGCGACTACGACCACCGCGCCCTCGCGGACCTCGTTGGCCCCCGGACCCGCTTCGTGGCCGCCACACACGTGCACCACGTCTACGGCGGTGACATGAACGTGCACCGCGTCCGCGCGGCGGTCGGCCCGGACGTGCCCATCTGTCTGGACGCCGCCCAGAGCGTCGGCCACCTGCCGGTGGAGCCGGCCGATCCCGCGCTCGACGTCGACTTCGTGGTCTTCTCGGGACACAAGTCGATGGCCCTGCCGGGCTCGGGAGCGGTCTGGGCCCGCAACGCCCGGGGCCCCGTGTTCCGGCCGGCCGGCTGGCAGGGCACTCCGAACACGGCGGGCATCGCGTCGCTGCGGGCCGCCCTCGACTGGCTCGACGCGGCCGGCCCCGGCCGGATCGCCCGCTGGACGGCCGGCCTCACGACCCGGCTCACCGACCGGCTGAGCCGTCTCGGCCCGTACGAGATCCTCGGCTGCCCGGTCAGTCTGGCCGCCGACTCCGTGCTCCCCGCCGACCAGCGCCGCCACGGCATCGTCACCTTCCGGCACCACGACATCCCGTCCGACGACCTCGGGTTCATCCTCTACAGCCACGGTTTCATGGTGCGGGCGGACAGCCTCTGCCAGGCCGGCACGGCCGCCGAGGAGGGGTCGGTCCGCGTCAGCCTGCACGTCTACAACACGGTGGAGGAGATCGACCGCCTGCTCGCCGTTCTCACCTCATTGACGTGAAGGACGCCCCGTAGGGCAAGTGATAACCGTTTCCACCTGTAGATTCGGTCCCATCCAGGACGGGTGAGACACGGAAGAGGTGGCGCGACCAGATGGGCATCAGCATGGCGGTGGCCAGGACGTGGGTGGAGCGCTGGGAGCGCCAGCAGCAGCGTTACGCCGTGGACCGCGAGGAGCGGTTCACGGTGATCACGGACGTCGTCGAGTACGTCACGGCCGGCCGCCCCCGGCCGCTCCTGCTCGACCTCGGCTGCGGGCCCGGCTCCCTGGCCGCCAGGCTCGCCGAACGCCTGCCGGACGCGGAGATCGTCGCCGCCGACATGGACCCCCTGCTCCTCGAACTGGGGCGGACCCACCACGCGAACGCCGCCCGGTACGTCGACACCGTGATCGGCGCCGACGGCTGGACCGACGCCCTCGGGCTGGGACGCCCGCTGGACGCCGCCGTCTCCACCACGGCCCTGCACTACCTTCCCGAGCCGGTACTGCTGGACACCTACCGCCGTCTCGCCGCGCTGCTGCGCCCCGGCGGCGTACTCGTCAACGGGGACCACTTCCCGCCCGCCGAGCCGTCGAGCGCGGGCATCACCGCGTACGTGGGCCGCCGCCGGGCCCAGCGGACGGGCGGCCACGACCACGAGGACTGGCAGGAGTGGTGGGCCGCGGCGGCCCGCGACCCCGAACTGGCCGACCTCGCCGCCGAGCGTGCGCAGCGCCACACCGCCCACGCGGGTGGCGGGGCAGGCGAGGACCTCGCGGCGAACCGCCACGCGGAGCTGCTGCGCCGGGCGGGCTTCTGCCGCGTCGTACCCGTCTGGCAGTTCGGCGACAGCGCCGTGCTGGTGGCCGTCAAGGACGGCTGAAGCGGCTGCCGGCCGGTGGTGGGCCCGCCGGGAAGGGCCGCCCGCCACCGGAGGCGCGGGTCAGAGGGCGAGACTCATCAGGATCTCGTCACGGTCGTCACCGGGGGCCACACGCAGTGCGCCCGGCCACCGGCCGACCTCGGTCCAGCCGACGCCGCGGTAGAAGTCCTCCAGACCCAGACCGGCCCGCGCGGCGAGCCGCAGCCGTTCCAGGCCCATCTCGTCGCGGGCGATTCCCGGGAGGCGGCGCATCAGGGCGGCCCCCACGCCCGTGCCCCGGTAACGGACGTGTGTCTGCAGGTGGTTCACCGTGCCGTAGTGCGCCTCGAGAGGGTGCTGTTCGCGACTCAGCAGCACCCAGCCGGCGAGCACGCCCTCGACGGTGGCCAGGAGGAGCCGGCTGCGCTGGGGAGCCAGGCGCTGGACGATCGCGTCCAGCGCCGGCCCGACCGCCGGCGAGGACACCGGAGGCGGGGGGCAGCCCAGGGGGACGACCGCGCCCCCGGCGTTGATCACCGCCGTCCAGCAGTCCGCGAGGTCCCGCCGTAGGGCCGGGGCAACGTCCTGGGGCCGGGTGATCTGTGCGAACGCGGGCGCGTGCACCGTCTCGTGGGCTGTCACGCCCGTCAGTCTGCCAGGCGCCACGGGTCCGGCCCCGCGACGGCGACACCGCCACCGGCCACCGTCACCGCCGGCGCGAGGACGTCGCCCTCATGGCCGGCCTCGGCCTCGGCGTCCGCCGCCTTTCCGTCGCCCGCCCCCGGCCCCGGGCCGGCGGAGTCCGGGGGCGGGCCCGTGCCCGGAGGACGCCGGTCAGCCGAACGGGTCGAGCGTGAGCCGGGCCTGTGCCGGGTTGCCGTCGTGCACCAGCGACTCGTGGTGGCCGACGTCGTCGAACGCGAAGGCGTACGCCTTGCCGTCGGCCATCCGGTCGTGGATGATCCGGGCGTAGTGGTTGGTCGTGGCGTCCCGGTAGAAGTTCGCCGCCGAGGTGTCGGGCTGGTTCGGGTTGCTCAGCAGCGTCGAGCGGTTGAAGCCGGCGCACAGCGTGCGGGAGATCGGTCCGCGTACCTGGTCGTTGGGGGCGTCCAGGAGCCTGTGACAGCCGAAGACGCTGGAGGCGTCGGGCTTCTGGAAGCGCGTGACCACCGCCCCCGCGCTGTCGGTGAAGTTCATGACGCCGCCGGACACCCGCCCGAAGTACCGGGTGCCCGGCCGGTCGGCGAAGGGGGTGACGGTCAGTGTGGCCGACGTGTACTTCTGCCAGACGCGGTTGACGTAGTCGTCCATGACCGACGCGGGCAGCGCACCGGTCTCCAGCCCGTACAGCGGGGACAGCGCCCTCAGTACGGTGCCGTCGGACCGGGTCTGGATCAGCCCGCCCCAGCCGGGCTGCGCCCGCAGGGCACCGAGGACCGCGCCGTAGCCGCCGGCCTTGAGCCGCCCGGCGCTGCTCACGGTGCCGTCGGCCCGCTGGACGCCGACGGTGTACGGCGCCGAGAACATGTCGACCTGGGTGCTGTTCAGCCACAGCCCGGAGTCGTTGAGGGTGTACTCGGACCAGTTGAACAGGATGTTGCGGTTGGGGTCGCTCGGGTTCTGCACGGCCGGTTGGACGAGGCCGCCGGTGGTCAGCCGGAAGTCGAGCTTCTGGCCGTACGAGAAGTAGATGCGCCCCGACAGTTTGGGGATCCGGATCGTCTTGGTCTGCCCGGCGGCCGGCCCGGGGATGGACGCGTCCGGTGCGGGGGTGGGGGGACTGCCGCCGGCGGGCCAGGCGTGGAAGGTGCCGTTCGCGTCGGCCCAGCCCTGCCGGCCCGTCGTCAGTGAGGTGCCCAGCGTGTAGAGATGGACCGGCTCGCCGCGGCTGGAGTTGTTGGTGATCGTCAGTGGAATGGTGGCGGGTACCGTCGCGTCGGCGCGCGGTGAGGCGCCGAACGTGAGCAGGGCGCCGGTCAGGCCTGTGGCCGTGGCCACGGCGAGCAGACGGTGCTTGAGGCGTGAAAACACTCTCCACCTCCGTGCGGTGGGGGGGAGGACATGGGTCCGTACCGATGCTGAGAGCGCTCTCAGAGTCCCGCTGCGACGCGTCCATGTCAATCCTGGGCCCGGGGGAATCGCGGTCGGCGGCGGTGCGGGTCCTCCACGGGGCGCCCGCTTGGCGGTGCGACGGGACGGTCCGCCCACCCGGGAGCCGTGCCGGATCGAGGACGGCGAGGCCCGCACCGGTGAGCCTGGGCGAGGCGGGACGGGCGCGTTCGGGCCGCTCGGCGGCGCCGGAGGCAGGGGACTTCACCCGGCCTTCCCACACCACTGCCGCGGACCGCGTCCGGTGGCCCCGACGGCCCGCACCCCCCCGGGCAGGTCCCGCCGAGCGGCCCCGACGGCGGGGCGGCCCCGGGCCGGAACCGCCCCACGGTCCCGATCGAGGACCGCGCGGTCGTCCGGCCGGGGCCGCCCCGGTGCGAGGTGGCGTGGTCCAAGGGCCCTGGACCACGCCACCTCAGAGCAGGTCCCGGGGCACCGCCTCGTTCCAGGTACGGGAGAACACCCGGCGACCACTCTCGTAACCGTCCAGCGTGGCGTCGACGAAGAAGCTGCTCTCGTCACAGGTGAGGCGGGTGTGCGTGACCACCCGCACGTCCCAGTCGTCGCGCCGGAAGCTCATGGTCCACGTGGACTCGCCGCTGACGGAGGTGAAGTCGTCGGCCACGGAGGCATAGCGTTCGTAGGCGCGGCGGCCGACGTCCAGACCGATGTCCTCGAAGCGCACCGTGCCCCGGTCCTTCACCGTCTCCAGCTCGGCGTTGTAGCCGACCAGGTCGCGCTTGACGTCCCAGCGCTCCTCCGGGGGTGTCAGTGTGGTGGTGGCGATGGGGGAGGTGCCCTCCGGCTCGGCGAACGGCGCGGCCTGCGTGTCGTCGGCCTTCTCCGGGGGGCGCACCGGCAGGGTGAGCGTGCTCGAACCGTCGCGGATGCCGACCGTCGCCGGCTTCGGCGGCGGCCAGGCCAGCGGCCAGTATGACGTGGACAGGGAGAGCCGGATGCGGTGGCCGGGCGGGAAACTCTGCGCCACCCCGTTGAGGTGCACGGTGGCGTGGTAGCGACGGCCCGGTTCCAGCGGTTCGGGCTGCTCCGCACTGTCCCGCCGGGTGAGGTTCAGCAGACCGTAGGTGACCCGGGTCGCCGCTCCGTCGGGACTGACGTCGGACAGGCGCGCGGCCACCATGGCGACCGGCTCGTCGGCCGACAGATCGAGGTCGACGGTCGGCGAACCGAGGATCTCCACCCGCTCGGTGAGGGGCTCGGTCTCGAAGACGAGTGAACCGCCGTCCTCTTCCCGCTGGTCGTAGGGCAGGTCGGGCGGCGCGTTGTACGAGGCCCACTTGCCCGCGAACTGCCCCACGGACAAGGGCGACCGCAGCGTCGACACCTGGCCCTCACCGTCCCGCGCGGCCCGGCCTCCCGCCGCGTCGGGCGGACCGATCCGGTGCCGGGTGAGCGGATGCGTGACCGGGTGGACGTGCGGAGAGGGCCAGCTCGGCTCCGCCACCCAGCGACCCGGCCGCTCCTCGTACGACGTCGACGGCGGGACACTGTCCTGCATCCACGTCTGCAGCATCGGGCCGTCCATGACGCCGTTGTCGACGCCCTTCAGCCAGTGGTCCCACCAGCGGACCACCTCCTGGAGGTAGCCGATGGCGGGGCCGGGCTCGCCGAGGTGGGGGAACTTGTGAGACCAGGGACCGATGAGGCCCTTGCGGGGCACGTCCAGGTGGGCGAGCAGCCGGGTGACGGCGTTGGAGTAGCCGTCCGCCCAGCCGCTGGACGCCAGCACCGGGCAGCGTACGTCCTGGTAGTTCTCGGCGACCGAGGCGTGCCGCCAGTAGTCGTCGAGGCGCTGGTGGCGCAGCCACTCCAGGACCCAGGGCCGGGAGTTCTCCAGACGTTCGTGCCACATGTCCCGCCAGCGGTCGCCGACCACGGCCGGGTCGGGCGGACAGGTGGCGTAGGCGAACATGGTGCCCGCCTCGGCCAGGTTGTCCGAGAGCATGGCTCCGCCCATGTAGTGCATGTCGTCGGCGTGCCGGTCGTCGGTGAAGGAGGCGATGGCGATGGCCTTGAGGCTCGGTGGCCGCCTGGCCGCCACCTGGAGGGCGGCGAACGCGCCCCAGGACAGGCCCATCATCCCGGTACTGCCGTCGCACCAGGGCTGCTCGGCGATCCAGGCCAGCACCTCCTCGGCGTCGCTCTGTTCCAGTTCGAGGTACTCGTCCCGCAGCACCCCCTCCGACTCGCCGGTGCCGCGCACGTCGACGCGGACACAGGCGTAGCCGTGCCCGGCGATGTACGGGTGGTGGACGGAGTCACGCACGGCGGTGAGGTCCCGCTTGCGGTAGGGGATGTACTCCAGCACCGCGGGCACCGGTTCCTGGTCCGACGACGTGGGACGCCAGATGCGCGCCGACAGGCGCACACCGTCGGACATGGGGATGACGACGTGTTCCTCTACCTTCGTCGCGAAGGGCAGGTTGGTCACATGGCGCATGGTCGGCCGCTCCTTGTCCTCAGGCTGCCCCGGGGGCCTCGTCGAAGGTGAGGCCCAGGGCGGCGACGCACTGGTCGTACTTCCTGCGCAGGTCCTCTTCGTCGTCGCCGCCGGTGAAGATGTGCGCCAGCTCGTAGCTGTAACTGTCCTGCTGGGAAAGTCCGGAGAGCCGCTGCCCCTGCTCGGGCAGGACCTCGATCCGCACGCCCGGTATCTCGTGCTCGATCCGGGCTATGTCCTCGGGGGACGGCACATGCCGCACGACACCGTCCGTGAACCACCGGTAGTACCACTTCGCCGCCATCGCGTACGGGCCCTGCCGGTGCGGCATCCGCGGGTCCTCACCGAGGGCGAGGGCGAGCATGCAGTGGTGGTTGGGCACGCCGTCCACGTACTGGAACAGTTCGGCGTGCGACTGCGAGTGGCGTGGGTTGATCTCCAGCAGGCTGATGTCCTGGCTTCCCGGGTCGTAGAAGTACTCCACGCTGAACGTCGCCGAGTCGAAGCCGATCTGGCGCATCACGCGCTCGGTGGTGTCGTGGAGCCGGGCGATGACCTGCGGGGGCAGCATGGAGGGGTACTGGTGGCGCAGGAAGCAGGGCGAGTTGGGGTAGTCGATGGAGTCCAGCGTGCCGTAGACGGTCACTTCGCCCTGGTGGACGTAACCCTCCACGGCGACCTGGACGCCCGACAGGGACTCCTCGGCGAGACACACCTGGCCGCCGACACCGTCCATCTCGGCCGGCAGCTCGACCTGGTCGAGGATGTGCTCGAAGGGGCGGCCGATGCGGGAGACGCCCTTGCGTATCTCGTCGACGGCCGTGTCGAACTCCTCCTGGCCGTCGACGCCGAAGGCCAGCTCCGAGGAGTAGGACAAGGCGGGCTTGAGCCACATCGGGAACCGCATGCCGTCCGGAAGACCCGGTGTGTCGGCCTCCAGGTCGACCCGGCCGAAGCGCGGGTGCCGGTCGGTGACCTTCTGCTGTTCGAGCCTGCTCCAGTACTTGTGCTCGCACTTGACCACCGACTCGAGGCTGGTGGTGCGGGTGCCGTAGCGGGCGCCGAGGATCGGCACCAGGGTGCTGACCGGGAAGTCCCAGTAGCCGACGATCGCGTCGATGCTGCCGTCGAAGTCGTCCAGTACCTTCTGCGCCTTCTCGATGACCGCCGGCAGCGACACCTCCCCGCCCTGGAGCTCCTCGACCGTCAGAAGACCGTGGAAGCGCAGCGAATCGGCGCCCGGCACGGACTCCAAGCTCGGGAGGTTGGCCTCGTCGAGACCGACCACGAAGACGTTCCTCACCTGTTCGTCGGACACGGCTCTCCTCTCTCTGAAGATCTCTGAAGATCGACGGGGTACCCGCGCGCACCTCCAGCAACCTTTGTGACCACACCGCGTTCGCGACGCGGGAGCGGAGAGCAGAGGGGAGACGGCGGGTGTGGAAGGTGTGGGCGTCGTCGGTGTGGAAGGACCGGACGGCGAGTTGATTGCGGGCCCCACCTGTCTCACTGCGGCGGGAAACCGTCGTCGGTGGCCGGTGGCCGGTGGCCGGTGGCGTCCCGTCACATGGCGCCCGGGTCTCCGTAGGGTCAGGAAGGAGCGGACGCGGGGACGGCCTCGAGAACCGCGGTGGCCGGCGCCACGGGGTCGCCGGACGCCCTGACGGGGTAACTGCCGCGCTGGTGGTTCCAGTCGTTCTCCAGCGCGAACCAGTCGACGGCGACCGGCGGACGGCCGGTGACCAGTGCGGTGTCCAGCGAGTCGAGGTACGTCGTCCAGCGCGGCGCGTAGAAGTCGCGGACCAGTCCGGACCATTCCCGGTTGGCGTAGTCCCGCAGACCGCCCGCGTCGCTGCCGGAGCGGTGTCCCCAGGTGGTGAGGATCGAGCGCGCGTCGAACTCGGCGGCGGCCCTCTCCGCCTCCGTACGGCCCCAGGACTTCGCGTCCTCCAGCCACGGGCCGAGGAGGAAGCGGGTGTCGGTGGCCAGCAGCCGGTCCAGCAGGGCCAGATCCCGCTTCCACTCGGCGGCCCGCTCACGGAAGCGGGGCAGGTCCTCGGCGTCGTAGGCGGCCTTGATCTCGGGAAGCAGGGTCCGGCTGCGGTTGGCCAGGACCTGACGGGCGACGTCGACCAGGTCGAAGCGGTAGGCGTCGGTGGCGCGCAGGGCCGGTGCGACCTGCAGCAGCTCGGCCAGTGCCCGGCGCACCGTGCTCGGGTCGTACCGCATGGCGTCGGGGCTCCAGCTCGCCGCGTTGGTGGCCGTCAGCCGTGGGCGGGCGGTGAACAGGCTGTCCTGGGACTCGCTCCAGCTCCCCGACGGTGTGCTGTAGGGACCACTGCGCAGCAGTTCCCACGCCCGCGCGGCATGCGGATCGGCGCCGCCGTAACGGCGTTTCGCGTACGCGGTGAACCACTCCCGCTGGTCCACCGGACGCGTGCGCCAGGCCAGCTCGGTGAACAGCTCGTAGGCGACCGGATTGCCGCCGGTGCCCTCCGGCAGATAGGCGATGCCCGCGAGTGAGCTGCCGGGGCCGGTGCGCCACCGGTCGAAACGCTCGGTCCAGACGGCGGTGTTGGCGCCCATCGTGGTGTGACCGCCGAAGTTCGGGATCGTGCCGAAGGCGTAGGGCGCGCCGTGCCAGGTGGTCTCGCGGTCGAGGCCGTCGTAGCGGTCGGACAGGCCGTCGACGATGAGCAGTCTGCGCTTGTCGACGGCGTCGACGATCTGCGGCGAGGGGTTGCTCTGCCAGCCGATCAGGGTCCAGACGGCACCGGGGCGGGCGGTCTGCAGCGCGTTCATCACGGCTTGTGCGGCGTCCCGGACGGGAACGTTCCCCGGCCGCCCGCCCTCGTGCAGCAGATCCATCTTGTACATCGTGGAATCACCGAACAGCGCCCGCTGGTGGCGGTAGAACGACGCGGCGACCCTGGGGAACACCTCGCTGCGGGGGTCGAGCCAGTCGGGCCGCTCGAACCCGACCCAGTCGCCTTGCGGGACGACGGGGCCGGCGGGGTTCCGCCGGGTGAAACCCGGTGGCACGGTGCCGTAGTAGCCGGGCAGTACGGGGGTCATGCCGAGCCGGCGGAGCCGGTCCGCGATCCGGCGGCCGAGTTCCGCACGGTCCTCGAGGAGGCGCTCGGAGACGGGGCCGCCGAAGCCGGACATGTTCTGCATCAGCCACCAGGGCTGGTGGGCGGGGCCGGGGATCCAGGACCGGAGTTCCTGCTCCGTGTAGCCGAACTCCTGGAGCGTCTCGTAGTAGACGGCGTCGGCCCCCATCGGGACGAAGACCTCGTTCACGCCGTGCAGGGCGAGGAGGTCGATCTGCTTCTCGTAGGACGCCCAGTCGCGGTAGGCACCGGAGTAGCCGTCGTCGGTGTCGTTGAGTGCGAAGCGGTGCGGGACCGAAGCGTGTTTGCGGACCGTGCCGGCGGGCGCGGGCAGGGTGCGGGGCAGCCGTGCCGTGCTCCGGCCCGGCCATCCGACGTCCACCTCGGCCGTGTACTTGAGGTACCAGTTGACGCCGCTGAGGATCACGGCGGGGCTGGTGCCCTGAACGCGTACACGGCCGGCGCGGCCGGAGACGCTGAAGTGGTCGCCGGACTCCGGACGGCTCACCGGGACGAGGGCGAACTGGGAGACGTGGTGCGGCAGCAGTCGGGCGAGTGCCGCCCTGGCGGGCTGGGGGTCGAAGGCGGGCCTGCCCGGTGCGGCGGCCGGCGTGGGGGAGGAGACGGGCAGCAGGGCCGCGGTGACAAGGGCGAGAGCGAGGGCCGTGCACAGGACGGTCCAGGGCCTGAGGCTTCTCACTGGTCACCTCTGTGCGGGTTGTTGACGGGGCGTTCGTGAATATGGAGGGTGCCGGGGCACCAGTCAAGGCCGCACAATCGGCCCCCTTGGTGCGGGCGGCCCGTCACCCGACCGCCGCCGATCGCGTGCCACACCCCGGGTCTCGCCCGGGCCTCAGCCGGGCCGCGGCCGGACCGCGGCGGTCTTCGAGTAGCGCCGAGGGCCGTCGTCGTCGGGCTTCGGCCGGTGGTTCCCGCTCTCCGCGCGGCCTCACCGGTCGTCCTCCGGTCTCGGCGAGTCGTTGATCACGAATTGACTTCGCGTTCGTCCGGCTGTTGTCTGCCTCTTGCACAGTCCGTGTGACCTGGGGGTCGTTCCGTATGCGCCACATCCGTCGCATCGTTGTGTCCGGTCTCGTCGCGGGCGGTCTCGTCCTCGGCCTCGGTGCCTGCTCCGACGTCGCCGAGGAGGCGGCCGAGCGGGTGGAGAACGAGGTGGTCGAGGAAGTAGACCGGCAGATCGACGAAGAGTACGAGGTCACCTACGAGGTGACCGGGGACAAGGCCGACTCCATCGACTTCAACGCGGGCGGCGGCGACGCCACCGACCCGAAGCTCGAGACGGTGACCGGTCCGGAGTTGCCGTGGAGCAGGACGGTGAAGCTGCGTGGCATCGAGGCGCCCACGGTCATGCCGATGAGCGTGGACGTGGACGGAGGCTCCGGCGAGCTCTCCTGCAAGATCGTGTACAAGGGCAAGACCCTGGTCGAGAAGTCCGGCTCGGGCGCGGTCTCGATGGCCGGCTGCGTCGCCATCTCGCCGATCATCGGCTGATCCGGTCACGTACGGGAGCGGCGGCACCTGCGACGGGACCTCCCGTCGCAGGCGGCGCCGCAGGCCGGCACGTCCTAGCGGCCGAGGTGGTCACCGGACGCCACGCCGAACAGCCGGATGAAGCACGGGTGGGCGTCGGCCCGGCTCTCGACCTGCGCGGTTTTCCGCCGGTCGCACTCCGGGCCGCCGTTGACGACCCGGGTGGCCTTTCCCGGGTCGGGGGTCGGGAACCGGCCCCCGACCCGCTCCGCCGTTTCCGTCAGCCGCCGACGTTGACGTCGATGCACGCGTAGAACGCGTTGTCGGTGTCGGCCACGTTCCACACGGCGAGGACCTTCTGCCGGCCGTCGAGGCCGCCGAAGTCCACCTGGTGGTTCACCACTGCGCCGGGTTTGGCGCCGCCGTCGTCGAACAGGGCGATCCGCCGGCCGTCGGCGTAGTACTCCCAAGTGCCGGTGGAGTGCTGGGCGGTGAGCTTCCACGAGAACGTCGTGTTCCTCGCCACCGGTGTGACGGCCCAGCCCTTGCCGTCGTCGTCCAGTTCCGCGAAGCGGCTGTTGCCGCCGCTGCAACTGGTCAGGCCCTTGGGGCCTTCGACGCTCTGGGGTTCGTAGGTGATGTCCCCGCAGGACACCGTGCCCGCCGCGCACTGGGCCTGACGGCTGGGCGGGTCCGAGAGGTAACCGTGGGCGCTCGCCGAAGCGGCGGGGAGGCCGACGGCGATGACGGGGGCGACGGCCGCGCCGATCAGTACGGCCGTCTTCCTGCTCGCATGCATGTGCAGCTCCTTCAGCTCAGGCCGGTCCCGGGGCGCGCGCGGTCGTGTGTGGGGGTGCCGCGCACGTCGGTACGGCCTCTCTTCAGTGGGGGTCGAGAGACGCGAAGGTGGGGCTCATTCGCCGTTCCGCAGGGGAGCGCGGTCCCTGGGCGGGACCAACTCTCCAAGCGGAACGGCGAGTTCTGTTGGACTAGACCATACAAGTGATCGACGTGACCGTGTCAAGGGCGTGACGGGGCGGGGTCGGTGGGGCGTGTCGGCGCCGGCGGGTTGGCCCTGTGTCGCCCCCGGGTGGGGGAGGGGGGGCAGTGCCCCGGGTTGGTTCGGGTGGGTTTGGCTGAGTGCGGGGAGGTTCGGGTGGGCCCGGGTGGCTCCGAGGGGGGAGTATCCCGACTTGATAGGCAAGTGAGAACTTGCCTATTCTGGAGGTGTGGCCGACGACCTGTTCAAAGCCCTGGCCGACCCGACGCGCCGGATCATCATCGACGAGCTCGTGGAGAGATCCGGACAGACGCTGTTCGAGATCTGCTCACGACTGAGCATGAAGCACCACCTGGGCATCTCGCGGCAGGCGGTCTCCCAGCACCTTGCGGTGCTGGAGGCCGCCGGGCTCGTGGAGACCAGGCGCGAGGGCCGCTACAAGTTCCACGACCTGAACACAGCCCCGCTGCGGCAGATCACCGAGCGGTGGCCCACGCCCGACGGACCGGAGGAGAGCACCCCATGAGAATCCACCTGACCAGCGTTTTCGTCGACGACCAGGCCGAGGCCCTGCGGTTCTACACGGAGGTTCTCGGCTTCGTGAAGAAGCACGACGTCCCGTTGGGCGAGACGGACCGGTGGCTGACCGTCGTCTCGCCCGAGGAGCCCGACGGCACCGAACTCCTCCTCGAGCCCGCGGGCCACCCGGCGGCCCGGACCTACCGCGACGCGCTGGTCAGGGACGGCATCCCACTGGCCCAGTTCGCCGTCGGTGACGTCAAGGCGGAGTACGAGCGTCTGCGCGGCCACGGAGTCCGCTTCACCCAGGAGCCGCTGGAGATGGGTCCCGTCACCACCGCCGTCTTCGACGACACCTGCGGCAACCTGATCCAGATCGCGGCACAGCCGCGGTAGACGGCTCGTACGCTCCGTCCGGCCCCGTGGCGGTGCCGCCCTCCTGGCCGCAGGGCGGCCTGCCACCCACAGCCGGTGGTCGCTCCGAGGGGGCCGGCCCTGAGCGACGAGGGTGTGACGAGAGGCCGTACTCCATCGGAGGCTGCTGCCTCCCGCCGCCGCAGCGACCCGCCTCGGCGTGCCCCTTCCGGCGGCGAATGAGAGACTTGCACTGTTCGAGGTGCGTGAGCGGTGCCCTCGGGGAGGGGAAACCGGACGCGCTCGGGCCTCCGTGACGAGAGTGTGCCGGAGGGCTGGTCACCGGGCCGCTGCGACCACACGGTGACGCCCGTACGGAGACGGTCCGGCCCGGGAGTGGTGGATGTTCCGCAAGCGTCCCGCACCTGACGGCGAAGAGCTCCTGGACAGGCTGGCCTCGCTGACCACCCGGACGCGGGAGCTGGCCGAGCTGCGACGCTCCCAGGTCGAGCTGGCGATCGCACTGCAGCGCGACATGCTCCCCGCGGACCTGCCCGAGATTCCCGGCATCCACCTGGCAGCCCGCTACGCGCCCGCGTACGCCGGACTCAACGTGGGCGGCGACTGGTACGACGCCTTCGTGCTTCCCGACGGCCGCATCGGCCTCTCCGTGGGAGACGTCCAGGGCCACGCCATCGACGCCGCGGCCTACATGGGTCAGGTCCGCGTCGGCCTGCGGGCGCTCGCCTCCGTCACCAGTGAGCCGGGCGACCTGCTGGCCCGGACGAACGACCTCCTCCTCTCCCTGGACAAGGACCTCTTCGCCACCTGCACGTTCATGCGCTTCGACCCGGCCACCGGTGTCGTGGAGAGCGCGCGTGCCGGGCACGTTCCCTGTGTCTGGGCCACGGCGGACGGAAAGGCCGAGGTCTCCGAGGACGAAGGGGGTCCGCCGCTGGGCGTCCTGAAGGGAACCGAATACCCCGTCACCCGGTATCAGCTCGCCACGGGCGGGGTCTTCGTTCTGCTCACGGACGGCGTGGTGGAGGGCCCGTCCCTGAGCGTCGACGAAGGGCTCGCGAGGGTGGTGCGACTGGCGGGCATCGCCGCCGTCGCGGGGACGGACGCGCACGCGCTCGCGGCGGCCGTACTCAAGAACGCCGAACTGGTGGGTCACGAGGACGACGCCGCCGTGCTCGTCGTCGGCCACGACGGGCCCGCTGCCGCGCCGTAGGGCGGGACCGGCACGTCCCGGATCGCCGACCCGGCCGCTTCGGTGTCTGATGGCTGCTGTGGTGGGTATCCGTGCTTGGCCGCGACCGGTCGTCCTCGCCTGCGAGACACTGCTCGTCGCCGTCTGCTACTACGTGGCGGGGCGAGCGGGGCTCTCGCAGCAGTTGGTCGCGGACGGAGCGGTCGTCACCCCCATCTGGCCACCCACCGGTGTCGCGGTCGGCTGTCTGCTGCTCTTCGGTTTCCGGTGCGTGCCGGGCATCGCCCTCGGCGCCCTGCTGGTCGTCGCCTCCCTCACGGCTCCCCGGCTGTCGGCCGCCGGGGTCGTGCTCGGCAACACCGTGGCGCCGGTGTGTGCGTGCCTGATGTTGCGCGCGGTCGGGTTCCGCGTGAGTCTGAGCCGCCTGCGTGACGGACTGGCGCTCGTGTTCCTGGGCGCGATGACCGCCATGCTGATCAGCTCGGGCGCGGGCGCCGGTGTGCTCGTCCTCACGGACAAACTCGCTCCCGACGACTTCTGGCTCATCTGGCTCGCATGGTGGGTGGGCGACGCCATGGGTGTCCTTCTCATCACCCCCCTGCTGCTCCTGCTGCACCGGGCCCGCCGGTCATCCCCGTCCGGCCGGTGGGTCGAGGCGGCGGGCCTCTCCCTCGCCGTGTGCGTCCTGGTACCCCTGGTCACGTACAGCTCGATCAGTCTCCTGTTCCTCATATACCCGATCCTCATCTGGGCCGCGCTGCGCTTTCAGCTGGCGGGGGGCATGCCGTGCGCGCTCTTCGCCTCCGTGACGGTCACCGTCGCGGCCAGGCAGGGGGCCGGCTCCTTCGGCGGGCTCACCGAGGTCGAGACGATGATGGAACTCCACGCGTTCAACGGAACCCTGGGACTGACCGCGCTCCTGCTCTCCGCCGTGATCAGCGAACAGCTCAACACCAGGCGATCGGTGGAACGGGCCTGTCACGAGCTGGTCGAGGCGTTGCAGCATCTGAACACCGGGGGTCCCGGGAACACGGGGCCGCCCGGCCGGGAGACCCGGTGAGCGAGGCGGGGCGGTCGTCCGGGTGCGGGGCCGGGGCCGCGCCGGACGACGCGGCCACGCCCGGCGTGGCGTCGCGTGGCGAGTGGCGGACGCCTCGGTGTTTCCCGGCGCGCGCTCGGAGCCGCGTCACGGCGGAGTGGGTCGACGGCCGTCCGGGCAGGGCGCAGCGGTCCGGCGGCCCCCACCGGGCGGCCGTACGTCCCGTGACCCTGGACGCCCTCCTGGCCCAGGACCCGTCGGGCGGCCTCTCCCTCAGCCGCCGGCGGTGACGACGCGTCGAGGACGGCCGATCGAATCCACGGCGGGCGCTCGACACGGCCTCCGGCCGCTCTCATGGGCGCGATCGTCTGCCGGGTGGCACCTGCGGGGCGTACTGCCGAGGCCGGCGGGGGAGAGGCGTGGAGCAGAATGACGGCATGACCTCGACTCCCGGGACCCGCCCCGACGCCGACGCCGACGGCGCTGCGATCCGCGTGCGTGGGGCGGCCGCGGTCGCCGCCTTGGTGATCGTCGGTGCCGGGCTGGGGCTCAGGGCCGTGGCGACGGGAGAGGTGGCCAAATACGGAGGGGACGCCCTGTACACCCTGCTGGTGTTCGCCCTCGTCGTCCTGGCCGCTCCCGGGACCTCCCCGTTGAAGGCCGGCGGTGTCGCCCTGGCCGTGAGCTGGTGTGTCGAGTTCCTGCAGCTCAGTGACCTCCCGGCGGAGCTGTCCCGGCAGAGCACGGCGGCCCGCCTGGTCCTCGGTTCCACCTTCAACGCACCGGATCTGTTCTGGTACGCGGTCGGCGCGGCGACCGGCTGGCTCGCCGCACGTCTGCTGCGCCGTGGTGCCGGTGGACACGGGCCGGGGTAGCGCCGTCGCCTCCGGGGAGGCGCCCGGCTGGCGGCTGGCGGCTGGCGGCTGGCGGCTGGCGGGAGGTGGGAGGTGGGGCGGGGGAGACGGCAGGCGGCTGGCGGGAGGTGGGAGGTGGGGCGGGGGAGACGGCAGGCGGCTGTCCGCACCGGTTCGCCGGCCATGCCGTCGGTGGGGTCAGCGGGCGTCGCTGGGCACGGACGGCGGGCGGAAACAGGCGATGACCGTCTTGCCGTCGGGGCAGGGGTGGGCCTCCCAGCTGTCGGCCAGCGCGTCGACGAGGAACATGCCTCGCCCGCCGAGGCGTTCGTCACTCGGGGGCCGCGCCCTCGGCAGGGCGCTGGAGGCGTCGTGAACGGCGACGTGCAGGCAGCGGCCGTCCCAGGTCATCACCAGCTGAGCGCCGGACTTCGCGTGCACGTGCGCGTTCGTGACCAGCTCGGACACGGTGAGCAGCACGGCGTCCACCGTCTCGGGAGAGTCCGCCGTCCAGTCGAGGGTCTCGAGGTGCCTCTGCGCCCAGTCGCGTGCCGTCTTGGGAGTGGTCTGCATCGGCAGCGACCGCGCCCACCCCACTGCTCGTAGCGACGAATCATCCACTGCGGCCCCCATCCCGGATCGATTCCACTGCGTCGCGATTACCCCCGGTGTGCCGATTGAAGCGGTGCTTTCCACGGCCCGGTGCGGTGACCTCCCCGGGCAACCACCCTCCCGGAGGGCGCGGACTCGGCGTTCCCGCTGGCAGGAAGCGCCTTGCCACCCCGTGTGGCCGCCCTTGACGCAGCGGATACGGAGGCCCCCACCGTTTCGGCTCCTCACCCACGTGACCGACGGCGGCCGGCCGGAGTGGGCCCCGCTCCCGGCGTCGAGCAGCCCAAGGCGTGGCCCTCCGGATGCCCGCGCCGCGGGCATCGCGCACGACGGGGCCACGCTGCGGGAATGCACCGCCGCCGCGAGCGAGAGCCGGCCTTCGGCCGTCAGCTCCTCTTCAGCTCCTGGGCGAGCATCACCAGGATGCCGCTGGGACCGCGGAGGTACGTGAGCTTGTAGACGTCCCCGTAGGTCGCGACACCGCGAAGCGGACGGCATCCGTGCTTCGCGGCTGCCTCCAGGGCCGCGTCGATGTCGTCGACGGAGAAGGCGACGCGATGCATGCCGATCTCGTGGGGGCGCGTGGGCTCCGACTCGACCGCCTCGGGGTGGATGTACTCGAAGAGTTCGATGCGGCCCTCGCCGTCCGGCGTCTGGAGCATCGCGATACGGGCGTGGTTGCCGTCGAGGCCGACGGCGGTGTCGGTCCACTCACCACTGACCGTGTCACGGCCGACGACCGTGAGACCGAGGTCGGTGAAGAAGGAGATCGATGCTTCGAGGTCACGAACGGTGATGCCGACGTTCTCAAGTCTGATGGCCATGCGCCGGATGCTACCGAGCCGTGATCGGGGAACTGCGCGGGTCGCGCGGACCGGTGCGGAGTGTGCTCAGGCGGACCGGTCCGTGCGCTCGGCGAGTGCCCCGAGGAGCCGGGCAGCCGGTGCGGGGTCGACCAGCCACCTCAGGTGGCTGCCTTCGAGGGTGCGGACGTCGTACGGATTGTCCGGCGTCAGCTCGTCGCCCTCGCGGATCAGCCGGTCCTGCAGGGCGGTCGGCATGCTCGCGTCGTCCGCCAGACGGACGTAGGTCTTCGGGACCCGGCCCCAGGTCGCCGCCTGTGCCCGGTCGGCGGAGCTGCCGACGTCGAGGTTCTCGTCGGGCTGGAAGGTGTTCAGGAAGGTCAGGAACTCCGCCTCGGTGCCGTCGGCGAGGAAGGCGGCCTTGAGCGCCGCGAGGGCGGCACGGTCCGCGGTGCGGAAGTTGATGCGCAGCAGGCCCAGTTCTGCCGGGTTCCCGGCCATCGCCAGCCCGACCGAAGCGGCGTCGACCGAGGCCATCTCCGGCTCGGCGTAGTAGTCGCCCACATCCAGGCGGACCGGGCACCAGGCGGCGACGTAGACGATGCGGTCGATGAGGTCCGGGCGGGCGTTGGCCGCGGCGGTGGCCGTGATGCCGCCACGGCTGTGCGAGACCAGGATGACCGGTCCGTTCTCCTTGGCCCGCTCCAGGACGCCGATCAGGTGCGCGACGTTGTCGGCGAGCGTGACGCCCTTGACGGAGCCCGGCGCGGTGGCGAGACCCTCGGCATCCTGAGGTGCCTGATAAGCGTGCAGGTAGGTCGCCGCGAAGCCGTGTCCGGGCAGGTCGACCGCCACGGAGCGGTGTCCGAGCAGACCCAGCTCGGCCTGAAGGGGCGCGAAGGAGAAGGAGTTCGCGAAGGCTCCGTGTACGAGGACGAACGTCGGCTGCACGGCTCTACCCACTCTCCGGCCGGGGCGGCGAACAGCTGCCCGATGGATCTCTGGACCCTACGCAGCCGAAGATCACCGGTGCAACCGGTTCGCAACCCTCCGTTTGTGCAACTTGTCCCGGCCACGCGCGGCGCGTGCGGCGCGGCCGACGGGCAGACTCCGGCCCCGGTGCTCAGCCTGCGGGAACCCCGGAGTTCGCCTGCCCCTGAGGCGCAATGCCGCCGACGTCCCGCGCCCCGTCCGGGCAGCGTGCTCATGGTGGCTGTTGAACGCCCCATGCCGGGGCGCTGCAAGAGGAGGTGGCAACCGTCAGAGCGGGTACGGCAACCCAGATTCTGGGGAGCAGGGGCGGCCCTGATTCTGATCAGCCGGAACTTGCGCTTCCCCTCGCTCCTGGCTGTCGGTGTCGGCCTCATCGCGATCGGGCATGCAGTGAAGTCCCCGCGATGACGCGGGCCGACCCCCACGACGAGTAACCGGACGGTCAAGTCAGAACACCACGCTGGGCGGCCGTCGGGCCGCTCGACGAGGGCGCCGAGGGGAAGGTCTTCGGTGGTGCGGCACCGGTCGCCGCCACCCAGGAGGTGTCAGCCGTGGTCGTCGCCTACGCGGCCGGTGCCGTCGTCGGCAACGTAGTCACACCCGTACACGAGTGACCGGCTACCGACGGGTGACGGTCGCGAGAGCCTCCGTATGCCACCCCGGCCACGGCCCGTGGACTGTCCGAGAACGACCCCGGGTTCACCGCCGCGGGGGCCGCCCCGGGTCGCCGCCACGCCGGTGGTCGCGGTGGCGGCCTGCGGCGCCGGCGTCGCGCTCGGCGTGGCCGTCACCCAGGCGGCTTGCCGCACCGGCCGCGTCGTACGTCACCGGAGAGGTACTCCCCGTCGACGGCGGAGCGGTCGTGGCGTGTACGCGAGGTCGCCAGCGCCTCGACGGCTACGGCCTGCCGGCGCGTGGTCGCCGGCACGGCAGGGGGCGGGCTCGCTGCACTCCTGCGACGAGTCGTCCCGGCGGCCCGGCGAGCCGCACCGCCGGGGTCCGGGGAGTGGCAGGCCCGTACTCGGGTAAGCGTATGACGGAACAGTCGAAAGTGGAAAAAATCGGTAAGGGCGACGGGGGCTTGTGTGCGGCCCGTTCCGTCGGGGTCAGCGGGAGGCAGTCGGGATGAGCGTCGGCGACATCGCGCCGTTGTACTACGGCGAAGCTTGGGGGCAGGGCACGGCCTGTGCCGCGAACGCCCGACGGGCTCTGCGGGCCTTTCTCGGCCATGCCCCGGGAACGGGTGGCGCGGCGGTGCCGGCCGCGGTGGCGATGGACGCCGAACTCGCCGCCAGTGAGCTGGTCACCAACGCCGTCCGGCACGCCCCGGGACCCTGCGGCATGACCCTGCACCTGTCCGGTGAGGCGTTGTCGATCACCGTGTGGGACAGTTCCTCCGAGACGTCGGCTCCGCGCAAGGCCGACCCGGCCCGCATCGGCGGACACGGACTGCACCTCGTGCACACCGTCAGCTCCAGGGTCGCCGTCGCCCTCCGCTCCACGGGGAAACTCATCACCGCTCAGCTGTCCCTTGCGCCGAACCGGAGCACCGGCGGGACGACCGTTCCCGCCGCTTCGTCCTAGCAGGCGTCCGCGAAGGAGGCCGACGGCACTGCCTCACGGTCGTCGGCGCCGCCCGCCGGGCCCTCGGCCCGACCCTGGAGCGCACCCGGCGCCGCACCGTCACCGGCGGCCTCCCCCGCCTCACCCGTGCCGCTACCGCGCGCGGCCGGTGCCGGCCAGACGGGACGGCCGGCTGCGTGGATGCTGCACGCGGTCGGTTTCGTCCTGGACGAGCAGGGAGAGGAGCGAGGCCACCGTCAGGCCCGCTTCCGCCGGATGACGGAGCACCTTGTCCGGCTGGATGCGGTAGGTGTTGGTGCGGCCGTCGCGGGTGTGGGAGAGGTAGCCGTCCTGCTCGAGGTCGGAGATGATCCGCTGGACCGCGCGCTCGGTGAGCCGACAGTGGGCGGCGATGTCGCGGATCCGGACGTTCGGGTTGTCGGCGATGACCGCCAGTACGCGTGCGTGGTTGGTGACGAACGTCCATCCGCTGTGAGATCCAGGCACTTCAACCATGCACAGCATTCTACGGACCGTCTTTGCCTGACACTGGATACATGACATACTTTTCGCGCAATAGAAGACGTGAACCATTGGGGGAGACCCAGGAGGACCCGAGAGTGTCTTTGGACGAAGCGGTCACCGGACGCTCGGGCGGCACCGCCGACGCGGGCCGGCAGCAGGTTCTGGACCGGTCCGCGGTGGAGCAGTACGAATGTCGCGGCGCCTGGGTCGTCGGCGCGCGGGGTTCCTTCGACATGTCCTCGATCACGTCTCTGGCGGACGCGCTGGACACGGCCGGCAAGGACACGCGAAGGTGGTCCTGGATGCCTCCGGCATCACCTTCGCGGACTCGGTGCTGCTGAACCTGCTGATCCTCACGCATCAGGCGGCCGATCTTCGGGTGGCCGCGCCCACCCGGCAGTTGCGGCGGCTTCTGCGACTCACCGCGGTCGACTCGGTACTGAAGGTACGGGCGACGGTGGAGGAGGCCGTGACCTGCTAGGGCGTGTACGGAGTCGTGGTCGCGGTGCTGGGAGGAGATCAGGACCGCCCGACGCGACCGGCACAACCCCACCGCCGGCTGGAGCGGCGCACACGCCATCACCGAGAGCATCGTCCACGCCTTGGACTGAACAACCTCTCGTTGACATGCAACCCAGTTGTCCCAGATCAGCAACCTGAACACGACTGACTTCGCTGTCGAAGGACACGGACTCGTCCGCCGTCACTCAACCCAGGCTTTCGATGGTGAACCGAGCCGTGCACGTCGAGCAGGCCAGGACAGCTCGGAGCAAGAGCTGCGGCCTCCGAACGGCGTTGGTCTTGCCGCTGGCATCCTCCTTCCCCGCGGAGTCGAAGAGAGTGAAGGGCGCCCCGGAGAGGACGTCGCCGCCGGGGTCCCTTTTCGGGATGGCCACGCTGCCGGACTCCATCCCGGCCGCGCTCTTCGGAGTCGAGGACGCGGAAGTGGACGGCGTGGGGTCGGGGCTCTGGGCCGAGGCGGTCGGCGCCCAGGACAGGCTCATCACCCCGCCGACAGACACCCTGCGCAGCGCTCCGCTCGCCGAATGGGTGGCCGTCCCGCAGTGGACCGTCACATACACCTCACCCGACACTGGCGGCTACGACCCGGCCAACTCGCAGATCGTCGCCGGCCGGATCACCCTGGCCATGACTATCACCCGTCGATGATTCCGTGGGCTCGGGCGGCGGTCAGATCGTGGGTGGCTCCGGGCAGCGCGGGCGAGGCCCACAACAGCCGCCCGAAAGGGTCGGTCAGGACCTGCACGTTCATGCCGTGCCGCTTGTGCTTACCGGAGTAGTACGGGGTGTCGGCTGCGATCCGGTCGATCGTCAGCAGGGTGCCGTCCAGGATGACGAATGCCTTCGCCCGGATCACCTTCATGGCCTCGTCCAGGGTCGGCGCGAGGGCGGCCAACGCCTCGACAGCCTCGTGTATGTAGCGGAACACGGTTGCGACTCCATGCCGAACCCCGCGGCGAGCTGGGCATACGTATCGCCGCACCGCAGGTGGGCCAGGACCAGCAGAGCTTGGCGGCCGGCCGACAGCCGGCGCCACCGTGTCCCGATCTCTCGCCGACGAGCGGCGAGTTGCCTGCTCAGGTATCTCAGGGTGCGGCTGGACAGATCGATCGAGGACGGGCGGACAAGCGCGCGAAGCTCCTGGCGGACACGGGTGACCTTGGTCGAGAACCCGTCTACCAGGAGCTTCGTCGTTCCGTACAGCCCTCACCCGTCAACACCCGCACGCAGACGACAGGTGGAAAGGCTCACTGTCAGAGCAGGATGGTGAGGACCTCACTGGCGTTCTGCTCGTCGATGCTTGAGGTGAGGCAGCCCAGAACGTCGAGGTCGATGGTCACCTTTTCGCGTACCACGACCGAGCCCTGCGCGTAGCCGGCGGTGACAGTGCCCGTCGCAGTCACGATGGTCTGGTTGGCGACGTGGGCGACGGTGGTGAGGGTGTAGGTGATAGTGCTGTTCTGGCCGTTGCTCCAGTGATACGTGATCACGTCAGCCGGAGGAATCGTGTCTGCGAGCGGTGGGATCAGGCAGCTGGCCTGCTGACTGAAGGTTGCGGCGGCGACGCCGGTGAGAAACGGGCCACCCAGACACGTCAGTTCTTCGGTGATGTCCACGTTGGTGGTCCGCGGCAGCGGGCCGAGCGGGGGCGAATAGCGTGTGGAATCCCCACCGGTGCAGACCACCGTGGCGGCGGCCTTCGCCGGTGCGGCATGGGCCGAACCGGCGGGAACGGCGGCCGCTGCGGTGAGAGCGGCCAGGGAGAAGGAGAGGGTGAGAAGTCTTCGGAGACGTAACATGCTCTGGCCTTTCATCACGGTGTCCTCCTGGGGCGAGTGACCGACTGCTGTGAAAAGCGCGCCGCTTGAGGGCGGGACCTCGCAGGGATGATCAGAGCGTGGCCGGTCCGGTGTGCGCGGAGTCGGCTCTTGTGAAGCCATGCGGCACTTCTCACGTTGCCACACGGCAGCAGACGCGTATATGGCCCCCATGGGGGGTGTGCACCCCGCTTGGGGGGGCGTGCACACCCCCCCCCGAGCGGGCACGCACTCTCGGCTTGTGCAGGTCCCAACCCTCTGTTCACCTTCGGAAGCTCCGCAAGGCGGGCCGCTCAGGCGGCACCGGGGAGGCCGTGGCCGGCTCCCGCCCTTGCGCGGAAGGCTCGCGCGTCCCGTGGAGCTCGGCTTCCGAGTTGGGCAAGGCTCAGTAAGTTCGAATATGATCGTGCGGTTGATGTAGTTCTTGGAGACGCGCTTTGCCCGGTGGGCGAACAGGAACTGCACGCGCTCACCGGTCTTGCCGTCGAGCATCACCGGCTGCTCGGGGCGGATTGCCTGCCAGACCTCGACGGCCTGTCCGAGTAGCGGGTCGACCGGCTTGGTGAAACTCGTGCCGGTCTTGTGGGTCGGGACGTCCGGCAGGCAGACGGCGTCGCGGGCGAAGATGTCGGCGGCGTCCGGGTTGACGGTGGTGCCCTCGTGCTGCCAGCGGACGCAGCCGGTGCGCAGGCGGCGGATCTCGTCGCTGCGTTGGCCGCTGAACAACCAGGTCAGCGCCAAGGCCCGGGAAAATTGCAGGGGATAGCGCGGGCCGCTGCTGGTCGTGGGTAGGTCCTCGGAGGTGAGGTTGATGCCGGTCCACAGCAGCTTGGCCCATACCTCGTCGGCGATGACGCGGGGACTGCGACGGCAGGACCCCGGTCGCCGCCGAGTACGGCACGACCCGCTCCCGGCGGCTCCCGGTGGTCTCCGCCCGCACTCGCACATTCCTCCACCGCCCAGCGGCTGCCGGCGACGCGGGCCAGCTCCTCCAAAGTGGTGCCGGCGGGGCAGTAGGCGATGTAGTAGGAGATCTCGTCGGGCCGGCTGACGCTGCGGCGGGCCGGCACCCAGAGCCGACGGCCCTCGCGGTGCCAGGGCCGCACCTCGACGCGGGCCCAGTCGTGGATCCGCCGGCCGAGGGCTCCCTCGCCGCAGGAACGGCGTCTCCACTTCTGCCGTGGTAGGCCGGGGAACAGGTCGTGCACGGGGTGGTCGATCGCCCAGCGGGTGACGACGGTGCCGTGGCGGGTGGTGGCCATGACGTGGAAGGCATCGGCCCGCTCCGCCGCCAGCGTCCAGCCGTTCTTTCGCTCCGGCGGAGCAACCAGCCCCCGCATGTAGGCAAGCGCTGACTGACGCGGCTCCTCCCGGTTGAACCGGTGCACGAACCGCTCATGCACCGCATCGAGTTCGTTTGCCCACGACCTGACCTCAGCAAAGCCCCCACCCAGAACCTCACCAACGACCGAACTGGCCACCCGTCACGGCAAGCACCGTTGCAGTAGCAGGTCTCGCGCGCCCCGGGTGTCGCTGCGCCGTGGCGTAGATCTTCCCGTACGGGGCATTCGGGGTTCTGATCGCGCTGCCCGGTCCCGGACCGCGGCAGTCGGATGCCATGGACACAGTCACTTCCGTGCGGTGCGGCCCACCGTGCTGCGGAGGGCTTGCGAGGGGAGAGGTATCACCATGATCCTTCCGGCGGAGAAGGAATTGCGTGCGGCACTGGCCCGGTTCGCTCAGGCGCGCATCGCACACGATGTGTGTCCTACCGGTCACACCAGCAGGGTGCTCGAGGACACCACGTACACGCTGTGCGTGATGACCGGCGCCCGCACCGCCGAGCAGGCTCTGCACACGGCGGACACCCTGCTCGAGCAGTACGCCGCCCGCACGAACGTCTCCCGCGAGGACGAGACGCTGGCCGCGTAGGCCGGCGCCGGGCCCGCACGAGTGCGCCACGGAGAAGGGTGCAAGGACGGGATGCTGCGTCTGCCTCCGATCACGCCGGCCGGCCGGAGCGACGAGATGGTCCACTTCATCGACCGGCCGGCGCCACGCAGCCGGTCCTTCCGCCGGGCGCCGCCCGCACCCCCGGGGACGACGGCGTCCGGTGCGACCCGGCCCGCGATGACGTGCGGGACCGTGCCGGTCCCCTGACTGCCGAGGTGCGGTCCCGCGATTCGCCTTCCTTCCGTCGCGGCGGGAGGATGGGGCCATGACCGAGATCCGCACCCCTCGTCTCGTCCTGCGCCGATGGCTGGACGACGACCTCGTTCCCCTGTCCGAGATCCACGCCGATCCGGCGGTGATGCAGGGCATCGGCGACGGCAGGCCGCGTTCCCCGGAGCAGACGGCCGAGGACATCGAGGCGTGGGAGGAGGAGTGGGACGAGGAGGGGTTCGGCATGTTCGCGGTCGAGTTCCTGGGCTCCGGTGAGGTGGCGGGCGCCGTTGGCCTGTCCGTCGCCGACGCTCCTGCCCAGGTGGCCGGCCAGGTGGCGATCAGCTGGCGGCTCGGGCGGGTGTTCTGGGGGCAGGGGTACGCCTCCGAAGCGGCGCACGCCACACTGGAGTTCGCCCTGCAGGATCGCGGCCTCGAACGTGTGGTCGCCGTATGCCGGGCGGGCGACGGCGCCTCCGTGAACGTCCTCGAAAAGCTCGGCATGCAGGCCGAAGGCACCGCGGAGCACCCGGTTCACGGCCACGACCTCGCGGTGTTCGGCATCGACCTGACGCAGTACCAGGCCTGAGGCCCGTACGACCGGCGGGTGTCGAGGGTGGGGTACGCGACCGCCACGGAGACCTCCGCTGGAAGTCCGGTCACGGCACGGCCCTGGACCTGACACGTCCAGGGACCGCGCCCGCATACGGCGCGAAGGTGGTATCGGTGCTGCTCATCCTGTGCTCTCCTCTGCCGGCCGGAGTCCTTCCCGCTTCGTCCTCACCGTCCTGGCCCGTGGGTCGACCATCCGCGTAGGGTCCCCGGCCCGCCGGGCTGAGCGAGCCGGGCGCCCGGGCCGCGACCCGGTCGTGCTCACGCTGATGGTGCTCAGGCGGTTTCGCCGTGCGGATAGGCTCTTCGCCATGAACCGATGGGAGCAGCTGACCGGCGGTGTGTCGGGCGAGCAGTACGCCGCCCGTTTCGCGGAACTCGCCGAACGCGGCCAGGATGTGCACGGCGAGGCACGCTTGTGCGCCACGCTGGCGCGCCCGGGGGCACGCGTGCTGGACGCCGGCTGCGGCACCGGGCGGGTCCTGATCCAGCTCGCCGCACTGGGGTACGACGGTGTGGGCGTGGACCAGGACGCCTCCATGCTGGCCGTGGCGCGTCGGCAGGCCCCAGGGCTGACGTGGGTGCAGGCCGACCTGTCGGACTTCGACCCGGCCGCTGCCGGGGTCGCGTCCGCTTTCGACCTCGTCGTCGCCGCAGGCAACGTCTTCCCCCTCCTCGCGCCGGGCACCGAGGCGGCCGTCGCCGCCGCGCTGGCCCGGGCCCTGCGCCCGGGCGGCCTGCTCGTCGCCGGTTTCGGCCTGGACCGGGAGCACCTTCCCGTACCGCCCGGCCTCACCCTGCCGGAGTACGACGCCTGCTGCACGACGGCCGGTCTCACCCTCACCGACCGCTTCGCCACCTGGGACGCCGATCCGTACGAGGGCGGCGGCTACGCGGTCAGCGTCCATCGCCGCTGACTCCCCGCGCGGTGCTGTGAGGGGACCCACTCCTTCTCGGTGAGAGCGTGCGAACGGCGGGAGGCGCCGAGTGAGCAGCGTCTCATCGGGACGCGCCGACTTGTCTGTGCAACAAGTTGCATAGAAAGATCGGACACATGGCGCTCGAACACGCGATCCTCGTCTCGCTGCTGGAGAGGCCGGGCTCGGGCTACGAACTCGCGCGCCGGTCCGAACGGTCCATCGGACACCTCTTGACCGCCACCCACCAGCAGATCTACCGCGTACTGCGACGCATGGCGGACGACGGCCGGCTGGACGCGCGGGACGTGGCGCAGCGGGGGAGACCGGACAAGAAGGAGTACTCCGTCGCGCGGGCGGGCCGCGCGGCACTCGCCGTGTGGCTGCGTGAGCCGGTCGAAGCGGAGAGCATCCGGCACGAACTGGCCGTCGGGATCAGGGGCGCGGCCTTCGACGACCCGGCCGCACTGATCCCCGAGGTCGAACGCCACCGCGAGGCACACGACGACCGGCTCCGGCGCCACCTCACCGGCGCACAGCACGACTTCACCGGTCCCGGAGCCCCCGGCCGCTCGACGCCGGCCAGGAACTCCGGCACGTCGTGCTGCGCGGAGGCATCGCCTTCGAGCGGATGACCATCGCCTGGCTCGACGACGTCCTCGACACCCTCCACAGGCTCCGCGCCGCGCGGCCCGCCGGCCGAGGCCGACTCCTCGCCCCGTCCGTCCGCACCCGTTCACACCCGTCCGACCCCATCCCTGGAAGGCACCCCTCATGGCCGATCCGCTTCTGTTCCATCCGCGCACGTACGACCCGGCGCACTTCGACCCGGAAACCCGCAGACTGCTGCGCGCCACGGTCGACTGGTTCGAGGCACGCGGCAAGCGGCGGCTCATCGAGGACTACCGCTCGCGCGTGTGGCCGGAGGCCTTCCTCGCCTTCGCCGCCGAGGAAGGCCTCTTCGCCACCTTCCTGACCCCGGCGGCGGACGGCGACCGGCCGGACCAGCGGTGGGACACCGCCCGTATCGCCGCCCTCAACGAGATCCTCGGGTTCTACGGCCTCGACTACTGGTATGCCTGGCAGGTCACCATCCTCGGGCTCGGCCCCGTCTGGCAGAGCGACAACGCGGCCGCACGTGCCCGGGCGACCGAACTGCTCGACCGGGGCGAGGTGTTCGCGTTCGGCCTGTCCGAGAAGAGCCACGGCGCCGACATCTACTCCACCGACATGCTGCTGGAGCCCGACGGGCAGGGCGGTTTCCGGGCGACCGGTTCCAAGTACTACATCGGCAACGGCAACGCGGCCGGGCTCGTCTCGGTGTTCGGCCGCCGCACCGACGTGGAGGGGCCGGAGGGTTACGTCTTCTTCGCCGCCGACAGCCGTCACCCCGCCTACCACCTGGTCAAGAACGTCGTCGACTCCTCCAAGTACGTCAGCGAGTTCCGGCTCGACGACTACCCGGTCGGCCCGCAGGACGTCCTGCACACCGGGCGCGCCGCTTTCGACGCCGCTCTGAACACCGTCAACGTCGGCAAGTTCAACCTGTGCACCGCCTCGATCGGCATCTGCGAGCACGCCCTGTACGAGGCCGTCACCCACGCGCACAACCGCATCCTGTACGGCCGGCCCGTGACCGCCTTCCCGCACGTCCGACGCGAGCTGATCGACGCCTACGTGCGCCTGGTCGGCATGAGGCTGTTCAGCGACCGCGCCGTCGACTACTTCCGTTCCGCGAGCCCGGACGACCGCCGCTACCTGCTCTTCAACCCGATGACCAAGATGAAGGTCACCACCGAGGGCGAGAAGGTCATCGACCTGATGTGGGACGTCATCGCCGCCAAGGGGTTCGAGAAGGACAACTACTTCGCCCAGGCCGCGGTCGAGATACGCAGCCTGCCGAAGCTCGAGGGCACGGTGCACGTCAACCTGGCGCTGATCCTGAAGTTCCTGCGCAACCATCTGCTGGACCCGGTCGACCGCCCTCGGGTGCCGGCCCGTCTCGACGCGGCCGACGACACCTTCCTCTTCCGGCAGGGTCCGGCCCGCGGGCTCGGCTCCATCCGGTTCCACGACTGGCGCGCCGCCTTCGACGCCTACGCGGGCGTGCCGAACGTGGCCCGGTTCCGGGAACAGGCCGACGCCCTGTGCACGTTCGTGACCACCGCGGCGCCCGACGAGCGGCAGAGCCGCGACCTGGACCTGCTGCTCGCCGTCGGGCAGCTGTTCGCCCTCGTCGTACACGGTCAACTGATCCTCGAACAGGCCGAGTCGACCGGTCTGGACGAGGACGTGCTCGACGAGCTGTTCTCCGTCCTCGTGCGCGACTTCTCGCAGCACGCCGTCGACCTCCACGGCAAGGACTCCGCCACGGAACTCCAGCAGTGCTGGGCCCTCGACGCCGTTCGTCGTCCCGTCGTCGACGAGGCCCGCTCGGCGCGCGTCTGGGAGCGTGTCGAGGCGCTCTCCGGTGCCTACGAGATGGCCCCGTAGCAGGAGCGGTCGCAGGCGCCACCCCGGTGCCGGTGAGGGCCCGTTGGCGTGTTCGTCGGCGTGTCCGTCGGCGGGCGGACGGGGCCACGGGGCTCAGCGGAACCGCCCGAGCACGGCCCGTACGCGCTGTGCGTCGCGCAGACGCTGCTCGTAGGTGGCGCCCAGCGCGAGCAGCACCAGACCGGCCAGTGCGGGAGGGGCCCACCGGGGGAGCACGCCGACGACCTGGGCGACGTACGGCGCGAGTTCGTGCAGGGCCACCAGCACGAGCACGACGCCGCCGAGGGCCAGCGGTGCCTGGAGCCGGCCGCGGGCTCCCACCAGGGTGACTGCCAGTGCCGCCGTACCCAGCAGCAGGGGCCGCAGCCAGTGCGGGTCGCCCCACGCCGCGAGCAGGCTCGGCGCCAGTGTGACGGCCAGGCCGGCACCGTACGCCGCCCAGGAGGAGAGGGCCGGGTCGCGGCGGCGCCCGATCCAGCCGACGACCAGGGCGGGCACGGTCACCGGGAGGGTGTAGGCCTCCGGTGTGGTGACGTCCCAGGCCGCCCACCGCACCCAGGTGGCCAGCACGAAGAGCACGGCGGCCGCATGGGCGGCCGGCCGCCGCTTCGGGCGGAGCGCGGTCGCGGCCAGCAGGACCCCGCAGAGGGAGAGCACCAGAGCGAGCATCGGCGGATCGGTCGCGGCCAGCGCGAGGGCGAGCAACCCCGCGACCGCGCCCGCCCCTTCGACGGGCACCGTCACGGGTGAGCCGCCCGGTCGCGCCGCCACGAAGGCCGCGACGGCGGGCACGACCAGGACCAGCAGCGCGGTGTGCTGCGGCGGCCAGCCCCCGGAGGCGCCGATCGCACCGGCCAGAGCCGTGGCGTGCACGAGGGCGGCGGGCGCCGTGAACGGGCCGATCCCCGGACGCGGGCCGGCCGCGCCGAACAGCAGGGTCAACGCCACGAGCACGCCGATCGTCACCGGCTCGGACGCCAGCGAGACCAGGACGAGGCAGACGGAGGTGACGACGGCCAGCACGACAGCCGTCAGGACCAGCGGTGACGTTCCGCCCGCCGTACGGCGGGCCCGCTCCGCGCAGCCCAGGGCGGCCACGACCACGGCGCCCTGCACGATCAGACCGGCGCCGTAGGGCAGTTCGAGCACGAGCGGCGAGACGAGTGCCGCCGCCCAGCCCAGGACGAGTGCTCCCACGGCGGCGGTCGGCCGCCGGTCCTCGCCGCGCCGGGCCACCACCGCCAGCACGCCGGCGACGACGGCGAGCACGAGCGGCACGGTGGTCGCGTACGGAGGCCAGGGCACGTCCGTGAACACGGCGGCCCGGAAGTCCCGCGGCACCCCGGACCAGGGCCGCTCCAGTGCGGCCACCGGGCCGAGCAGGGCCCCGGCGACCAGCGGTACCGACCACAGCACCGCGAGGCCCTGCACGGTCAGGGAAGCGAGCACCAGCCCCCGGCGCGACGTCCGGGGGAGTGGCGTCCCGGCCGCCGCCAGCAGGGCGACACCGCAGGCCAGGCACCCCGGGACGGTCCACGCTCCGGGCACCGACGCCCTGACCACCGCGCCCGCCCCGGCGACCGCGCACAGGCCCGACGCCAGCGCCGCGCCCACCGCGACGTCCGGCTTCGGGACGAACCGGGCCACCACCAGGGCGATCGCCGCGGCGAGACCCAGAAGCGCCGCCGACCGCACGGCGGTGCCCGCATCGGGAGCGCCCCAGCCGAGCCGGACGGCCCAGACGACCCCGGCGGTACCCGTGCCGAGCGAGCCGACGACGGCGACGACCCGTACCGGCACCGCCGGTGCGCGCAGGGCGACGGTGGCGCCGGCCGCCGCCGTCACCAGCAGTACGGCCGTGAGCGTGTGCGGACCCGCACCGACGGCGAGAGTCCACAGAAGCAGGGGGAGGTGCGCGGTCGCCGTGGCCACGGGGAGCGGAAGCCGGAGCACGGGCCGCGCCGCCCTCCGGTCCGCGCCCTCGGTGCTCGGAGCGCCCGGCCCGGCCATCGCGCCCACGGCCAGGCCGTAGACGGCCCACGCTCCCGCCAACAGGGCCGACGCGGCGGCCGTGTACGCGAGCGCACCCGTGGCGGCGAACCCCACCTCGTGCAGCGCGTACGCGTCGAGCACGGTCAACGCGAGTCCCAGACCGGCGACAGCCTCGGCCGTGGACGCCAGCCCGCGCCGGACCAGCGCCACCGGCGCACCCAGCGTCCCCACCGTCACCGCGCCGAGCACCAGCGATCGTCCGACGATTCCCATCTGGCCCCAGCCGACCAGGGTGAACGCGACAGCGGCGACCGTCAGCAGGATCCCGCCGAGGACGAGAAGCACGTTCTGCACACCGGGGGCGGTGGCCTCCGGGCGGTGGGCGGCACAGGCGTCCCGGTCCGGCGGCACCGACGGCACGGTCCCGGCGTCCCGGCCGCCCCGGGACGCGGGTGCCGCGCGCAACGTGTGGAGGAGCCAGGCGCGGCGCCGCAGCAGTTCGGCCCGACGGGCGTCCAGGTGCCACAACTCGGCGTCGAGGAGCCGCAGCTCCTCGGCCGGGGGCGGTAGGTTCGTCATGTCTCGGAGTGTGCTGCGCGTCATCCCACCGGGCATGAGCGCGCGTACTCATCTCCTACTCGGGTACGGCCCCGTCCCGGAACACGGCCGCACCGGCGTCACCTCGCGACCCCACCTGTGGCGGAGGTGATCCGTCCCCTAACCTCGTACGTGGAGACGGCGGATGCTCCGCGTCGACACCGGGGAGGCGATGGTGCCCGCAAGAGGCACACGGTGGTTCGTGGGTGCCCTGGCCGTGCTCTGCGTGGCCCTCATCGGCTCCAGCGCCCCCGGCGGCCGTCACTCCGGCAGGACAGCGCCCGTGGAGCCCGCCCGCGACGTGGTGCCGAACCGTGTCATGACCTGGAACCTCTGCAACCCCTGCAAGGAGAGCAACGTCCACCGGGCCGCCGAGATCGCCGCCCTCGCTCCCCAGGTCGTCGGCGTACAGGAAGCGTGCGTACGCGACGTCGAGGCGATCAGGGAGCACTTGGAGAACCTCCACGGGCTCGTCTACCGCGTCGAGTACGGGATGGTCCTGCACAAGCGGAGCCGCTGCGGGGGAGTGCCGTGGAACCCGGGGGAGTTCGGCCAGGCCATCCTCTCGGCGGCGCCCATGACCGACCACGTCAGTGTGGAGTACCCCGAGGGCGGCTCCGAGGACCGCGGCTACATGGCGGTCACCACCGAGGTGGGCGGCCGGGACGTCCGGGTCTTCAACACCCACCTCGCCCAGCGCCGGCAGGAATCCGTCCGGGCGAAGCAGGCCGGCGTACTCGCCACCGAGGTCACCCGGCACGACCGCGCCGTCGTCCTCGGCGACTTCAACGCCGTACCGGACGCTCCCGAACTCTCGCCCGTCTGGGCACTGGCCGTCGACGCCGACCCCCAGTGCCGTCCCGCGCGCGGCACCGCCGGCACCTGCCGGGCGACCACCGACTGGCAGAGCAAGTTCGACTACGTCTTCCTGCGCGGCGTCACCCCCGCCGAGCACCGCGTGCGGCCCTCCCGGTACTCCGACCACCACCTGCTCTGTGCCGACCTGGACCCCGTCTGATCGGAGGGGCCGTGCTCCTCGCCCCGGCCCCTCCACAGGGCCGGAACTCCCTCGGCCTCCCCGTGCCGGCCGACGCGGCCGTCGGCCGGCACGGGGAGGCCGAGCCGACGACGGGCAGGCGCGCCTCGGCCTGAACGGCGACGACCGACCCGCCTCCGTGTCCGTGGCCGGGCGGCGACGGTGCGGAGACGGGCCGGTCGTGACGGGGGACGCGGTCCTCCCGCGCCAGGCCCTACGCCGCCCTCTGCTTGGAGCGGCGTCCGCGGCGAGGGCGCCGCTGTCCCGTGGCGCGCTCCAGCCGGCGCGGTGCCTCTTCGGGGGCGTCCTGCTCGTGCCCCTCCCACGGCGGCGCCAGGAACAGGTTCTGCCACTGCGGGGCGGGCGCGTCGGACACCGGCCGCTCCCGTGTCTCGACTTGCTCCCACAGGCGCGGATTTCGCATAGCACTCACCATTTTCCTCATGCGCTTCGCGGTCGGTCGCTGTCACGGCACGTCGAGCGCATCCGACGCGACGTCCAGGTGGCTCCCTCCTCGACCGGGGGGGGGAGCAGAGGGGGCGGAGCAGCTCGACACTTCCGGGAGCCGCACCCGCAGCACGCCCTGCACCCCTCCTGCCCCGGACGGCGGTGTGCATGCCACGATCCGCGCGGGTGCGTGCCGGGGCGTGGGTCAGGCGTGTGAGGTGGGGGCCGAGCGGGGACGGCCCCTCCCGGCTCCGTGCCGTCGACCGTGGAGCCGGCCGGTCCGATGCCAGAGGGATGACCCTACTCTGCCTGGTTCTTCGCTTCCTTGTTCTTCTTCTGCTGGGCCTTCCCGGGCAGCTCTTCCTTCTTCGCCAGGCCGGGCGGGAGGTCCGAGGCGCCGGCCGTCGCGCCGCCCCGCGGCGCAGTGGCCGACTGCTGGGTGGCGCCGGGAGAGGCGGACGTCGCCTGCACCGCGGATTCCTGCACGGTGGCGCCGGTGCCTTGGGTGCTGCCGGGTCCTTGGGAGGCGGGGCGGGCGCCCGGCCCGGGAGCGTGGTCGGACACCGTGCCGACGGCGGACGCGCGGTCGGACGGTGTGCCGACGGAGGAGCTGTGCTCGGCGGACGGCGTCGCGGGCGCGGTGGACGTGCCCTTCCGGGCTTCCCCGCCCGGAGGGTCCGACGTCGCGCCCTCCCGGGCCTCCCCGCCCGGCGGATCCGGTGCCGCGTCGGGGGCCGAGGACGCACTGCTCGCGCTGCGGTCGCTGTCGTGCGACGCGGAGTCGTCGGTGGTGACGAGGGCGGTCGACAGGGCCGCGGCGAGGGCGACGGCCGCACCCGCGACGAGGGCATGGCGCCGGCCGGACGTCCTGCGGGGTGCGCTCTCGTCGTCGGGCGGCGGCTGCGGCGCCACGTCGTCCGCTGGGACGCCCTCTCTCTGGTGGGTGCGGTCGGCCGCGGGTGACACCGCGTGGCCGGCGACCGGGCCGGTGGGGTCCGCCGAAAGGACGATGCACGCGGTGTCCGGCAGGGACGTGTCGGCCAGCGCCGTCAGTCTGTCGGCGCAGACCCGGGCCGGCGGGCGGTCCTGTTCGTCGAGGGCGGTCATGTCCCGCAGCAGGTCGGCCAGTCGGCGGGGCAGGGAGTCGGGCAGGAAGGGTGGGCGGTGCAGTCGCGCGATGGCGGCCTCGAGGGGGCCGCCCTCGTATTCGACCCTTCCGGTGAGGCATTCGAGGAGGACCAGGCCGAGGGCGTAGACGTCGGCGGGCCGGCCGACGGGCCGTCCGAGGACCTGCTCGGGGGAGAGGTAGGCGGCCGTGCCGACGAGTGTGCCGGTGGCGGTGCAGGTGGTGGCGTCCAGCTGCCGGGAGATGCCGAAGTCGGTCAGGTACGGATGGTGGGCGGCGTCCAGAAGGATGTTGGACGGTTTGACGTCTCGGTGGATGATTCCCGCCGCGTGCGCGTGACTCAGCGCCCCGGCGAGGCCGGCACCGATTGCGGCGGTCGCGCGAGGGGCCAGCGGGCCCTCGACGATGAGGCTTTTGAGGGTGGGCCCTTCGACGAGTTGCATGACCAGGAACGCACGCCCGTCGTGCTCTCCGGCGTCGTAGGCGGTGACGAGTCCGGGATGCTGCAGTCGGGCCAGGATCACTGCTTCGCCGTGCAGGTCCTCCGTCATGTCGAAGCCGGTGCCGGGGCGGAAGACCTTGAGTGCCACCGGCCGCTTCAACCGCAGGTCGAAACCCCGGTGGACGTCCGCGGCACCGCCCGAGCCGAGGCGGTCGTCCAGACGGTACCGGCCACTCAGCACCTCGGTGGAGCACCGGGCCATCATGGCCTGAGCCGACTCGCGAAGCCTCATTTCCTCTCCCACTGCATCGGGGGCGCCGGGCCCTCGGCGAGCTGCGTCCGACACGCCGCCGGACCCGCGGGTCGCAGGTACCCGCTCGAACGCCCGGTACCCCTGCCGCGTCCTCGGGGCGACGGGTACGGCGGGGGTGTGACCGGTGTCCCCGGGCCTCCCGCGACCCACCGGGAAGCGCGCGGAACCCGCAAGACCCGGTGGGGCCCCACGCCCGGTGGCGTCGGCACGGCTGCCGGTGATCTTCTGCGCGAATGGCTGCAAACAGCCCCTCTGCGGCGTACAACCACCGAACGGGCACAAAGGTCTTCATGAGTGGCTTCAGCAACACCAGGGGGAGGCCGCTCACTTCAGGGATCGAGGTGTCATGAAGCGTTCCACGCACGCCGTGGGGGCGTCGTTCATCGCCGTCGCGGCCGTCGGGGCGGGGCTGCTGGCGACGGCTCCCGCCGCCGGCGCGGCGACCAACGGTGCGACCGCGACGTACAACGGGGTATGCGGCTCCGGCTACCAGGTGGTCAACTCCATGCCGATCGGCGGGGCCGGCACGGTGTACCTCACCTACAACTCGTCAACGGGCAGGAACTGCACGGTGACCATCCGCAACAGCGCGGGTGTGCCGACGTACATGGTGGCCTACGTGCGCAACGTCGACAGCAGCGAGGATCAGTACGACGCGGGTGAGTACCGCTCGTACGCGGGGCCGGTGTACGCGTTCGCGCGCGGTGCCTGTGTGGAGTGGGGCGGCGTCATCGACAACCTGCAGGCCTGGAACCACGGTTCCAACTGCGGTGCGCTCGCGGCCAAGACGCCGCAGAGGGACTGGTTCGCCGGCGACCGGTGAGAATGCGCCGACGGACGGCAAGGGGGCCCCGCCGTCAGGCGGAGCCCCCGTACGACGGTTGGCTCAGTCCTCTGGGTCACGCGTGCCGGTGAGAGCGTCGGTTGCCGACGACGAGCCGGTAGAGGGCGAGCAGGATGAGAGAGCCGACGATCGCGGCGATCCAGGTGGAGAGGTGGAAGAAGCCGTCGATGGAGTCGACGCCGAAGACGACCTTCCCGAGCCAGCCACCGAGCAGACCACCGGCGATGCCGATGAGCATCGTGATGATGATGCCGCCGGGGTCCTTGCCGGGCATCAGTGCCTTGGCGATGGCGCCGGCGAGCAGGCCGATGATGATCCACGCGATGATGCCCATGATGCATCTCCGTTCCGTCGTGTGAAAGTCGTGTCAGCTCATCGTCTGCACCGTCTCGGCCCGAACAAACATCTTGGTGCGCCGCCGCTCGGCCCCCTGCCGGGTCGGCGACGCGCAGCGGCGTCCGACGGCCCGGTGCATGGCGGCGCCGCCATGCACCGGGGCGGGCGCCGGCGACGCTGGAAGGCATCCGCGACCGGGTACGGCGTGAAGAGGCGGGGCGGGTGACGGCTGCCGGGGCGTGGTGCCGGGGTTGAGCGCCCGTGCGCCCCGCGGACTCCCTCCCCGGCGCGGGGCGGTGCGGCGCACGGTCGGACGCATGGGGCTGATCGGTGAAGCGTGCGTGGGACGCGGGGACGGCACGGACTGCCCGAACGGGGAGGACGCCGTCGTGGACGGGCCGCGGTGTGAGGAGTGCCGGCACCACTGGGAGCTGGACCAGACCGAGCCCGGCCGGCGCGCGGCCCCGGACGACGGGCCGACCCGGCCGACGGGGGAGCCGGGCGAGACCGGGAGGGAGGACGCCGCGTGAGTGCGGCGTGCGGCCCGTGCCGCCGGCTCCCGGGGGCGGTCGGCGTCGCCGCGAGGCGTGGTCGAGAAGGTGACGGGTCCGGCACGCACCTTCGCCCCGTGGGCGCGGGAGAACGCGGCAGCGTCCCGCCGGGCCCGGTCCCCTTCCGTCCCTCCTCCGGCGCCGCCGGGCCGCCGACCGGGGAGCCGCGGGACCGGGCGGCACCGGGCCGTGGACCCGAGGGCCGGGAGAACCGGCGCGCGGAAGGGCCGCGCCGGTGTCCGCACCCGCGGGGCCGCTCCTACTGCCCGGCGTCGCGGGAGAGCAGGTGCAGCGCGCGCAGCGAGGCCTCCAGGGCGAAGCGGTGGTCGGGGTCGGCGAGGCGGTCGCCCAGCAGGGCGTCCAGGTTCCGCAGGCGGTAGCGGACGGTTTGGGCGTGCACGCCCAGCATTTCGCCGACCTGCTCCGCCGGTGCCCGCGAGGAGACGTGCACCCGCAGCGTCTCCACGAGCCGGTCGCGACGGCTGGCCGGCAGATGGTCGATCGGGGCCAGCTCCCCGGCCGCGAGATGGGTCACGAGAGCCGGGTCGGACAGCAGCCACAGCGTCACCAGGTGGTCCTCGCAGCGGACCACCGGGGCGTCGGCCACGACACCGTCGTCGATCAGCTGGAGCACCCGGCGCGCCCAGCGGATGGAGTCGGCCGCCTGGGCCGGCGGCACGGTCAGCCCCACCACCGCGTGCGAGCCCGCCAGGGCCGCGTCGAGCATCGCCAGACGCTCCGGGGTGAGGGCTCCGGGCACCAGCAGGTGGGGCTGCGGGATGTCCAGGTCGAACAGGACGTCCTCGGCCAGCCCCGCCTCCAGGTGCTCGGGGACCGGCGAGCGCAGGGCGACCATCGTGACGTCGGCGGGCAGGTGCCAGGCGGCGGCCTCGCAGAGGCCGGGGAGCGCCTGGGGCAGCGGGGGTGCGGCCAGGATGAGGTGCAGCAGGCGTCTGCGCTGCGCAGGCACCTCGGAGAAGGCCCGCGACTGCACCTCGACGTAGCCCTCGCGGGAGACCCGCTCCAGCTCCTCGACGTAGGCGAACAGGGCGTCGGCGAAGGCGAGGATCAGCGCGGGGGAGAGCCGGTGCTGCCGGCCCAGGGCCTTGGCGCGGCGCAGCGCGATGCGGGCGCCGAGCCGGTACGCCCCCTGGAGGGTGTCCAGCTCGCGGCCCTCGTAGGCCTCCACGCGGCCGAACTTGCGCAGGAGTTCGTCGCGGAGCGTGGCGTTCTTGCCGGGGTCGGCGACGCGGTCCACGAAGGCGTACAGGGCCTGTTCGACGCCCTGCCGGATGGCCCCGGCGTTGGGACCGTTGAGCAGCCGCCCGTACACGGGGTAGGCCCGGGTGACCTCGGCGCCGATCTCCTTCATGAGGCCGGGTAACTCCGGCCGCATGAAGGCGGCGAACTCCTTGGGGAGTGGTTCTAGCGGTTCACCGACTTCCGGCGGCCGCGTGGTTGAAGGCATGAGTGCCGTCCCTTGCTCTCCGGTGCCCACGGTGCGCCGGTCGTGCGCCCCGGTCCTTCACAGGGGAGGCACACGACCGGACGTGCGATGACGCGTGTCTGGGCTGTTGAAGCTAAATCAAGTTCGGTGGGACGTACACAGTCTGTGCACACTTCGGTGCGGAGGGACGCGACTGTACTGCCGGGACGGCTGAGAATCGCCCCTGTACGGCCATTAGTTGACGGCGGAGTGCCAGTTCTGCGCGAGGCGCTTGCCCGCGTCGGGGGCGAAGGTGCCGGGGGCGTTCAGGCCGGCGAGGTACGTCTGGGTGTTGTTGAGCGTCAGGCTGTTCTGCCCGGCGGCGGAGGGCAGACCGGTCTTGGCGTTGACCGCCGCGTCGATCAGGCCGAACAGGCCCAGCCCGCAGCCGCTCGCACCGGGCACGGCGAAGGTGCTGTCGTTCTGCGTGGCACCCGTGAGGTTGATGCGGCTCATCTCACCGTCGTCGGCGACCGTGCCGTCACCCTGGAAGAACGACATGCCGAACTCGGGGAACTGCAGGTTCGCCGGGCGCAGCACGACCGGGTTGGCGGCGGTGCCGATGTAGCACCTGCTGCCGAGGAACGGGTTCTCCAGGTGGATGCGGACCGGCAGGGCGACGATCGGCTGGTCGGTGAGGATGCCGGCGGTCTGGTCGAAGGCGTACGGCGTGCCGACGGACTCCACCGTCGCCGTGATCTTGTTGAGAGAACTGTTGCTGAGCTGCTCGCAGATGGCCGTGATCGCGGGCAGGTTGCTGGGGCACATCAGCCCCAGCAGTCCGCCGGGGACGGTCGCGGAGTCGGCGACGAGGGCGCCGCCGGCCGGGGCCACCACGGAGCTGGTTCCGTCGGAGTTCTGGACGACCCCGATCTGGAGGTTGGTCCTGCCCGTGGTCACGGTGGTCTTGCCCAGCTTGATGGAGCCGTTCGGCGAGGTGGAGACCACGCACTGCGGGGTGCGGGCCAGGCCGTCGGCGGCCAGCATCGCCGGCGCGTCCACGGGACAGCGGGTGAAGGGAGCCCACTCGCCGCTCGGTGCGGCGGCCGCCGCCGTCGCGGTGCCCATGGAGGCGAAGGCGCCGAGCGCGGTGCCGAGGGCGGTGGCGGTGGTGGCGACTCTGGCGCCGAGGGAGAACCGCATGATGTGCCTTCCGGGTCAGGGGGTGGAAGAAGGAGGGAGCGGGGGAGGATCAGCGTTCGGCTACGGGGATCTTGCGGGGCCGGCCGTCCTCGGTGCACTCGTCCGGGTTGAGCTCGTCGGCCGAGACGAAGCAGGCCTGGCCCTGGATCTGCTTGACGTAGTTGCCGGGGCCGGAGACCGAGGCCGTGAGCAGGCGGTCGAGGTTCTCGCCGTCGGCCGTGCCGCAGCCCGTGAACGCGGGGATGGTGACCTCGCCGGTGAGCGGGCCGCCGGACAGCAGCAGGTAGCCGGTGGCGGTCTCGCCGGTGACCTGCTCGCCCCTGCCGTGCAGGACCAGGTGGTCGCCGGGGTACTTCTCCGGCTCCGGGTCCGGGGAGGCGAGGGACGCCTTCGTCCGGCACGCCGTCCCCACGTCCAGGGGAGTTCCGTTGACCTTCAGGGAGGTGACCCGGAGCACGACCGGGGCCCGGACGTAGGTGTCCGTGCTGGTGAACGCGAAGTCGGTGGCGCCGTGCGAGTCGATGGTCATCGGACCCGTCTGCTCCAGCACCATCGTGGCCGTCGTCGGGGTGAAGTCGAAGGTCAGGAAGGTCGCCTCGAAGGGCGGGGTCTGCCTGCGCTGCTGGTGGTAGAGGTCGGCGGTGGAGTGCTGGGTGATGGTGGCGCCGCTGAAGTCCGGGAAGAACTCGAACTGCGGCTCGCCCTGGGTGATCAGCGTGCAGAACGGCGGGATCAGTGCGGCGCCGTCGAGCTTGTTCACGTTGGAGTAGCCGGTGATGTAGGCGTTCAGCGACATCGGTCCGGCCGGGTACTGCTCGTCGTACTTGCAGTTCGGCGCGGTCCGCTCGGCTGCGGCACCGCCCGGTGCGGGCTCCTCCACCTTCGGGGCGCGCTCGCCCTGCCGGTCCGCCGGGTCCCTTTCGGGGCCCGCCCCGGGCTGCCCCGGCGTGCCGGAGGCGGAGGACGGGCCGGACGGCTCCCCGCTCGGGGCGTCCGTGCCGCCTCCCTCGTCCGTGCCGACCTGGACGGTGGCCAGCCGGCCCCCGTCCGGGGCACCCTCGCCGAGGGTGCAGTCGACGGTCACCGCGGCGGGGTCGGTGGCGCCGCCGTCCGCGGTGCCCAGGGTCAGGTCCAGGGCGAAGCCGTCGGCGCGCAGGGTCAGTTCGCCCGCGCTTCGCCCGGTCACCGAGGGGACCTCTCCGGTGGCGGTCAGCGTCAGCGGTCCGCCCGCGGGCAGGGCCGTGGACTCCGTGTCGCCGCGCCAGGTGGCGTCGGCGGTGGCCTCGCCCTGGGTGACGCCGACTCCGAGGCGGGTCGCCGCCCGGACATCGGCCGCGCCCAGCGCCGCGAGGTCCGCCACCGCCGGCTCCGGCAGCTCGACGGTCGTGGTGACGTCCGCGGGCTCGATCGGTTCACCCGCCGCCACCCGCTGCGGGAAGGACGCCGCGATCCGCACCGTCGCGGCCTGCTCCCCGGAGGGGAACGGGCACACGTAGGGCAGCGCGGTGTCGACCTCCTGCGTACCGGCCGCCCCGGCCGCCGCGGGCACGGTGGCGGCCAGCACGACGAACGCGGCGATCGTCGCGCTCCGGGCGCGGCTGCGGGCCGTCCGTCGGACGGCGGTACGGGGGTCCCTCATCTGTCACTCCGCTCGGGTCGTGCCACGGTCTTGACGGCCGTCGGCGGCCACCGTCTGCGGGAGGCCCGCACGTCCGGCCGGGATCACCGGCCGGACGGCGGCGAGCCGTGCCCCGGTTACGGGTTGGACCCGACGATCTTCGGGATGGTGCTGGTGCCCGTGACCTTGACCGCGTACTTGCCCTTGAAGGTGGGCTTGGTGGCGGTGGTGACCACGGTGCCGCAGCCGGAGGCCGAGGTGACGGCCAGATCGCCGCTGAGGCTGGCGACCTCGAGGATGCCGCTGGAGTTGGTGTAGGTGGCGGTGGCCTTGCCCTGCACGTTGAACACGCAGGCGCCGGCGGTCACCTTCGCCTTGACGTTGCCGACGTGGCCCTTGGTCAAACCGGTCGAGGCGGTGTAGTCCTGGGCGACGACGGTCCAGGGGGTGGTCGCGATGGTCGTGACGTTGCCCAGGACGCTGGTGCACGGCGAGGCGCTGGTGCCGAAGTTGATGGCGTTGATGCCGGCCACCGTCGCGGGGTTGCCGGTGGCGCTGGCCATCGTGCCCGAGGCGCTCGACGTCGTACACGTCATCGGGATGTTGGCGGTCAGCACGATGTTCCCGCTGTTGGTCGCCGAGAAGTTGGCCGGCGACGGGGTGACGGTCCAGACCGTGGAGGGAACCGCCGAGGCGGGGGCGACGGTCATGGCGAACGCGGCGGCGCCCGCGCCCGCCACGAGGGCGATTCTTGTCAGAGGCTTCTTCATGATGGGGGACTCCCTAGTGGATTGACCGGCAGAGAGGGTTCACGCCCGCACCCGTGGAGCGGGGGACCGGGCGGTCCGCGGCCCGGAAATCCTCGACCGCGAGCCACGACGTTACTTGCGGGAAACTTAGGCGAACAATGGCGCCGACCATGATTCTTTGGAGAAGTGGAAATACCTGTTCCCCAGGTGAGCAGTCCGGAGTCCGGCTTAGTCACCCGCTGCTAAGGAAGGCGGCTCGGCGGGGACCGGCGCGGGCCTGCCCCGGCAAGGGCGCGGGGGGTGTTCCCCGGACCCCGTGCGGCCCGTATTGCTCACCGAGTGACAAGAAGCGGGCAGGTATGTGTTGCCGCGCTGACAAAAACGCGGTGGCCGAACCAAAACCTTGCGGAAAGGTCGTATCCCTCTCTTGCCCCCTCAGGTTACCCGGCCGTAGCGTGCCGGGCACGGCGCTGATCTCCTGGTGGGTGCCTCCCATACCGAGGAGGCACGACGGGTGAATTCCGGCCTTGCCCTCCTTCAGGGGCGGACATCCGCCGGCAGGGCCGCGCGGAGCCCTCCCCCCGGGAGCCGCGCGGCCCTGCCCCGCACCCAGCAGACAAAGTCCGCGACGTGCTTTGTCTGCGCGGTGACAAAGAACGGGGAATCCGGCGGAGTCCGGCTCCCCCTCTATTGTCAGTGAACCGTGCACCGGCTTAACGTGCGCTGCGCGGTGCACACCGGCCTCACCCTCTTTGGAGGTGATATGGGAATCGAAGTGGTGGTCGAGGGCCTCACCAAGTCCTTCGGCAGGCAGCGGATCTGGCAGGACGTGAGCCTCACCCTGCCGGCCGGTGAGGTCAGCGTGATGCTCGGTCCGTCCGGCACCGGAAAGACCGTGTTCCTCAAGTCGCTCATCGGACTGCTGAAACCGGAGCGCGGCCGTGTCCTCATCGACGGCGTCGACATGGTGAACAGCCCTGAGCGGGATATCTACGAGACCCGGAAGAAATTCGGGCTCATGTTCCAGGACGGCGCCCTTTTCGGTTCCATGTCCCTCTTCGACAACATCGCCTTTCCGCTGCGCGAGCACACCCGGAAGAAGGAGTCCGAGATCCGCCGCATCGTCATGGAGCGGATCGAGGTCGTCGGACTGCTGGGCGCCGAGGGCAAACTGCCGGGGGAGATCAGCGGCGGTATGCGCAAGCGGGCCGGACTCGCCCGCGCGCTCGTGCTCGACCCGCAGATCATCCTGTGCGACGAACCCGACTCGGGGCTCGACCCCGTCCGCACCGCCTACCTCTCCCAGTTGCTCATCGACCTCAACGCGCAGATCGACGCGACGATGCTGATCGTCACCCACAACCTCGACATCGCCGCCACGGTCCCGGACAACATGGGCATGCTCTTCCGGCGCGAACTGGTCACCTTCGGCCCGCGCGAGGTGCTCCTCACCAGCGAGGAGCCGGTCGTGGCGCAGTTCCTGGCCGGCCGCCGCGAGGGCCCGATCGGCATGTCGGAGGAGAAGGACGCCGCCACGCTCGCGGCCGAGGCCGCCGGACCGCGCGGCCCGGACGGTCCCCGGGAGATCGTCCCCCAGCTGGAGCCGTCCCCCGGACTTCCGCCGCGCCGCGCGGTCACCCGGCGCCGGGAGCGGGTCCTGGGCATGCTCGACCGGCTGCCGCCCGCCGCCCGCGCCGCCATCGAGCGCACCTACGCCGCCCGCCCGGCCGACGGCGCGTCCGGTGTTCCCGGCACACCCGGTACGCACGGCACCGCCGCCGCGACGCTCCCGTTGCCGGCCCGCGGGAGCGGCGCATGATCACCGGCTCCCTGCGGCAGACCGGCCGGCTCTTCGCGCTCGCCGCCGAGGTGGCCCGCGCGATCTTCCGACGGCCCTTCCAGTTCCGCGAGTTCGTGGAGCAGTTCTGGTTCATCGCAAGCGTCACCATCCTGCCCGCGGCCCTGGTCTCGATCCCGTTCGGCGCCGTGATCGCCCTCCAGGTCGGCTCCCTCACCCAGCAGCTCGGCGCCCAGTCCTTCACCGGCGGCGCCAGTGTCCTGGCCGTCGTGCAGCAGGCCAGCCCGCTGATCGTCGCCCTGCTGATCGCCGGTGCGGCCGGCTCCGCGATCTGCGCCGACCTCGGCTCGCGCACCATCCGCGAGGAACTGGACGCCATGGAGGTCATGGGCGTCTCACCCGTGCAACGCCTCGTCGTGCCCCGCGTGCTGGCCACCATGGGCGTCGCGGTCCTGCTGAATGGCCTGGTCTCCGCGGTCGGCATCCTCGGCGGCTACGCCTTCAACGTCTTCCTCCAGGACGGCACGCCCGGTGCCTACCTCTCCAGCTTCTCCGCCCTCGCCCAGCTCCCCGACCTCTACGTCAGCGAACTCAAGGCCCTCGTCTTCGGGTTCATCGCCGGCATCGTCGCCTCCTACCGGGGCCTGAACCCGCGCGGCGGCCCCAAGGGCGTCGGCGACGCCGTCAACCAGTCCGTCGTCATCACCTTCCTGCTGCTCTTCTTCGTCAACATGGTGATGACGGCCGTCTACCTCCAACTCGTCCCGCCGAAGGGAGGCTGAGGTCCGTGGCGTCCCCGCTCGTCTGGCTCGACCGCTCCGGCGACCAGCTCCTCTTCTACGTGCGCTCCCTGCTCTGGATCCCGCGCACCCTGCACCGCTACCTCAAGGAGGTGCAGCGGCTGCTGGCCGAGGTCGCCTTCGGCACCGGCGGTCTCGGGGTCGTCGGCGGCACCATCGGCGTGATGATCGCGATGACCCTGTTCACCGGGACCGTCGTGGGACTCCAGGGGTACGCGGCCCTCGACCAGATCGGCACCGCCGCCTTCACCGGGTTCGTCTCCGCGTACTTCAACACCCGCGAGATCGCCCCGCTGGTCGCCGGACTCGCCCTCTCCGCGACCGTCGGTGCCGGCTTCACCGCCCAGCTCGGCGCCATGCGCATCAACGAGGAGGTCGACGCCCTAGAAGGCATGGGCATCCGCTCCCTGCCCTACCTGGTCACCACCCGCATCATCGCCGGCGTCGTCGCCATCATCCCGCTCTACGCGATCGGGCTGCTCTCCTCCTACCTGGCCTCCCGCTACGTCACCGTCCTCTTCAACGGCCAGTCCCGGGGCACGTACGACCACTACTTCAACCTCTTCCTCTCACCCACGGACGTGCTGCTCTCCGTCCTGAAGGTGCTGATCTTCAGCGTGATGGTGATCGTCGCCCACTGCTACTACGGCTACCGGGCCTCCGGCGGCCCGGCCGGGGTCGGCGTCGCCGTCGGCCGGTCGGTGCGCAACGCCATCGTGCTGATCAGCGTCACCGACTTCTTCCTGTCGCTGGCCCTGTGGGGCGCCACCACGACCGTGAAGGTGGCGGGGTGACATGAGCGGTGCACGAGGCGCGACCGTACGCCGCCGGCTCGCCGGAGTGGTCTTCCTGGTGGTCCCCGCCCTGCTGGTGTGGCTCGCGGTCGCCGTCTACGACAAACGGTTCACCGACTCCGACCCGGTGGTCGTGGAGACCGGCAGCGTCGGCAACGAGATGCACCTGGGCGCGGAGGTGAAGCTGCGCGGCGTCGTCGTCGGCGAGGTCCGCGAGATCGACGCCACCCACGACGGCGCCCGGCTCACCCTCGCCCTGCGGCCCGGCGCCCGCGCCGACATCCCGGCCGACGTGCGGGCCCAGATGCTGCCCACCACCCTGTTCGGCGAGCGCTTCGTCGCCCTGGTCCCGCCGGCCTCGTCGTCCGCGCAGCCGCTGGCCGCCGGCGCCGTCATCCCGCAGGACCGCTCCGCCAGCGCCGTCGAACTGCAGGAAGTGCTGGACAACGTGCTGCCCATGCTCACCGCCGTCCAGCCGCAGAAGCTCTCCGCCACCCTCTCCGCCGTCTCCCAGGCCCTGGAGGGGCGCGGTGACCGTCTCGGCGACACGCTCACCCTCCTCGACTCCCACCTGCGCGAGTTCAACCCCCAACTGCCCACGCTCAACCGCGACCTGAGGGAACTCGTGAAGGTCAGCCACGTCTACGCCGACAGCGCCCCCGAGATCCTCACGGCCCTCACCGACTTCACCACCACCAGCGGCACCCTGGCGGAGAAGAAGAGCGAGTTGGCCGGCACCCTCGGCGCCACCACCCGGACGGCCGAGGACATGACCGCCTTCCTGCGGCAGAACGAGGACACCATCATCCGGCTCTCCGCCTCCTCCCGGCCCACCCTGGAACTGCTCGCCGAGTACTCCGCGGCCTTCCCCTGCACCCTGCGCACCCTCGCCGACTTCGTGCCGGCCATGGACGAGGCCCTCGGCAAGGGCACCGACCGGCCCGGTCTGCGCGTCGACGTCACCACCGTGCCGTCCCGAGGCGCCTACCGCCCCGGCAGCGACACCCCCTCCTACGGTGCCGGCGGCGGCCCCCGCTGCTACCCCGTGCCCTACCTCGGCGTCTCCGCGAAACCGGCCGTACAGGTGCCCGCGGCGGCCGGGCAGGACCTCGGGCCCGCCAACTCCCCGCAGGAGAACGACCTCGTCAACGAACTCCTCGCACCCGCCACCGGCAAGGACCCCACCGACCTCCCCGAGTGGAGCAGCCTCCTGGCGGGCCCGGCGCTGCGCGGCACGGAGGTGACTCTGCGATGACGTCCCGGCGCGCCGCCCACACCCGGCGCCGTCCGCTGACCGGACCGGTGCTCAAGTCCCTCGCCTTCCTGGTGGTCACCGCGCTGGCCACGACCGTCCTCGGGCTGAGCGTCTCCGGCACCGGCGTCGGTGACGACAGCCTCTCCTACAAGGCGTTGTTCACCGACGTCACCGGAGTCACCGACGGCGACAGCGTGCGGATCTCGGGGGTCGAGGTCGGCGAGGTCACCGACGTCCGTGTCGTCGACCGGCGCACCGCCCAGGTCACCTTCACCGTCCGCGACGACCGCACCCTGCCCGCGTCGACCACCGCCGCGGTGAAGTACCTCAACATGGTCGGACAGCGCTACATCGCCCTGGAACGCGGCAGCGGCGACCTCACCGGCGCCCTCGACGCCGGCGACACCATCCCGCTCGACCGGACCGCCCCCGCGCTCGACCTGACCCTGCTCTTCAACGGCTTCAAGCCGCTCTTCGAAGGCCTCTCCCCGAAGGACGTCAACGAACTCGCCGGCTCCATCGTCCAGGTCCTCCAGGGCGAGGGCGGCACCGTCGACAGCCTCGTCCGGCACATCGGCTCCGTGAGCACGACGGTCGCCGCCAAGGACGAGGTCATCGGCGAGGTGGTGGAGAACCTCAACACGGTCCTGACCACCCTCAACGACCGCGAGAGCGACTTCGACAACCTCGTGGACACCCTCCAGAAGCTCGTCACCGGCTTCAACGACGACCGCGAGCCCCTGGGCAAGGCCGTCGTGGCCATGGGCGACCTGACCACCGTGACCGCCGACCTCCTCGAAGAAGGACGCGCGCCCCTGAAGCAGGACATCCGCGAGCTGGGCCGGCTCTCGGACAACCTCGGCGACGCCACCCCGCAGATCGAGGACTTCCTCGCCCGCACCCCCGCCAAGCTGACCGCCCTGGGCCGCCTGTCCTCCTACGGCTCCTGGTTCAACCTCTACCTCTGCGAGGCCCGCGTGGACGGCGTCACCACCTCCACCGGCGCGAAGCCGCCGACCGGCATCGCGGTCACCGAAGCGAGGTGCGGGGCATGAGCCTGCTGCTGCGGCCCGAACGCCGCGCCACCCCCGCGCCCCGCCGCTCCCGCCCGCCGCGCCTGAAGCCGGTCAAGGACCGCAACCCGGTCGCCGTGGCCCTGGTCGGCCTGCTCCTGCTGGCCCTGCTCACCGTCCTCGCCTACCACGCCGACCGGTTCTCCCTCACCGGCGGCGGCACCACCTACAGCGCCGACTTCTCCGAGGCGGCGGGACTGGACGAGGGCGACGAGGTGCGCGTCGCCGGCGTCAAGGTCGGTGAGGTCACCGCGGTCGCCCTCGACGGCGACCGGGTCAAGGTCACCTTCGAGGTCGAGGGCGCCTGGATCGGGGACCGGACCACCGCGGCCATCGCCATCAAGACCCTGCTCGGCGACAAGTACCTGGCCCTCGACCCGCTCGGCACCGCCGAACAGGACCCCGGCAACCGCATCCCGCGGTCCCGGACCACGTCGCCGTACGACGTCACCCAGGCGTTCCAGGATCTCGGCTCCACCGTCGACGCCATCGACACCCAGCGACTCGCCGAGAGCTTCGAGACGATCACGGAGACCTTCGAGAACTCCCCGCCGCACGTCCGCAAGGCCGCCACCGGGCTGTCCGACCTGTCGCGCTCCGTCTCCAAGCGGGACCGCGAACTGTCGGAGCTGCTCAAGGGCAGTGCCCGGTTCACCCGGACGCTGAAGGACAAGAAGTCCAGCTTCGAGACCCTCATCGAGGACGCCGGGCCGCTGCTCGGCGAACTCCAGGACCGGCGGGACGCCATCACCGCCCTGCTGGAGGGCAGCCGCGACCTGGGCACCGAACTGACCGGCGTGGTGGGCGACAACGAGAAGCAGCTCGGTCCCACCCTGAAGGCCCTCGGCCGCGTCACCACCGTCCTGGAGGAGAACAGCGGCCAGCTGGACCGCATGCTCGCCCTGGTCGGCCCCTACTACCGCCTGGTCGGCAATACCCTCGGCAGCGGCCGCTGGTTCGACAGCTACCTCTGCGGGGTGGTGCCCCGCGACTACCTGCCCGCGCAGTCCCGACCCGAGACGTCCTGCATGCCGCCCAAGCAGCCGGCGGCGGCCCGGGGGAGCGGTGAGTGATGAGCAAACGCAGAAGACTCCTCGCGACCGCGGTCGCCCTCGCCGTGGTCGCCGCCGGACTCGCCGCGGTGCGCGCCCTGGACTCCTCCGGCACCCGCATCACCGCCTACTTCGACCGCGCCGTCGGCATCTACGCCGGCTCGGACCTGCGCGTCCTCGGCGTCCGGGTGGGCGAGGTGGAGTCGGTCCACCCCCAGGGCACGCGGGTACGGGTCGACCTGGCCCTGGACGAGGGCGTACGCGTACCGAAGTCGGCGCGCGCCCTGGTGGTCGCGCCCAGCGTCGTCGCCGACCGCTACGTCCAGCTCACCCCCGCCTACCGCTCCGGAGCCGCCCTCGCCGACGGCGCCGTGCTGCCCGCCTCCCGCAACCGCACCCCGGTCGAGATCGACCAGCTCTACGCCTCGATCACCGAACTCGGCGAGGCACTCGGGCCGGACGGGGCCAACTCCTCCGGAGCCCTGTCCGACCTGCTGAGGACCGGCGCCGCCAATCTCGACGGCAACGGTGAGGCCATCGGCGAGGGCATCGAGGAGTTCGGGAAGGCCATCAGGACCCTGGACGGCTCCAGCGACGACCTGTTCGCGACCCTCGGCAGCCTGCAGACCTTCACCACCATGCTCAAGGACAAGGACACCGACGTACGCACCGCCCAGGAGCGGCTGGACACCGTCGTCGGCTACTTCGCCGACAACAAGGACGACCTCGCGGGCGCGCTGGAGGAACTCGGCACCGCCCTCGGCCAGGTGAAGACCTTCATCGAGGACAACCGGGGCGAGCTGAAGGAGAACGTGGAACGGCTCGTTCCGATCACCGAGACCCTGGTCCGCCGGCGCGCCTCACTGGCCGAGGCGCTGGACGTCTCACCCCTGGCCGCGGACAACCTCGTCGGCGCCTACGACGTGGACACCGGCAGGATCGACGGCCGCGCCAACCTCAACGAGATCAGCATGGGCGGCCCGCTGCTGCCCCTGCCGGCGACCGGCGGCTCCGCGGCCTCGGCACCGGCCTCGAGGGAGGGGGAGCGGTGAAGCGCGTGGTGGGGCGCCGGGGAAGGCCGTCCGACCCGGTGGACGCGACGGTGGCGGACCAGGTGGAGACCGCCGAGGCGGACCGCGTCGAGGCCCCGCACGGCACGGTACGGCGGCGTGCGCTGACCACCGGCGCCGTCACCGGCGTGGGGATCGGCGGACTCCTCGCCCTCGGCCTCGGCTTCGCGCTCGCCCTCGGCGCGTTCTCCGTCACCGCCCCGCGCTTCCACGGCATCGAGGACCTGCCCCTGCCGGGCGGCGCCGACCTCGGCTCCCACCCGTACACCGTCACCGCCGAACTGGACGACGCCCTCAGCCTGGTGCCGCAGGCCGCGGTCAAGGTCAACGACGTCGCCGTCGGCCGGGTCACCGCCATCCGCCTCGACGGCGACGCGTGGTCGGCCCGCGTCACCATGGAGATCAACGGCGACGTCCGGCTGCCCCGTGACGCCGGCGCCCGCCTGGAACAGTCCAGCCTGCTCGGCGAGAAGTACATCCAGCTCGTCGCGCCCGCCGGGCGGGCAGACGGGGAGCGCCTCGGGGACGGCGGGGTCATCCCGCTCTCCCGCACGGGCCGCAACACCGAGGTCGAGGAGGTGTTCGGAGCGCTGTCCCTGCTGCTGAACGGCGGTGGCGTCAACCAGCTCAAGACCATCACGCAGGAACTCAACAAGGCCCTCGGCGGACGCGAACCCGAGGTCCGTTCGATGCTGAAGCGGGTCGAGGAACTCGTGGCGAACCTCGACGACCACCGCGGTGACATCACCGACGCCCTCGACGGCGTCAACCGGCTCGCCGCGACCCTCGCCGGCCGCAAGGACGACGTCCGCACCGTCCTGACCGACCTGTCGCCCGGCATGAAGACCCTGCACGAACAGCGTGGCTCCCTGCTGACCATGCTGCGCTCCCTGGACACGCTGTCCGGCGTCGCCGTCTCCACCGTCGAAGCGAGCAAGGACGACATGGTCGCCGACCTCAAAGCCATCGCCCCCACCCTGAAGGCCCTCGCCGACGCGGGGACCGACCTGCCGGACTCCCTCCAGGTGCTGCTCACCTACCCCTTCACCGACGAGGTGCTCAACGGCGTCAAGGGCGACTACCTCAACGTGTACCTGAACATGGCCGCCGCCCCGGGCACGCAGGTGATCCCGCCCCTGGTGCCGCAGGCCACCCCCTCGCCCACCGCCACGGTGCAGAGCGAGCCGAACACCGCACGCGGGAAGCGTTCGGGCAGCGGCGCCGGCGCCACGGCCTCCCCGTCGGCACCGCTGCCCCTGCCCTCCGTACCGACACCCGCCGGCCACTCCGGGGACGGAGGCGCACAGGGATGATCACCCTCGCCGTACGCCTGAAGAACCTCGCCTTCCTCGTCATCGCCGTCCTCGTCCTCGGCTTCCTCGGCATCCGCTACGCGGACCTCGGCCGGTACGTCGGCGTCGCCGACTACTACACGGTGAAGGTCGAACTCCCGCACACCGGAGGACTGTTCACCCACTCCGACGTCACCTACCGAGGCGTTTCGGTGGGCCGGGTCGGCCCGATCGAACTCACCGCGGACGGAGTGGTGGCGCAGCTGCGCATCAAGAAGTCCGCCCCCCGCATCCCCGCCGACACGCGGGCCGTGGTGGCCGGGCTCTCCGCGGTCGGCGAGCAGTACATCGACCTGCGGCCCGAGAGCGACGCGGGTCCCCACCTCGCCGACGGCAACCGGATCGAGCTGCCCGACACCGAGGTGCCCGCGCCCGTCACCGACGTCCTCACCAGCGTGAACGACCTCACCCGGTCGGTGCCGCTGGAGGACCTGCGCACGGTCGTCGACGAGTTCGGCATGGCCTTCGAGGGCCACGGCGACGACCTGCAGGTGCTGCTGGACAACGGCAGCGCCTTCATCGAGGCCGCCGACCGCAACCTGCCCACCACCACCCGTCTGCTCACCGACGGCGAGACCGTGCTGCGCACCCAGGCCGAGGAGGCGCAGGCCATCCGGGGCTTCGCCGAGGGTGCCACGGAACTCGCCGCCGCCCTCAAGGGCTCCGATGCCGACCTGCGGCGGCTCCTGACCGTGACGCCGGACGCCGCCACCCAGGTCAGCGGGCTGCTGCGGGACCTCGACCCCAGCCTGGGCGTCGTCCTCGCCAACCTCCTCACCACCTCCGAGGTCGCCGTCACCCGTCAGCGCGGCATCGAGGAACTCCTCGTGACGTACCCGGCGGCCGTCTCGGCCGGCGCCACCTCCGTCGACGGAGGAACGATGAATCTGGGCCTGGCCGTCACCTTCTTCAAGCCCCTGCCCTGCACCGACGGCTACGGCGGTACCCGGTACCGCACCGGGCTGGACCTCGGCACCGCCCCCGCCCTCAACACCGGCGCCTCCTGCACGGCGCCGGCCGCGAGCGGCGTCAACGTACGCGGCTCCGCCAACGCCCCCCGGGGCGGCGCGGTGCCCGACCCGGCCAAGCCCGGCTCCCTGCCGTCGGGCAGCACGGCCAGCACGGGGAGTACCGCGCCGGCCCCGTCGGGCACCGCCGCGTCCCTGCCGGGCGCGCTGGCCCTGCCGGGCACGGGCGGCACCGGGGTCACCGGCCTGCCGGGGCTGCTCGGCGCGGACCCGGAGGCCGTCCGATGAGGCGGGCGCGCGTCCTCACCGGGGCGGGAGTGGCACTGGCGCTGGCCTTCTGCGGCACCGGGGCGTGGACGTACGCCGAGGCCCGGGGCGACGACTCCCTCGCGTACGGCCGTGAACGCGACGAGGCGCTGGCCGACGGGCGCGAGCGGCTCACCGTCCTCAACACCCTCGACGCCTCGTCCCGCGAGCGGGCGCGTGCGGGTATCCGGGAGTGGCGCGCCGCCTCGACCGGCCCGCTCAGGGAGGAACTGGGCGGCACCGTTGCCGAGAAGGGCGCTTCGGCGCGGGGCACGGTCACCGAGGCAGCGCTCACGGCGCTGGACACGCGCGCGGGCACCGCCAAGCTCATCGCCACCGTACGCGTCGAGGTCACGCCCGCCGGGGCGAAGAGGCCGACCACGGACCGCAAGCGCCTGGAGGCGGTTCTGGCCCGCACGGGAGAGGGCGGGTGGAAGGTCAGGGCACTGAGCGCGGTACCGCTCGCGCGGACGGCGGAGGAGGACGAGGGCCGATGACACGGCTGCTGCACCTCGGACGGTCCCGGGACCGGACCGGCCCGGGCGACGGGACGGAGGGCGGGACGGCCGCCGGCCAGGACGGGGGCGGCGCGGAGCCCGGCACGGACGGGAGGCCCGACGCCGGTACGCCGTCCGACACCGATGCCGACGCCGGCGCACCGTCCGAGCCGGGCGGGCCTTCCCCCGCGGGTACGCGGCCCGGTGCCGAGGCGCAGCCCGAGCCCGAGCCCGAGCCCGACACCGAGCCACGCCCCGAGCCCGGCTCCCAGGCCGAGCCCCGCGCCGACGGTGCGGACGCCGAGCCCGGCCAGGAGGTCCGGCAGGAGGAGGCGTCGCAGGCTCCTGGGAGCGTTCGCGGCGGGCGGCGTTCGCGCGTGCTCGTCCGGCGCCTCGTCCCCGCGGTGAGCGCCGCGCTGCTCGTCCTCGCCGGCTGCGGCCTCTTCCACGGCGCCCAGCAGCTGAGGTCCACCCCGTCCGCCGAGAACCGTGCGCTGACCGACGCCGAGGCGACCACCCGCGTCGCCGGCGACGTGGGCAACGCCCTCGCCCGCGTCTTCTCGTACACGCCGGACGGACTGGACACCACCGAGCGGGCGGCCAGGTCCGTCCTCGCGGGGCGGGCGGAACGCCAGTACACGGAGCTGATGGGCCGGATCCGCGCGGATCTCGCCGAGCAGCGCGTCACGCTGAGCACCCAGGCCGTACGCACCGGGGTGGTCGAACTCGACGGCGACAGCGCGCGGTTGCTGGTCTTCCTGGACCAGATCTCACACCGGGGCAAGGACGGGACCACCACCGCGGCGGCCCAGCTCACGGTGACGGCGCGATGGGAGAGGGACCAGTGGCGGATCGTCGACATCAGGACCCGATGAACGGGCGCGGGGAGAGGGGAACACGCGTGGAACGCGGAACCGGCGGACCGGCCCGGCCGAGGGCGCTGCCCGTCCCGGCCCTCGCCCTCGCCCTCGTCCTCGCGCTGATCGCGGGCGGCTTCGCCGCGTGGGCGGGCTGGGACTGGTACGACGCGGCCCACGACGACACCGTGGGCTACGCCGAGCAGCGCGACGCGGCCCTCGCCGCCGGTGAACAGGCCGTGCAGAACCTCAACACCCTCGACCACCGCAGCGTCGACCGCGGTCTGGACCTCTGGGAGTCCTCCACCACCGGGGAGCTGCACGAGCAACTGGTCTCCGGGCGGGACGAGTTCGTCACCCAGGTGAAGACCGCCAAGACCGTGACCACGGCGAAGGTGCTCTCCGGCGCGCTCACCGAACTCGACGACCGGGCCGGCCGGGCCCGGGTGCTGGTCGCTCTGCGGGTGACGGTGAAGGCGCCCGGCGACGCGCGTACCGACAAGGACAGCCGCATGCTCGGCGAACTGACCCGCACCGACGGCCACTGGAAGCTCAGCGCCCTGGGCCAGGCTCCGGTCGGCGGCACGTCGGCCGGCTGACCGGCGCAGGAGAGGACGACACACGATGCCGACGACCCGCCACCACCTCAACAACCTACGCCGCCGACAGGCCCGCGAGGCCCTGCGCACCCCCGCCGCCGCCGACGCCTTGCGGGCGGGCGAAACCCTGCGCACCCCGGCCGCCACCGACGGCCCCCGGGGCCGCGCGGTCCCGCCCGCCCCGGTGACCACCGACGCCACCGGGGGACGCGGGGAACCCCGCGACCGGCCTCGACCCACGCGCACCCGGCGCACCGCGCCCGGCACGGCGGCGGCCTCCCGGCAGACCCGCCCCGCGCCCGGCGAGGACACGGAGCAACCGCACGGAACGACCCGGCGCCCACCCGGGCCACGACGCCGTGCACTCGTCGCCCTCTGCCTGTCGACCCTCGTCCTCGGGGGCTTCGCCGGCTGGGCCCACGCCCGCGCCGAAGCCCTCCGCGACACTCCGGCCGCCCGCAACACGGCCCTGTCCGACACCGCCCGCACCAGCGAGATCAAGGGCCAGTCGACCAAGGCCGTCGCGGCGCTCTTCTCGTACGACCACGCGCACCCCGACGCCCTCGACAAGGCCGCGAAGGAGTGGCTGACGGGACGCGCCGCCGCCCAGCACCGGGAGCTGTTCGGCGACATCCGCACGCAGGCCGACCGGCAGAAGGCGGTGATCACCACCACGGTCACCGACAGCGCGGTCGAGCGCCTCGACGGCGACCGGGCCCGCCTCCTGGTCTACGCCGACCAGAGCAGCGTGAGCACCGCCGGCGACAAGAAGGCGGAGGACGACGGCGCCTACGCCGGGGCGATGTTCGCCGTCGACGTCGAGCGGCGCGAGGGCCGCTGGCTCGTCTCGGGCATCGACACCTTCGGCCGCTGAACCCCCACGCGCCTCACCACCAGGGAGTGACGGACCATGCCCCAACACCGCGCCCGACGCGTGCCCGCCCGGACCCGGCAGGGTCTGCGGGCCACCGCCATCGCCGTGACCGCGGTGGCGGCGCTCACCGCCTCCCAGGCACCCGGCCTTCCCCGGCAGGAGAGCGTCCGCAAGGCCGCCGACGGCCGCCCCGCGCCGGCTGCGGACCTCCCGTACGCCGAACTCGCCCCACCCGACGACGGCTCGTACCACACCGAACTGCCGCCGCTGGTCTCCCCGGACATCCCGCCGCGCCCCGCGCAGGCCGCCCGGGTGCGTGCCCAGGCAGGCATCCCGGGCACCGTGCTGCGCGCCTACCGAGCCGCGGAGAAGTCCGTCGACCGGACGGACCCGGGGTGCGCGCTGCCCTGGGAACTGCTCGCCGCCATCGGCAAGGTGGAGTCCGGGCAGGCGCGCGGCGGGGCGGTCGACCGGCACGGCACCACGCTCGGCCGGATCACGGGCCCCGCGCTCGACGGCCGGAACTTCGCCCTGATCCCGGACAGCGACGGCGGCGCCCACGACGGTGACACGGTGTACGACCGGGCGGTGGGGCCGATGCAGTTCCTGCCGTCGACGTGGGCGCGCTGGGGCGCGGACGGCAACGGCGACGGCCGCGCGGACCCCAACAACATCTTCGACGCGGCACTGGCCGCCGGGCACTACCTGTGCGCCGGGGACCGGAACCTGAGCCGGGCCGCCGACCTCGACCGGGCGGTCCTCAGCTACAACCACTCGCGTTCCTACCTCGAACTGGTCCGCCACTGGTTCGACTTCTACCGCGGCGGCGTGCACACCGTGCCCGACGGCAAGGGCGTCATCCCCGCATCCCCCGGAGCCGGCGGCCCCACCCCGGCGACGGAGCCGGTCGACGAGGACGGCCACGAGGGAACCGGCGGCCGGGGCGGTGGCGCCGATGACGGCATCGTCGTCGGGCCCGACCCCGGCACGCCCACTCCGTCCCCCTCTCCCTCCCGCCCGGTACCGCCCTCCCCGTCGTCCTGGCCGCCGTCCCCGTCCCCGTCCGCGACGAGACCCGGACCGTCCCCGTCACCGGATCCCACGCCGTCCGACTCCCCGACGCAGGAGCCCTCACCCACCCCGGCCCCCACCGGGACGCCCACCCCGGCCCCCGGCCCGTCGACCCCGCAGGACTGCCCCACCGACCCGGCGAGCCCCTCCCCGGACACCGGCGCGTCACCCACCGCCGGCCCGGCCGCCGAGGGGGAGGAGCCGCCCTGCCCGGCCTGAGCGAGCCGGTCCCGACGACCAGGTCGTGCCCCACCCGGACTCGGCCCACTGCCGGCCGGACTCCTGAGGAACAGCCCCCGAAGCCGTACGACGGGCTCCCGCACGGCATGCCGTCGACCCACCGGGAGGTCCGCAACCCCGGCCTCCTGGAGTCCGCGGGGCCGTAGCCGCTACCGAGGGCGGCGGCCCCGCCGGCGGAGGCCGCACCCCGCTCCCCGCATGCGGTGTCCCGCCCCGGGCCTGATCACGCGAGAAGCGGGCACGTGGGATCCACGGATTCCAACCGGTACGGCTCTCACCTCCCAGGAGGCTCGCATGATGGTTGTCGGCATCATCGCCGTTTGCGTGGTCATCGCTGCCCTCGCCTTTCTCGTCCCCCGTCTCTCCCGGCACCCGCAGAACGGAGCGCAGCGCTCCCTCGGTGTCGGTTCCCGGGCCGGCTCCAAGGCTCCGGGACTGCTCGGACGCCTCTTCAGCAAGCCCTTCCGTTCCAGCTCCCGCGCGGTCGGCCGCAGCGGCTCGGCGGGCCGGCGGGCTCGCGGGAAGCTGCCGTTCTGACGCCCGTCCGTACCGCGGCTCCGGTACCGGTGGGGGAGGGGCTCCGTCACCGCCGGCCGGTGCCGCCGCTCTCGCGGCGCCGTCCGGGGCCCTTCCGCTGCGGCGTCCCGTCCGTGCCCGGTGGGAGACCGGCGGCACCGCGCGACCCGACCTCCACGGCGTCGGCGTCGACGCCCCGCTCCGCGCGGGCGTCGGCCAGGGCCGTGGCCAGCGCCTGCCAGACATGGGCCGCCAGGTCGTGGTTCCTGGACTCCGTCGCCTCCCGTCCGAGCCGTCGCAGCACGGTGATGCCCTCGTCCACGTGGCCCGCCAGGATCGTCAGCCGGCCGTCGAGGACCGACAGCCGCACCCGGTCGCGGTAGGAGAGACGCAGGTCCTCCTCGGACAGCAGGGCCTCACCGAGCGCACGGGCCTCGTCCAACCGGCCCCGGTGGAAGGCGAGATGAGCCTGGAGCGCCCGCAACTCCTGGAGCTGCAGAGGGGTGCCGATCAGGCCGACGACGGAGGCGGCCTCGTCCAGCCAGCGCTCGGCGTCGGCCACCCGGGGCGGTGACATCTGCAGCGCGGCGGCGGTGGCCGCGGCCCGCAGCCGGGTCCACAGCACCAGGTCGTCCCCGCCCTGGAGCAGGCGCAGAGCCCTGTCCAGCCGGGCGCGCGCGGCCGCGTCGTCGCCCTGGCGGTTGCTGACCACCGCGGCCGTCCACAACGCCTCCGCCGCCTGCGCGGGCGTGGCCCCGGGCACCAGATCCCGCTCCAGTTCGTCGACGTGCCGGCCGGCCGCCTCCAGCCTGCCGAGTTCCGTCTCGACGCTGATCAGCACCATCAGGGCGGCCAGGGTGTCGGACACGGACAGATCGTCGGCGCGGGCGATGGCCAGCGCCTCGAGGGCCACCGGTTCCGCCGTGTGCATGTCTCCCAGCGCGCGGGTGCAGCGGGCGTACCGGACGCGCGACCTGGCCCTGAGTTCCGGTGACTGCAACAGGTCGCTCAGGGCGATGAGTTCCCGCAGCCGCTCGCCCTCCAGTTCATGGTCGCCGTCGCGGCCGGCGGCGTGGCTCAGCAGCCACAGCGCCTGCCAGCGGGCGGCGGGGTCCTCGCCCGTGTCCTCCTCGACCGCGCGGCTGAGGGCCGCCGTGTCGTCCAGACCGGGCGGTGCCGAGGCGACGGCGGCCAGCACCCCGGTCAGGGACCTGTCGTCCGAGGGCCCGGCCAGGGCGGACACCTCGACGCCGAGCCGGTGGGCGAGATAGGACACGGCGCGCTCGGTGGGGCGCCGTTCGCCCGACTCCAGGCGGGACAGGTATCCCGTCGACATGCCTTCACCGACCAGGCGGGCCTGGCTCAGGCCCCGTGCCAGCCGGAGCCTCTTCAGCCGACGGCCGAAATGCGGCTGCTCGAGCATCTCCCCCCTCTGGTTCCGTGGCGCGATCGGCAACGCCTCGCCGGTCCCGGCCTGCCCGGTCGGGCGCGTGGAGTTGCCAACACTGTACGAAGCGCGGCAAGCGCCGACAAGCTGCGCCGACAAGCTCTCGGATACTGGTCGGCCGCTCCCTCCGGGGCCGGCCCGGCGCCACGGAACGGTTTGAACCGGGGGTCCGCGCTGCCCGAAATCGGCCCGATTGCAAAGGAGTTGCCAGATCGCCGAGGCCATCTGGCAAACCCTTGCCACGCGGGTTGCCGCCCCTTAGTCTCGCAGGTGCCCCCTGATGCGATCCCCCTCGTCTCGTGGAGGTTCTTCGTGCTGCACATGTCCCGGCAGGGCTCCTCGCACCGGCCGACCGCTCGGTCGGCCGGTCCGCCCGGAGGCTCTCGGCCCGGATCGAACACTGAGATCGAATGGCCTTGACAACGTTATCCACGTCATCCAGGTGCCGACCGCCTCGGTACCGGCCGTTCAGTTCCCTCTGGCCCCACCCGGGAGACCGGCGTCCGCCGCCGGCCGGCCCGGAGCGACGCGGAACACCCGGCCCGGCCGCCGACCAGGTGGCACGTGCCGTCGCCGGGCGCCGGGCCACATCCAGGCCCGGCGCATCGGCCCGCTCCGCGCTCGCCGACCCTTCCCAGCTCCCCCACGCGCAGGAAGAAGGACGGTACGTCCGTGGCGACCACGAGTTTCCCCGACGCCTCGCTCCACAAGAAGAGGGCCGCCGCCCCGGCCGCCCGCGCCCGCCGCGCCCCGGCCGGGAGGGGCGTGCACCGCGATGCCGCCTCGGCGGCCGTCCGCGCAGCCCGTGTCTCCCCCGGTGATCCGGTCGTCACGGCCGCGGAACCCGCATTCGCCCGGCCATTCGGCCTCAGTGCCGAGGAAATAAGCGGGCGCCGATTTCTCGACCTGCTCGGTGCGCCCGTTCCCGCGCGGTTGCGGGAACACTTCGCCGCCCTCTTCTCGGGGCGTTGTCGGCGATTTACGGAAACGGTGACCTGCCGGGACGGCGACGGCCGGAAATTCCAGGCGGAAGTCACCGGAGTCCGCGTCAGAAAACCCTCGGGCGACGCCGTCGACGCCGTCCTCCTGCTGCGCCGGTCGGGCAAGGCGCAGCGGGGAGACGGCCCGCCCCGGGCCGGCGACGCGCGCGGGACGCGGCAGGGCGCCCCGGAGGCGGCCGGCCACGGGCCCGTACTCAGCGCCCTCGACGCGCAGGTGCTGGAAGGAGTCGCGAGTGGCGAGTCCACGGTGCAGTTGGCCTCCCGTCTCTATCTGAGCCGTCAGGGAATCGAGTACCGCGTCGGGCAGATGCTGCGGAGGTTCGACGCGCCCAACCGCCCCGCCCTGGTGGCGCGCGCGCACGCGTTCGGGTTGTTCGCCGCCGGCCAGTGGCCTCCGCGCGTCCTGCCGGAACACGTGCGGTAGCGCGGACGGGGCCCGCCGGAACCCCGGCTGGCCGTGTCGGTGACGCACCGTCACGGCCACCCGGGGCTCGCTCCGGCGTCGTCTCACGCCGCCGAGGGCTGCCAGGCCTCCTGGAAGCGCCGGCGGGCGCGGAAGAGACGGGAGCGGACGGTGCCCAGGGGCAGCGCCAGGACCTCGGCCATCTCCTCCTCGTTGAGCCCGTAGGCGCGCAGGGTGAGGACCTGCCGGTGCGCCTGAGACAGCCGCTCCAGCACATCGCTGATGTGGACCGCGTCCAGCGGATTCGCCTCCTGCCGCGACTCCAGGTCGGAGCAACTGCGTTCCTCGCCGTAGCGCTTGGCGGTGCGGACGGCCTCACGGACCGTCACCGAGCGCACCCAGCCGTAGAACGCCGCCGGTTCCCGCAGGGACCCCAGGCCGCGGTAGATGGCGAGCAGCGCCTCCTGCATGGCGTCGGCGCCGTCGTCGTGGGTGATGGACCGGCAGATGCGGGCGACGTACGGCGTGATGCCGGTCAGGAGGTGGTTCATCGCGTGCTCGTCGCCCGCCTGGGCTCGGGGGAGCAGCGTCAGGGGAGAGGGCAGTTCGCTGACGGTGGTCATGTCGGGCAGGGGCTCCTCACGGATGCCGGGCGGGCGGGGACAGGTGCGCGGGGGAGGGCCGTACTCAGCCGGTGCCGGTGCCGGTGCCGGTACCGCTGCCGGTGTCGGCGCGGGCGTGCTCGGGCTCCGCCGCGGCCGCGAAGCGCAGGAGGCCGGCCCGCACGTCGTCGCGGAACGCCCGCATGAAGTCCGGGCTGAAACAGGCGGTGGAGTGCGGGAACTCGACGGACAGCCGCCCCTCGAAGGAGACCACGCACGCCATGAGGGGGCTGCGTCCCGCCTGCGGGAAGTAGTGCTCGCGGGCCGGCACCAGACGCACGTCGACCGCCCGCAGTCCGCGCGGCAGGCGCGGGCCGGGGACGACGCCCATGTTGGTGGCGATCACCGTGGCCAGCTGCAGCGCGGGGTTGCGGGGGATCTCCGGAGTGATGCGCATCTCGTGGAAGTGGTCACCGCGGTCGAGGAAGTCGCCCAGGCGGGCGTGCACGGCTCGGGCCAGATCCAGCGGCTCGGAGGCGTCGGAGACCTCCAGGGTCTGCAGGTGGGTGGTGACCGCGGGCACCGTCGCGCCGGCGGGCAGCGGAGGGGACAGCCGGGAGCGCAGGTCGACGGGGGAGAGGCAGCCGAGGGTGCGGGGACCGTCGCCGCCCAGGCGCCGCCGTGCCGTGGCCAGGAGCGTGGCGGCGATCAGCGCGTGCACGGAGACACCCGAGCCGCGCGCCGTCCGGCGCAGCCGCCCGGTGAGAACCGGGTCCAGGGTCAGCCGGGAGACCTCGATGTGCCCGTCCGGGCCGGCCTCGTGACCGGTGGAGGAGGGACGCCGGACGTCGTAGGGGACCAGCTCGACGGGGTGGCGCCGCGCCTCCTCCAGACGGCCGTCGAGGTACTTCGCCGTGTCGGCCTCGTCGGCCGGGGGCAGGAGCCGGCTGACGGGCTCGGGCCACAGCGGCCGTCCGGACGGCGCCGCCGGGCCCGCGGGCTCCGCGTCGACCAGTGCCCGGTAGCGGTCCCACAGGGCGTTGTGGAGCGCGATACTGCTGTGGCCGTCCGTGACGGTGTGGTCGACCACCAGCACGAACAGGTGACTCTCGCCGTCCGACGCGCTGACCAGGACGGCTCGGCTCAGCGGGCCACCGACCGGCAGGGGCCTGTTCAGCTCCGCCGCGTACGCCTCCTCCTCGTCGCCCGCGCGGGTGGCCAGCCGGGGGCGCTCGTCCTCGTCCAGGAGACGCAGTACGTGGCCCGCGCCGTCCTGCTCGATGCGTGACCGCAGCGCCGGGTTCGCCTCCGTCAAGGCGTCGAACGCGGCGGACAACGCCGGGACGTCCACGGGTCCGCGCAGGGTGCAGGACAGGACGGCTCTGCTTCTCTGGCCCACGTAGAGCGTCTCGACCGGACACAGCACACGGTGCATGCCGTCAGCCTTCTTTCCGTCGTTCACGTCGGGGATCTCCGCGGCCCGGGACCGGCCGGCCTGTGCGGGCTGTCCGCGGGGGAAGGGGCCTTTCGAGAGTGCACGGCAAAAGGCCGCCGAATCCAGCCGGGAACCCGATGCGAAAGGCAAGTCGCGTGATTTCCCTAGAAGATGAACCGGGCCCGCGCACTCCCCGGCCCCGCATTCTCCAGGGAAACACCTGAATCGACGTCGTCGGGGCCCGTCCCGCTTGACCCGGCCGCTTTCGCTGCCGCAGCGTGATGTGCCGTGAAACCGGGGCCGGGCGACGAGGTCTTCCCGCCCTCGGCGTGCGGCCTCCTTCGCCGCTGCGCGGGCCGGCCCGGCGCGTCACACACGCCAGGGCGGCACGCGACGGTGGCCGCACCCGTCCGATCCGGCCGGGCCTTCGCCGTCCGGGACATTACGGCTTGCCACGTGAGGGTTGTGCTATGTCACTCCAGGAGGACGAACGTCGACCGCTGTCCGGAGCCCAGGAGGGTCTCTGGTACGCCGGCCGGCTCGCGGCGGACAGCGCCGCGTACAACACCGCGGAGGCGGTGGAGATCCACGGCCCCCTCGACACCGCCCTGTTCGAGACCGCGCTGCGGCGCACCGTCGGTGAGGCCGACACCTTCGCCCTGCGGTTCACCGACACCGACGACGGCCCCCGCTGCCATCCCGCTCCGGACGCGGACGCCTGGACCCTGCACCGGGTCGACGTCAGCGGCGCCGAGGACCCCGAGGCCGCCGCGTGGGCCCACGTCCGCGCCGACCTCGCGGCCCCCGCGGACGTCGACAAGGGCCCGCTGTTCGCGCACTCCCTGCTCACCCTGGCCCCCGACCGCTTCCTCTGGCTGCTGAGGGCCCATCACCTCCTTCTCGACGGCTACAGCTACAAGCTGCTCGGACGGCGCCTGGCCGAGACGTACAACGCGCTGGCCGAGGGCCGTGACCCGGGCCCCAGCGGATTCGAGCCGGTGAGCCTGCTCCAGACGCAGGAGGCGGCCTACCGCGCCTCCGAGGGACACGCCCGCGACCGCGACCACTGGGCGCGGCGTCTGACCGGTCTGCCCGAGCCCGCCCGCCTCACCTCCCGTACGGCCGCCCCCACCGCGCCCTTCCTGCGCCGCACCGCCGGACTGACGTCCGCGGAGACCGACGCCCTCGACACCGCCGCGGCCCGCCTCGGCGTTCAGCGCACCGACCTGCTGACCGCGGCCACCGCCGCCTACCTGCACCGGATGACCGGCGCCGGGGACCTGGTGCTGGGCCTGGCCACCATGAGCCGCCTCGGCAGCGCCGCCCTGCGCACCCCCGGCACCGCCTCCGACGTCCTCCCGCTGCGCGTGGCCGCCGCCCCGGACACGCCCCTCGCCCAGCTGGCCCGGACCGTCGCGGACGAGCTGAGGGCCCTGCGCCGCCACCAGCGCTACCGGGGCGAGTTCCTCCGCCGCGACCTGGGCCTGCTGGGCACCGGGCGCCGGCTGTACGGGCCGGTGCTGAACATCGTGCCGTTCGACGAGTCCCCCGTCTTCGGCGGACACCCCACCACCTGGCACCACCTGTCCGGCGGAGCCGTCGACGACCTCCAGATCTCGGTACGCCCCGACGCCCGCACCAAAGGACTGTGGCTGGCCTTCGACGCCAACCCCGCCCTGTACGAGGAGGAGGAACTCGCGCTGCACCGCGACCGGTTCCTCACGGTGCTGCGCCGGCTGGCCGAGGCCGGGCCCGCGACCGAGCTGGGCGACCTGGACCTGCTGCTGCCCGGCGAGCACCCGGGCGACGCCCCCGTCCGCACGCTTCCCGTCGAGCGGACCCTCACCGAGCTGTTCGAGGAGCGTGTGGCGGCCGGGCCCGAACGCACCGCCGTCACCTGCGGGGACCGACGGCTCTCGTACGCCGCCCTCAACGCCGAGGCCAACCGGCTGGCCCGGCTGCTGACCGAGCACGGCGCCGGCCCCGGCCGGGTGGTGGCCCTGGCCCTGGAGCGCGGGGTGCGCCTGCTGCCCGCCCTGCTGGCCGTTCTCAAGACCGGCGCCGCCTACCTGCCCCTGGACCCCGGCCACCCGGCCGAACGGCTGCGGCTGGTCGTCGAGGACGCGTCCCCCGTCGTCCTCGTCACCGAGCACGCCCACGCGCACCTGGCCGGGGACGCGGTCCCCTCCGTCCTGCTGGACGACCCGCGGATCACGGCGGACCTGGCCCGCCGCTCGGCCGCCGACCTGGGCGACACCGACCGGCACGCGCCGGTGAAACCGTCCGACACCGCCTACATCATCCACACCTCCGGCTCCACCGGCCGCCCCAAAGGAGTGCCCGTCCCGCACGCCAACGTCGTGCGCCTGTTCACCGCCGCGGCCGAGCACTTCGACTTCGGTGCCGACGACGTGTGGACGCTGTTCCACTCCTACGCCTTCGACTTCTCCGTCTGGGAGATCTGGGGCGCCCTGCTGCACGGCGGCCGGGTCGTCGTCGTCCCGTACGCCGTCAGCCGCTCTCCGCGGCAGTTCCTGGAACTGCTGCACCACGAGGGCGTGACCGTCCTCAACCAGACGCCGTCCGCCTTCGAGCAGCTCATGGACGCCGACCTCGAACGGGACGGCGACACCGGGGCGCTGCGCTACGTCGTCCTCGGCGGCGAGGCCCTGCGCCCGGCGCGGCTGCGGCCCTGGGCCGACCGGCACGGCCTGGACCGCCCGGCGCTGGTGAACATGTACGGCATCACCGAGACGACCGTGCACGTCACCCACCACCGCCTCACCCGGGCCGACCTGGACGACCCGCGACGCGGCAGCGTCATCGGCACCCCCCTCGCGGACCTCCGCGTCCACCTCCTGGACGCCGGCGGACGCCCCGTGCCGCCGGGCGCGAGCGGCGAGGTGTACGTCTCCGGCGCCGGCGTCGCCGCCGGATACCTCAACCGGCCCGACCTCACCGCCGAACGCTTCCTCGACGACCCCTACGGCCCGCCCGGCACCCGCATGTACCGCTCGGGCGACCTGGCCCGGCGCCGCCCCGACGGCACGCTCGACCACCTCGGCCGCGCCGACGCCCAGGTGCAACTGCGCGGATTCCGCGTCGAACCCGGCGAGATCGAGGCCGTCCTCGCCACCCACCCGGGCGTCGCCCGTGCCGCCGTCGTGCCCCGCCGGGCCGGCAACGGCGCCCTGCACCTCGTCGCCTACACCGTCCCCGCGGGCGACCTCCCGGTGGACCCGGCCGAACTGCGGTCCCACGCCGCCGCACACCTGCCCGAGCACATGGTCCCGGCCGTCTGCGTCCCGGTGGACACCCTGCCGCTGACCGCCAACGGCAAGCTGGACACCCGGGCCCTGCCCGCCCCCGACTTCACCGCCGCCGCCTCCGGCACCCGCCCGGAGACTCCCCGGCAGATCCTGGTGTGCGGCCTGTTCGAAGACGTGCTGAAACTGCCCCGGGACACCGTGGGCACGGACGTGAACTTCTTCGACCTCGGCGGCGACTCCCTCCTCGCCACCCGTCTGCTGGCCCGCCTGCGGCACGAGACGGGCGCCGAGGTCCCCATCACCGCCCTGTTCGAGACGCCGACCCCGGCCGCCCTCGCCCACCGGCTCGCCGCACACACGGGCGGTGCCCTGCCCCGGCCTGCCCTCGGCGACGCCGCACGCCCGCCGCGCGTGCCGCTCTCCTTCGCCCAGGAACGCATGTGGTTCCTCCACCGGCTCGACGACGCGGCGGCCACCTACAACATCCCGCTCCTCGTCCCCCTCGGCACGGACCTCGACACCGAGGCGCTCGGGGCCGCCCTCGGCGACCTGGCCGACCGCCACGAGAGCCTGCGGACCGTGATCGCCGAGCACGACGGCGTGCCCCACCAGCGCATCCTGCCGCCGGGGGAGCTGCGCCCGGTACTGCGCCGCGTCGACTGCCCCGCCGCGGAGACCACCGCCCACGTCACCGCCGCCCTGCGGCACCGCTTCGACCTGACCGCCGAAAGCCCCCTCGCCGTCTGGCTGCTGGGCACCGGCACCGACCGGGCGCTGCTCTTCGTCCTGCACCACAGCGCCGCCGACGGCTGGTCGCTCGGCCCCTTCGCCGCCGACCTGAGCGCCGCCTACGCGGCCCGCCGCGCCGGCCGGGCTCCCGACTGGACCCCGCTGCCGGTGCAGTACGCCGACTACGCGCTGTGGCAGCGCGCCCTGCTGGCCCCCGAACCCGACGGCCCGGGCCGGCTGGAACGGCTCACCGCCCACTGGCGCGCGGCCCTGGACGGGCTGCCCGAGGAGTGCACCCTCCCCGGCGACCGGCCGCGTCCCACCGCACCGCGCGGCGGCGGCGCCCACACCGACGCCACCGTCGACGCCGCCCTGCACCGCGCCCTGCTGCGCCTGGCCGACCGCGAGGGCGCCAGCCTGTTCATGGTGCTGCACGCCGCCGTCAGCGCCCTGCTCACCCGCGCCGGCACCGGCGAGGACATCGTCCTCGGCACCCCCGTCGCCGGCCGCACCGAACCCGCCCTCGACCCCCTGATCGGCCTGATCACCAACACCCTGGTCCTGCGCGCCGACACCTCCGGCGACCCCGCCTTCCGGGACCTGCTCGCCCGGCTGCGCACCGCCGACCTGGCCGCCCTGGACCACCAGGACATGCCCTTCGACCGGCTGGTGGACGCGCTCAACCCTCCCCGCACACCCGGCCGGCACCCCCTGTTCCAGGTCATGCTGGCCCTCCAGAACAACGAACCCGCCGTACTCGAACTGGACGGCACCAGGGCCGAGTTGCGGCCCACCGCCACCGGCACCGCCAAGTTCGACCTGTTCGTCGACGTCTTGGAGCACCACACCCCCGAGGGCGCCCCCGACGGCCTGACACTGCACGTCGAGTACGCCACCGACCTGTACGACGCGCCGACCGCTCAGGCGTTCACCCACGCCCTGCACGACGTCCTGCGCACGGTGAGCGCCGACCCCGGGCTCCGCGTCGGGCAGCTCCCCGCACTCCCCGAGCGCGCCCCCGCCCCGGCAGCGACCGGCACCGGACCGCTGGAGGACACGGCCCTCGCCGTGGCCGGCGTCCGCGAGGCCCTCGCCCTGCCCGGCACCGGCGACGGCCCGCCGCGCCTGTACGTGGTGCCCGGCCGGGCGGACGCCGCCGAGCGCGTCGAGGACGCCCTGGACCGCGCGGGCCACGGCACGGTCCGCGTCACGGCCGTCAACGCGCTGCCCCGCGCCGAGGACGGCGCCGTCGACACCGAGGCGCTGCGCGCCCTGCCCGCCGTCGACCGCACCGCCGCCGAGACCTGGCGGGAACGGCTGGCCGCCCTCCCCGGCGTCACCACCGCCGAGGTGACGGCGCAGCCCGCACCCGAGGAACTGGACCGCCGCCACACCGGTCTGCCCGACCGCGCGGCGCGGCCGGCCCCCGCCGCCGCCCGCCCCGGCCGCGCCTCCGCCGTCCCGGCACTCAGCGAGGGCCCCGCCCTCACCGAACCGTCCGTGCCGAGCTGGGCCGAGGCCCTGCGCCGTGCCGCAGCACGGGACCGGGGCGACATCGTCCACGTCCACGCCGACGGCAGCGAACACCGGCGCAGTTACGCCTCTCTGATCCCCGAGGCCTCCCGCGTCCTGGCCGGACTGCGCCGGGCGGGCCTGCGCCCCGGCGACCAGGTCATCCTCCAGTGCGACGCCACCGAGGACTTCCTCGCCGTGCTGTGGGGCTGCGTTCTCGGCGGTTTCGTCGCCGTCCCGCTGACCGTCCCCGCCTCCTACGACACCCCCTCGGCGGCGCTGACGAAGCTGGAGGGCATCTGGCGGATGCTCGGCCGGCCCCGGATCGTCTGCTCCGCCGGCCGCGAGGCCGGGCTGCGCGCCGTGGCGGACCGGCAGAACTGGCCGGGGCTGCGGCTCACCACCGCCGACGCCCTGCGCGAGGCGCCCGAGGACCACGACTGGCACCCCGCCCGGCCCGACGACCTCGTCCTGATGCTGATGACGTCCGGCAGCACCGGCCTGCCCAAGGCGGTGCGGCTCACCCACCGCAACGTCCTGACCCGCTCCGCCGCCACGGAGCAGCTGAACGGGCTCGGCGAGGACGACGTCTCCCTGAACTGGATCCCGCTCGACCACGTCACCGGCGTGGTGATGTTCCACCTGCGGGACGTGTACCTGGGCTGCCGTCAGGTCCACGCCCCCACCTCCTGGATCCTCCAGGACCCGCTGCGCTGGATGGACCTCGCCGACCGGCACCGGGTCAGCGTCACCTGGGCGCCCAACTTCGCCTTCGGGCTCCTCGCCGAGCAGTCCCACCGCTTCGCCGACCGGTCCTGGGACCTGACGCCGATGCGGCTGGTGATGAACGCCGGCGAGGTCGTCGTGGCCTCGGCCGCCCGCCGGTTCCTGCACACGCTGGAACCGTTCGGCCTGCCGCAGGACGTGATGCACCCCGGCTGGGGCATGTCCGAGACCTGCTCGGTGGTCACCGACGCCGTCCTGCCCGCCCGAGCCGGCGGTGACGAGGACACGTTCGTGAGCTGCGGCCGGCCCTACCCCGGCTTCGCCATGCGGGTCGTCGACGAACAGGGCACGGTCCTCACGGAGGGCGAGGCGGGCCGGCTCCAGGTCCGCGGCACCTCCGTGACCGGCGGCTACCACGACAACCCGGCGGCCAACGCCGAGGCCTTCACCGAGGACGGCTGGTTCGACACCGGCGACCTGGCGTACCTGCGCGCCGGCGAGCTGTACATCACCGGCCGCGCCAAGGACGTCATCATCGTCAACGGCGTCAACCACTACAGCCACGAGATCGAGGCGTGCGTCGAGAAACTGCCGTACGTCGAGAGCAGCTTCACCGCCGCCGTCGCGGTGCGCTCCGAACCGTCGTCGCCCACCGACGAACTCGCCCTCTTCTTCCACCTCACCCCCGAGACCACCGCCGACCCGGCAGCGGCACTCCGCGAGATCGGCGGCAAGGTGACCCGCGAGATCGGCGTCAGCCCCGCCTTCCTGATCCCGGTCGGACGCGACGCCGTCCCCAAGACCGAGATCGGCAAGATCCAGCGCACCAGGCTGCGCAAGAGCTTCGAGGCGGGCGCCTTCGACGACGAGGTCCGCCGCACCCAACTGCTGCTGGGCACCGCGGCCACCCTGCCCGACTGGTTCCTGCGGCCGGTCTGGCAGCGGGCGGCACGCCCTGCCGCCCGTACGACGACGCCCGGCCGGCACACCCTCGTCCTGGCGGGCGGCGACCCACGGGTCCACGCGCTCGCGGAACGGCTCGCCGACGCGCTGCGGTCCGGTGGCGGCCTGTGCACGGTGGCCGGCGAGGGGATGTCGTACACCCGGCTCGACGCCGCGCACCACCGCCTGCGGCCCACCGAGGAATCCGACTACGCCGCACTCCTCGACCACCTGGAGGACGACCACCGGCCGGTCGACGCCGTCCTCCACCTCGACGGGCTGCGGCACCCGGCGGGCCCGGGCGCGGCGCCCGACGACACGACCGGTGCGGAGGAGCTGCTCGCGCTCACCCGGGCCCTCGCCGCCCGGCCCGGCGGACAGCGCCCCGTCGACCTCGTGTACGTGACGGCGGGCGCCCGGGCCGTACGGCCCGGGGACCGGCCCGCCCCGGCCCACGCCATGGCGAGCGCCCTGCTCAAGTCGCTGGCCGAGGAGTCCGGCCGGCTGCGCGGCACGCACCTCGACCTCCCGCCGGACGACGGTACGGACCCGCTGCCCGTCCTGCTGGCCGAGGCGACGGTCACCGCGGACGGCGCGGAGGTGGCGTACCGCGACGGACACCGGTACGTACGCCGCCTCGCCCCCCTGCCCGCCACGCCGGCCCGCGTCGAGCCGCCCGCGCACGACGGCTTCACCCTGCTCACCGGCGGCCTGGGCGGCGTCGGCGCCGAGGTCGCGGCACACCTGCTCAGCACCCCCGGCACCCGGCTGCTGGTCGTGGGCCGCACACCGGCGTCCGAGGCCGAGGCCCCCGGCCAGGCGCTCCCACGGCTGCGCGAGCTGGGCGAGGTCCGCTACGCCCGCGCGGACGTCACCGACGAACGCCAGGTGCGGGCCGCGGTGGAGGACGCCGCCGAGGCGTGGGGCGCACCCCTGGCGTCCGTGCTGCACCTGGCCGGCACCCTCGTGGAGAGCCCCGCCGGCGAGCTGGACGCGGCCACCTGGCGCCGGGCGCTGGCGGCCAAGGTACGCGGCGCGTGGACGCTGCACCGGCTCACCGCCGACCACCCGGTCGGCTCCTTCGTCACCTTCTCCTCGGTCAACGGATTCTTCGGCGGCGCCCTGAACGCCGCCTACGCCGCCGCCAACGCCTACCTGGACGCCCTCGCGCTGTACCGCCGCGACCTCGGCCTGCCCGCGCAGTCGCTGGCCTGGAGCATGTGGCGCGAGCGCGGCATGAGCCGCGGCTACCGCCTCACCGCGCTCACCGAGGCGCGCGGCTACCGGCTGCTCGACGCCCCCGCCGCGCTGCGCTCGTTCGACCTGGCCCGCACCCTGGACGAACCGCACCTGCTGATCGGCGCCGACCGCACCGCCCCCTGGGTCCGCAGCCACGTCGTGGCGCCCGCCCGGCAGGTGCGGCGCCTGGCCGCACGCGTCGGCCTCGAGGACGGGACCGACCTCGGCGCCCTGTACGGCGCGGCGGCCGACCGTGCCCGCGCGGCCGGTCTGTCCGACGCGTGGACACTGCTCTCGGCGGGGGCCACCGCCCGTCCGGACCACGCGGAGGCGGGGGAGGACCTGCGGCGGCTGGAGCACCGGCTCGCCGAGGTGTGGTGCGGGGTACTGGGCCGCGACCGGGTGGGCCGGGACGACAACTTCTTCGACCTGGGCGGCAACTCCCTGCTCCTCGTCACCGCCCAGACCGCCGTCAACCGCGCCTTCGGCACCGACCTCTCGGTCGTCGACCTGTTCGCGCACCCCACCGTGCGGGACCTGGCCCGCCGGCTGACGGCGCACACCGGCGCCGGTGCCACGACGGCCGCCGCTCCGTCACCGCAGCACGAGTCCGCCGAACCGCCGCCCAGCGGCCTGGACCGGGCCAGGGAGCAGGCCCGGCGCCAGCGAGCGGCCCGCGCGAGCCGCTCCGCACGGCACGGAAAGGACCGGGGCCGTGGGTGACGTGGCCACGGGTGGAGGAGACGGCGGAGACGGGGCGGGAGCCGTGGGCCATACCACCGCGGGCGGAGGAGACGGAACGAGAGCCGTGCGGGACGCCACCGAGCGGCAGGATCCCACCGAGCCGCAGAACGCCAATGAGCCGCAGAACGCCACCGAGCCGCAGGACCCCAACGAGCCGCAGAACGCCACCGAGCCGGAAGAGGACGAGGCACAGACCGTGCACGACACCACCGCAGCCCAGGACGAGGACTTCCCCGCAGTCGCCGTCATCGGTATGGCGGGCCGCTTCCCCGGCGCCGACGACCTCGACGCCTTCTGGGAGAACCTCGCGGCCGGCCGGGAGGCGATCCGGCCCGTGACCGAAGAGGAGTTCCTCGCCGCGGGCGGCGCCCCGCGCGACCTGGACGACCCCTCGCTGATCCGGATGGCGTCGGTCGTCGAGGGCATCGACCGCTTCGACTCCGGCTTCTTCGGCCACAGCCCCGCCGAGGCCGCCGTCGTCGACCCGCAGCAGCGGCTGCTGCTGGAGACGGCCTACCACGCCCTGGAGGACGCCGGCTGTCTCGGTGCGGACCGCACGTCCGAGGCGTTCGGCGTCTACGCGGGCGCCGGCGACAGCCGCTACTACCCGGCGCACGTGTACCCGCGCTTCGCCGGGCAGCCCGGGTCGGTGGAACTCGTCCACGCGGCCACCGCCAACTCCCTGGGCACCCTCGCCACCCGCGTCTCCTACGAACTCGGGCTCACCGGCCCCAGCGTGTCCCTCCAGACGGCCTGCTCCACCGCGCTGGTCGCGGTGCACACCGCCTGCCAGGACCTGCTGGACCACCGCTGCGACACCGCCCTCGCCGCCGCCGTCTCCCTCAACCCCTCCGCCGCGCTCGGCTACCGCCACGTACCCGACGGGCCCTTCTCGCCCGACGGCCACTGCCGCGCCTTCGCCGCGGACGCCGCAGGCACCTCCTCCGGCGACGGCGTGGGAGCCGTCGTACTCAAGCGCCTGGAGGACGCCCTCGCCGACGGCGACCGCGTCCGCGCCGTCATCCGCGGCAGCGCCGTCAACAACGACGGCCGCCGCAAGGTCGGCTTCAGCGCGCCCAGCGCCGCCGGACAGACCGAGGTCGTCCTCGCCGCGCAGGCTCAGGCGGAGGTCGACGCCGACACCATCGGCCTCGTCGAGGCCCACGGCACCGCGACCAAACTCGGCGACCCGATCGAGGTGTCCGCGCTCACCGAGGCGTTCCGGCACAGCACGCGGCGGACCGGGTTCTGCGCGCTCGGCTCCGTCAAGACCAACATCGGCCACCTCGGCGCCGCCGCCGGCATCGCCGGACTCGTCAAGGCGGTCCTGGCCCTGGAACACCGGCAAATACCGCCGAGCCTGCACTTCGACCGGCCCAACCCGCTCATCGACTTCGACGCCGGCCCCTTCCGCGTCCCCACCGCACTGGAGGACTGGCCCGCGGGGGAACACCCCCGCCGGGCCGCCGTCAGCGCCTTCGGTATCGGCGGCACCAACGCCCACGTCGTCCTGGAGGAGGCCCCGCCCGCCGCCCCCGCCGCGCCCCGCCCGCCCGAGGACGGCCGCCGCCTGGTGCTGCCGCTGTCCGCACGCACCCCCGGCGCCCTGCGCGGCCAGGCCGACGCCCTCGCCCGGCACCTCGAACGCCACCCGCACCTGCGCCTGGACGACGTCGCGCACTCCCTGCGCGCCGGCCGTCCCGCCATGCCCCACCGCCTCACCGTCACGGCGGCCTCCCGCGACGAAGCCCTCGACGCCCTGCGCTCCGCCACGCCCCACATCCCGCCGCCGTCCGACGACCCGGCCCGCGTGGCGTTCCTGCTGCCGGGCGGCGGCACCCAGTACCCCGGCATGGGCGCGGAGCTGTACCGCGACCACACCGTCTACCGCGACACCGTCGACGAGTGCGCCCGCATCCTGCGCCCCGCCCTCGGCGCCGACCTGCGCACCGCCCTCTTCGAGGAACAGCGGCCCGACGACACCGCCGCGTTCCTCGGGCTGGTGGTCACCGAGTACGCCCTGGCCCGTACGCTCATGGAGGCGGGCGTGCGCCCCGACGCGCTGATCGGCCACTCGCTCGGCGAGTACACGGCCGCCTGCCTGGCCGGCGTCATCGACCTCGCGGACATGCTGCCCCTGGTCACCGAACGCATCCGGCTCATCAGCTCCGCCGGCGGTGCCACGGTCGGCGTCGCCGCCCCGGCCGAGGAGATCCGGCCGCTGCTCGACGACGCCCTGTCCCTGGCCGCCGTCAACGGGCCCGGCGCCTGCACCGTCGCCGGACACCTCGACGCCGTCACCCGCTTCGAAGCCGAACTGTCCCGCCGCGGCATCCCCTTCCGCCGCCTGCGCATCCCCGTCGCGGCCCACTCCCACGTCCTGGACCCGGTCCTGCCCGCCTACGAGGCGCATCTCCGCCAGGTCACCCTGCGCCCGCCGCGCATCCCGTACGTCACCAACGTGACCGGCACCTGGGTCACCGACGCCCAGGCCACCTCCGTACGGCACTGGCTCGACCACACCCGCGACACCGTGCGGTTCGCCGACGGCATCGCCGCCCTGTGGGACCGCCTGCACCCCGTCCTCGTCGAGATCGGGCCGGGCGACACCCTGACCAGGCTCGCCACCGGCCGGCTCGACGACGCGGCACCGGTGACGGTGACCACCATGCGGCACGCCAAGGCCGAGGCGTCCGACGGGTTCGTCCTCGCCGAGGCACTGGGAGGGCTGTGGAGCGCCGGCGTCGACAGCGCCCTGCCCCCGGTACCGGGCACGCCCCGGCGAGTGCCGCTGCCCCCGTACGCCTTCGAACGCCGGCGCCACTGGATCGACGCCCCCGGCGCCCGCACGGGCCCGGCGGCGCCCGACGACACCCCCGCCGCGGCGGAGGCCGGTCCCGGCCTCGCCCCACGGCCCCGCCTCACCACGGAACACGTGCCGCCCCGCACCGGACGGGAACGGGAAGTTACCCGCCTCTGGGAGGAGACCCTCGGTATCGGCGGCATCGGCGTGCACGACAACTTCTTCGACCTCGGCGGCGACTCGATGCGCGCCGTGCTGCTGGCGGGCCGGCTGCGCCAGGCGGGCGTCCTCGACGTCCCGGCGGCGGCCCTGCTGGCCGCGCCCACCGTGGCCGGGGTCCTCACCGCCGCCGAAGAGCAGCCGGACGCCCGCACTCCGGGGGCCGCCACCACCGCCCTCGCCCCCCTGCTGCCGCTGCGCGCCGAGGGCACCGCCCGGCCGCTGTTCTGCGTCCACCCCGGCGCGGGCGTGTCCTGGCGCTACACCGGCCTGCTGCCCCACCTCGGCGGCGACCAGCCCGTCCACGGCATCCAGGCGGCCGGCCTCGACGGCACCGTCCCGCCCGCTCCGGACGCCGCCGCCATGGTCGGCCACTACCTCGACCTCGTGCGCCGGGTGCAGCCGCACGGCCCGTACCGGCTGCTGGGCTGGTCCTACGGCGGATTCGTCGCGCACGCCATGGCCTGCGCACTCCAGCGCGACGGCGAGCGGGTCGAACTCCTCGCCATGCTCGACGCCCCCCAGCCGCACGGCACCGCCCACGACCCCGAAGCGGCCGAACGCCAGGTGGCGGCCCTGCTGTCCAGGGTGGCCGGCCTCCCCGTCGACCCCGGGACCACGCCCGCGGACGCCGGCACCGTCCTGGACCGGATCGACGCCCGGGTCACGGCCGACCCGTCGAGCGCGCCCGTCACCCGCGCCGAGGCCGCGGCCATCGCCGCCGTCATGCGCAACAACCTGCGCATCGCGCCGCAGTTCACCCCCGGCGTCTACCACGGTGACGTGCTGTTCTTCAGCGCGGCCGAGGAGGAGCGCACGGACTTCCCGACGGACCTGGCGGTGCTGCCGGGCAAGGCCGACAGCTGGCGGCCCTACGTCGACGGCACCCTCCACGACCACCACGTGCCCTGCGGCCACTACGAGATGACCGAACCCGAGCCGATCGCCCGTATCGGCGAGGCGGTTGCCAAGGCCCTGCGGGACCTCGGCGACTGATCCCCTTCCCCCTGAGCACGTGTTGAGGAGAGCCCGTGAGAGCGACCCAGGACCTCTACGAACTCGGCGACGCCCCCGAGATCGGCACCGCCCCGAAGGAGATGTACGCCTCGCTCATCCGCCGTGAGCGCTACGGCCGGCCCGTCGACGCCTTCCGGACCGAGGTGGTCGACGTCCCACCGGTGGGCCGCGGACAGGTCCTGGTGAAGGTGATGGCCGCCGGCATCAACTACAACAACGTCTGGGCGGCGCTGGGTTCACCGCTCGACGTGATCGCCGCCCGGCAGAAGGCGGGAGCCACCGAGGACTTCCACATCGGCGGCTCCGACCTGTCCGGGATCGTGTGGGCGGTCGGCGAGGACGTACGCGGGGTGCGGCTCGGCGACGAGGTCGTCGTCCTCGCCAACCGCTGGGACGAGAAGGCCGAGGACATCCGCCTCGGCGGCGACCCCACCTGGTCCGCCAGCCAGCGGGTGTGGGGCTACGAGGAGAACTACGGGTCCTTCGCCCAGTTCGCGGTCGTCGACGACTACATGTGCCACCCCAAGCCCGCCCGGCTGTCCTGGCCGGAGGCGGCCTGCTACATGGCGACCGCCGCCACCGCCTACCGCCAGCTCTTCGGCTGGCCGCCGCACACGGTGCGCCCGGGCGACCCGGTGCTGATCTGGGGCGGTGCCGGCGGCCTCGGGTGCATCGCCATCCAGCTCGTCCGGCACGTCGGCGGCATCCCCGTCGCGGTCGTCTCCAGCGAGGAACGGGGCGAGTTCTGCCTCAAGCTGGGCGCCGAGGGCTGGATCGACCGGCGGGAGTTCGACCACTGGGGGCGGCTGCCGGACACCTCCGACGAGGCGGCGATGGGCCGCTGGCTGTCGGGAGCCCGCGCCTTCGGCCGGCGCCTGTGGGACGTGCTCGGCGAGCGCCGCAGCCCGCGCATCGTGCTGGAGCACTCCGGCGCCGACACCATCCCCACCTCGCTGTACCTGTGCGACAACGGCGGCATGGTCGTCCTGTGCGGCGGGACCACCGGCTACAACGGCGACGTGGACCTGCGCTTCCTGTGGATGCGGCAGAAGCGGCTCCAGGGCTCGCACGTCGCCACCGCCCGCGAGGCACGGGAAGTCACCCGGCTGATCGACCAGGGCGTCATCGACCCGTGCCTGTCCCGGACCTTCGGGTTCGACGAGATCGGCCTCGCCCACCAGCTCATCCACGACAACCGGCACCCGGCGGGGAACATGGCCGCGCGGGTCGGCGACCGGCCGTGAGGAATACGGCGGCGGGGGACCGGAGGGGTGATTCGCGCCCGGCGGGCGGGGTACCTGCGGCGGAGTACGACGCACGCACCACCGGGAGGTACCCCATGGGCAAGCTGGGCGACATGATGAACAAGGCCAAGGGCATGGCCAAGGGCCACCCCGACCAGGCCGACAAGGGCGTCGGGGGCGCCGAACGAACGGTCGACCAGCGGACGGGCGACAAGTACGACGCCCAGACCGACAAGGCCGCCGACGCGGTGCGCCGCTCCTACCGCGACGGTGGTACGTCGGAGCGCTGACCTGCTCCGACCCGTCGGCCGTCCCCGGTGCGCCGTACCGGGGACGGCCGACGCGCGTGCTCAGCCCCGGCCGAGGACGTAACTGAACACCCCCGCGCCGACGGGCAGCACCCGCACCCTTACGACACGCGCGGGATCCGCGCGCGTACAGACGAGCAGGTCGCCACCGGCCGCGCACACGCGCAGGTCCCGCAGACCCCCCGCCGGCCCGCCACCGCGCCGGCCCCCTGACCCGTCCCGGTCCCGGTGTCCCGGGCCCCCGGCCACCGAACCGCCCCGGCGCCGGCCCTCCGGCCCGTCGAGGCCCTCGTCCCGCGGATCGTCGAGGCGCTCGCCCTCCAGGCCGTCGAGACGCTCACCCTGCGGATCGTCGAGGCCCCCGTCGTCCGGCCCGAACCGGAACTCCTCGTCCGGCCCGTCCGGGCGCAGGCCCCGCGGTCCGTCCGGACTCATGGCCCAGGGCCCGGTGAGGGCCTTCCACGCGGCCTCCTTGGCGGAGAACAGCTCCGTCACCGTCCAGGCCGCGCCCGCCGGCCGGGAGCCGGCGCCCAGCAGTCCCTCCTCGTCCTCCCGCAGCACCAGACGGGCCGCGGCGCGGGGGAGGGGCCGCAGTTCCAGATCGCAGCCGAGCGGCGTGTTCTGGCCCGGTGCGCGGGCCACGGCGACGGCGATGCCGGCACTGTGCGAGATCGAGGCCGCTCGCCCCGGCGGGAACACCGGCAGCCGTCCCGAACGGGGTATCTCCCCGCAGTCCAGCCCCACCGCCCGCAGGGCCCGGCGGGCGGCCCCCGGCCGGCCAGGAACTCCAGGCGCCGCCGCGGCGGCATCGACGCCGCAGCGGCCGCCTCGGCGGGCCCCGCCGGCCGCGGGTACGGCTCCGAGACGTCCGCGACGCCCAGACCGAGCCCGGCGCCGGCCGGCAACGGACCCGGCACGGCCACGCCGGCGTCCGCCGCCCACGCGGACGCCCGACCGGTCCGGGCCGGCCACGACGTCCCCGTCGTGGCCGGCCCGGTCTCCGCGGGGCGCCCGGTCATCGCCGCCCGCCGCAGCGCACGCTCACACCCGCAGCAGCTTCTTGATGATCTTCCCGGCGGGATTGCGCGGCACCTGTTCGATGAACTCGGTCCGGCGCGGACGCTTGTACGGGGCGAGCAGCCCCGCGACATGCTCGTGCAGCGCCGGCGCGCCCGGGTCCGCGCCCGGCTCCAGGACCACGTACGCCAGCGGCACCTCGCCGTAGTCCTCGTCGGGCATCCCGACGACCGCCGCGTCCCGGACCGCCGGGTGGCTCATCAGGGCGCGTTCGATCTCCGAGGGATAGACGTTCTGGCCCGCGCGGATGATGACGTCCTTCGTGCGGTCCACCAGGCTGATGCGGCCCTCGTCGTCCATGAAGCCGAGGTCGCCCGTCCTGATCCAGCCGTCGAGGGTGATCTCCCGGGTGGCCTCGGGATCGTTCCAGTAGCCCTGCATGACGCCCGGCCCGCGCACCACGATCTCACCGATCTCGCCGGGCGGCAGTTCCCGGCCGTCCCCGTCCACCGCACGGGCGGACATGCCCGGCACCACCCGCCCGCACGGGATGCGTGCGCTGACGTCCCCCGGGGCGGGGTGCTCGTCGGGACCGAGCGTGACGAACGGGCCGCCCACCTCGGTCATGCCGTACACCTGACGGAAGCCGCAGCCGAGCCGTTCGACCGCGTCGGCGTAGACGTCGAGCGGCATCGGCGCGGCGCCATACAGGATCTCCCGCAGGGACGACAGGTCGGTGCGGTGGGACGCCTTGGCCTGGAGCATGAAACGCAGCATCTGCGGCACCGTCCACATGTGCGTAGCACGGTGCCGCTCCACCGCGGACAGCGCCCGCTGCGGGGTGAAGCCGGGCATCAGCACGACCGTCGCGCCGGCCGCCAGGTACGTCAGGGACACGACCATGCTGCCGTGGTACAGCGGACAGCAGTTGACCATGACGATGTCGTCGGTGGGGCGGGCCATCACCAGCCAGCCGAGGGCGATGGCCCGGAACGACGCGCTGTCGACGGTCACCCCCTTGGCCTGCCCGGTGGTCGCCGAGGTGTGCAGCACGGCGATCGGGTCGGTGTCGGCGACGTCCGGCAGGTCCCGTTCGGCGCCCGTCGTGCCCAGCGCCGCGAAGGCGGGCTTGTCGAGGGCCACCCTGAGCCGTACCGGCGCCGGCAGTTCGGGATGCCGGTCCAGCAGCTCCGACTCACCGATGACGGCCACGGCGCCGACGCGCTCGACGATCCCGGCGACCTCCGGCTCCGCCATGCTGTGGTTGAGCGGCACGAACAGCGCCCCGAGCCGGGCGAGCGCGAAGTAGCTCTCCAGGACCTCGATCCGGTCCTTGGACAGCACCGCGACCCGGTCCCCCCGCTCGATGCCCAGCTCGGCCAGTCCGCGCGCCAGCTCCAGCGTGCGGTCGTGGAACTCGGCCCAGGTGACGCTGCGTTCCTCGTCCACCAGCGCGGTCCGGCCGGGCCGGCACTGGCGATTGCGCTCCAACAGCTGCGTCAGCCACATCACGCACCGCCGCTCGCACCGGCGACCGAGTGCTCGGCCACGAAGCGCTCGTAGTCGGCGATCGTGTGCAGCCGCTCCATGTCCTCGGCGGTGATCTCCACACCGAGGCGCTGCTCGACGAGCAGCACGAGACGCACCAGATCCCCGGAATCGATGCCGCTGGCGGCCAGGTCTACGTCGTCGCCGATCTGGTCGGCGTACTCGGTCGTTCCGGTGAGTTCGACCAGCAACTCCCTGATGGTGCCCATGGTTTCCCCTTTCGGCTCGGCGTGCCGGCCGCCGCGCGGTGTACGACTGTCACCCCTCAAGAGGCGGGCACGGCCGGGTTCCACTCCCCGGACCGTGCCGTGAGCTTTGTCACGCGCCCGGACCCGCGCGGCGGGGATAGCCGGACCGCGTCCCCGGCCTCTTACCGCTACGAAGCGCCCCGTTCCGCCCGGCCCGCCCCCGTCCGGGCGCGGGCGGCCCCGAGCGAAGGAGTGATGCGAGTGCCCAGGCAGCTGGTACGGGTCCGGGCCCCGGGACGGCGTCCGACGCGCCGCACCGCCACGACGGTCACCGCTCGGACGGGCGGTGCCCGATGACCGCGCGGACCACCGCCGGCGCCGCCTCCGAAGGCCTCACCGCCATGCCCGAGCCCGCCACCGCGGACCAGGACGAGCTGCTCGCGCACTTCGACGCCCTCATCGCCGCCGGCGAGACGGTCGAACCGCGCGACTGGATGCCCGACGGGTATCGCCGCATGCTGGTCCGCCAGATCGCCCAGCACGCCCACTCCGAGATCATCGGCATGCAGCCGGAGGGCGCCTGGCTCACCCGCGCCCCGTCCCTGCACCGCAAGACCGTCCTCATCGCCAAGGTCCAGGACGAGGCCGGCCACGGCCTCTACCTGTACTCCGCCGCCGAGACGCTCGGCGTGGACCGCGCCGACCTGCTGGACGCCCTGCACCGCGGCCGGCAGCGGGCCTCCGCCACCTTCAACCACCCCGCGCTCACCTGGGCGGACACCGGGGCCATCGCATGGCTGACGGACGGCGCCGCCGTCATCAACCAGGCACCCCTGTGCCGGACCTCCTACGGGCCGTACGCCCGGGCGATGCGCCGCGTCTGCCAGGAGGAGGCCTTCCACGTACGGCAGGGCTACGACCTGATGCGCGCGCTGTGCGAAGGGACACCCGAGCAGAAGGAGATGGCGCAGGACGCCGTGAACCGCTGGTGGCTGCCGGCCGTGGCGCTGATGTTCGGACCGCCCGACACCGAGGCGGGCGGTGCCGACGCGCGGACCGCCGCCCTGGGCGCCGCCGTCTCCCGCCAGGCGATGAGCTGGGGCATCAAGCGGCACACCAACGACGAACTGCGCCAGCGTTTCGTCGACATCTGCGTCCCGCAGGCCGAACGCATCGGCCTGACCCTGCCCGATCCGGCGATCCGCTGGAACGAGGAGCGCGGCCACTACGACTTCACCCCCATCGACTGGGACACCTACCGCGAGGCGATGGCCGACGACACGCACTGGGCCCGGCAGCGGATCACGCACCGCCGGTCCGCCCACGAGGACGGCGCCTGGGTCCGGGAGGCCGCCGCCGCTCACGCCGCCCGGACGGACACGACGGGAGGAGCGGCCGCATGAACGGGACACGGGAGGGCGCACCGGCGTCCTGGGAGGTCTTCCTGCGGGCCCGCCGGGGCCTGGCCCACCAGCACGTCGGGTCGGTGCGCGCGGCCGGACCCGACGCGGCGCTGGCCGCGGCCCGGGACCTGTACACGCGCCGGGGCGAGCCGCTGTCGCTGTGGGTGGTCCGCTCCGACGCCGTCCACACGGCCTCCCCGGACGAACGCGACCCGTACTTCGCGGGCGCCCGCCACAAGCCGTACCGCCACCCCGAGCACTTCGCGCCGCTGACCGAGAAAGGCCCCGAGAGTGAGCACGACGAGTGACGCCTCGACGGTGACGACCACGCGCGACGTCCCGGTGACCGCGACGAGCGGCCTCCCGGCGGCAGGCGGCGCCCCGGCGGTGAGCCCGGATGCCGTGCCGGGCGCGTCGCCGGCCGGGCCCGCCGCCGACCTGGCGGTGCACCTCCTGCGCCTCGGCGACGACGCCCTCGTCCTCGGCCAGCGCCTGTGCCAGTGGATCACCCGCGCGCCGACCGTCGACGAGGACCTGGCCCTGTCCAACATCGCCCTCGACCTGATCGGCCACGCCCGCGCCCTGCTCACCCGTGCCGGACAGCTCGACGGGACCGGCCGCACCGAGGACGACCTCGCCTACACCCGCCGGGAACGCGAGTTCACCAACGCCCTGCTGACCGAACTCCCCAACGGGGACTTCGCGACGACCGTCGCCCGGCAACTCGCCTACACCCACTACGCCGTCCTGTACTACGAGACGCTCGCGCACTGCGCCGACACCGAACTCGCCGCGTTCGGGGCGCGCGCCGCCAAGGAGGTCGCCTTCCACCGGCTGCACGCGGACCGCTGGACCGTGACCCTGGGCCGCGGCACGGAGGAGAGCGCCCGCCGTATGCGGCGGGGCCTGGACCAGGTCTGGCCGTACACCGGGGAACTCTTCGAGGAGGACGAGGTGCTGCACCGCCTGTCCGCGTCCGGCACGGTGCCCTCACCCGCGTCGCTGCACGGGACGTGGCTCGAACGCGTCACCGGCGTCGTCACCGGGGCGGGGCTCACCGTGCCCACGAGCACCTGGTCGGCCCGGGGCGGACGCTCGGGCCGGCACACCGAGGAGTTCGGCCCGCTGATCGCCGAACTCCAGTCGGTGCGCCGCCAGTTCCCCGGAGGCACCTGGTGAACGGGCCCGCACCGTCCACGTCCCCCCGTACCGCTCAGGAGGTGCGCGAGCGGGTGGAGGCGCTCCCGGACCCGGAACTGCCGGTGATCGGCCTCGGCGACCTGGGCGTGGTGGGGTCCGTCGCCCCGGGCGCCGACGGCGTCCTGGAGGTGGAGATCACGCCCACCTATCTGGGCTGCCCCGCGCTGGCCGAGATCACCGCCGCGGTGCGGGACGTCCTGACCGCCTGCGGCCACCCCGACGGCCGCGTCCGGCAGGTCCTGGCGCCGCCCTGGTCGACGGACCGCGTCACCGCCGAGGGCCGGCGCAAACTCGCCGCGCACGGCATCGCCCCGCCCGTGTCCCCGGCCCCCGGCGGCCCGGTCCCCGTCGACCTGGGCGGGGTGCCCTGTCCGCACTGCGGCTCGCGCGCCACCCGGCCGCACAGTTCCTTCGGCCCCTCCCGTTGCCAGTCGATGCTGTGGTGCACGGCGTGCCGCGAGCCCTTCCCCCACCTGACCGCGCTGTGAGGCACACCGTGAACACCGCCACCAACGCCGCGCCGGCCACCACCACCGAGCCGACCACCGCCACCGCCGAGCCGACCACCGCCCCCACCGCGTCGACCGCTGTGCCCGGGTCGGCGGCCACTGCCGCATCGGCCGTTGGGTCCGGTTCGGCCGTTGCGTCCGGGCCGGCCGCCACCGCCCCGTCCGACGCGCCGACGGCCGCCCCCGCCGGTCGCGCCCGCTGGCACCCGCTCCGCGTCACCGAGGTCCGGCACCTCACCGCCGACACGGTGGCCGTCACCCTGGAGGTGCCCACCGCCCTGCGGGACGTCTTCGCCCACCGCCCCGGCCGGCACGTCACCGTCCGGCACCGCCGGGCCGGCACCGAACTGCGCCGCAGCTACTCGGTCTGCCCGCCCCCGCACGCCCCCGAGGCACTCCGCCTGGTGATCAAACGGGGCGCGCCCGACGGCTTCGGCGCCCACGCCACCACCCGGCTCGCCCCCGGCGACCACCTCGAACTCTCCCCGCCCTCCGGCGCGTTCGCCCTGCCGGACGTACCCGGCGCCCACCACGTCCTCCTCGCGGGCGGCTCCGGCATCACCCCCCTGGCCCCGATGGCCGCCCACGCGCTGCGCCGGGACCCGGCCTGCCGCGTCACCCTCGTCCACACCGCCCCGACCTCCGCCGACGCCCTGCTGGCCGACGAGATGGCCGAACTGAAGGACGAGTTCCTCGACCGGTTCACCGTCCTGCACGTGCTGACCCGCGAGGACCGGGGGAGCGGGGGCGGCGGCCCCCTCGGGCGGCGGCCCGACGCGGCCGGGCTGCGCCACCTGCTGGCAGCCGTGGACGCGCGTCCCGGCCCGGACACCACCTTCGCCCTGTGCGGACCGCCCGGACTCATCGACACCGCACGGCGGGTCCTGGCGGACTGGGGGGCCGATCCGGCGCTCGTCCGCCGGGAGATGTTCACGGCCCACGGGACGGCGCCGCCCCCACCGCGGACGCCCGCACCGGCGCCGGCGGCGGGGGAGACCCGGGTCACCGCCCTCGTCGACGGCCGGCGCCGCGTCGCCACCGTCCTGCCGCGCGACACGTCCCTCCTCGACGCGCTGCTGCGCGCCCACCCCGACGTGCCGTACGCCTGCCGTGAGGGCGTGTGCGGCAGTTGCCGCGCCAAAGTCCTGTCCGGGCAGGTGACGGCGGACCGCCAGCACGCCCTGGACGAACGGGACCGCGCCGCCGGTTACACGCTCGCCTGCCGGTCCCGCCCGCACCCTCCCGAGGTCACCCTCGACTTCGACGCCTGACCCGCACGCCGGCCCCCGCACCCGCGCCCGACCGAAGGCGCCCGGCCCCCGCACCCACCCGCGACCCGCACCCGCCCCCACGCCCGGCCACCCCCGCCACCCTCACCCAAGGAGGCCCACCATGACCGTCACCGCCCGCCACGAGGGAAAGACCGCCCTGGTCACCGGGGGCAGCCGCGGAATCGGCAGAGCCATCAGCCGCCGCCTCGCCCGCGAGGGCGCCCTGGTGGCGGTGCACTACGGCCACGACCTGACGGCCGCCGAGCGGACCGTCAAGGAGATCGAGGCCGACGGCGGCCGCGCCTTCCCCGTGCACGCCGAACTCGGCATCCCCGGCGACGCCGGGACCCTGTGGTCCGCCTTCGACCGCGCCCTGGCGGAGCAGGACGCGCCGGCGGGACTGGACATCCTCGTCAACAACGCGGGCATCACCGTCCCCCGCGGCATCGCCGACGTCACCGAGGCCGACTACGACCGCGTCTTCGCCATCAACACCAAGGCACCGTTCTTCATCATCCAGCGCGCCCTGACCCGCCTGCGCGACGGCGGCAGGATCGTCAACATCTCCTCCGTGGCGACCCGCGTCGCCTTCCCGGCGATCGTCTCCTACACCATGACCAAGACCGCCCTCGACTACCTCACCCTCACCCTCGCCCAGGAACTGGGGCCCCGGGGCATCACGGTCAACTCCGTCGCCCCCGGCTACACGGAGACGGAGATCAACCCCACCCTCGCCGTGCCGGAGATCCGCCGCAGGTACTCGGAGGCCTCCACGTTCGGCCGGCTGGGCGACCCGGTGGACATCGCCGACGTCGTCGCCTTCGTCGCGAGCGACGACGCCCGCTGGGTGACCGGCCAGTGGATCGACGCCTCCGGTGGCGCCCACCTCGGTGTGTGACCCGTACGCACCCCTAGGAGATGTGATGAACAACAGCACGTCCGCTCCCGACGAGCCGGTGAAGGACGACGCCCTGACCCGGCCCTTCGCGGGCGCGAGCCCCTACGACACGTACGTGCACGCGTCCGTCCTCAACTCCCTCCAGCGCCCGCTCACCGAGGCCCCGGACGAGATGGGGTTCCTGGTCACGACCCAGGTGATGGAACTGTGGTTCACCCTGATCGTGCACGAATGGCGCGCGGCACGGGTGGCCTTCGCCAAGGACGACCTGCACGCGGCCATGGACGCGCTGACGCGCAGCCGCCGTGCGCTGACCGCCCTCAACGCCGCCTGGGCGCCCATCGCCGCACTGACACCCGCCCAGTTCAACGGTTTCAGGGCCGCGTTCGGCCAGGCTTCCGGCTTCCAGTCGGCGATGTACCGGCACATGGAGTTCCTCCTCGGCGACAAGTCCGCCGGACTGCTGCGCGCCCACCGGGGCGACCCGGACGTCCACGAGGCGCTCGCCGAGACCTACCGCGAACCGTCCCTGTACGACGAGGTACTGGCGTACCTCCACCGGCAGGGCCTGCCCGTGCCGCGCCACGTCCGCGAACGCGACGTGACCAGCCCGTACACCAGCGATCCGGGGGTGGTGGAGACGTGGCGGCACGTCTACGCCGGCCCGCAGCACCACCCTCACCTGGCGCTCGGTGAACTGCTCACCGACCTCGCCGAACTCGTCACCCGCTGGCGGTTCGACCACGTCATGGTGGTCCGTCGTGCCATGGGCTCCAAACCGGGCAGCGCCGGTTCCGCCGGGCTCGCCTGGCTGGAGCAGCGGACGGCCCGCCCGGTCTTCCCCGAACTGTGGGAGGTGCGCGGTGACGTCTAGGGCCGTCTCCGCCTTCGCCGCCGAGGAGGAACAGCGGGTCCTGAGCCTGAAGCCGGTGCTGGCACCGGTGCACGGCCGCTACGGCGACCACCCCCACCAGTCCTACGACGCCTGGCCGTCCGACGACCCCGACGCCCCGCTGGTGATCCTGCTGCACGGCGGCTACTGGCGCTACGACCGAATGCACCTGACCCCGTTCGCGGCGTACCTGTCCCGGCAGGGCTTCGACGTGCTGCTCCCCGGGTTCCGGCGGTCCGGCGGCGCGGGAGGCCACCCGGAGACCTTCGACGACGTCGCCCGCATCGTGGACACCCTGCCCCGAGGGCGGCCGTACGTCCTGGCGGGCCACTGCTCCGGCGGTCATCTGGCGCTGTGGTGCGCTGCCCGGGGACTGCTGCCGCCGGGCTCGCGCTGGCACACGCGCACCCTGCCGACGAGCGTGCTCGCCCTCGCACCGATCACCGACCTCACCGCCACCCGCCGGGACGGCCTCAGCGACGGCGCCGCCCTCCAACTCCTCGGTGGCCAGGACCACTTCGAGGAGCGACTGCCCGAGGTGGACCCCCTGACCCTGCTGCGCGACGCCGGTACCACCGGGGTGCCCACCGTGCTGCTGCACGGAGCCGACGACGAGGAGGTCCCGCTCACCCAGTTCGGCGACTACGCGGCCGTGCACCGGGACCTGAGGACGGTCGTCCTGCCCGGCACCGGCCACTACACCCTCATCGAACCGGGAGCACCCGGCGCCCGCGCGGTCGCCGACACCCTCCGGGAGATGGCGGCCGGGTTCACCCCGGGGTGCCCCGGCCGCGCGGACGAGGAGGCCGCACACCGATGACCACCGCGCTCTCCGCACCGGCCGCCCTGCGCGAGCGGGCCGCGCGGCTCGACGCCGAGGACCCCCTGGCCGCCCTGCGCGCCCGCTTCCTGCTCCCGCCGGGCGTCGTCCACCTCGACGGCAACTCCCTGGGCCCGCTGCCCGCCGCCGTCCCGGCGGCCCTCGACGACGTCGTGAGGCGCCAGTGGGGCACCGGCCTCATCGGTTCCTGGAACGCCGAGGGCTGGTGGGACGCTCCCCTGCGGGTGGGGGACACCGTCGGTGCCCTCATCGGGGCGGCGCCGGGGCAGACGGTGGCGGGCGACTCCACCAGCGTGCAGGTGTTCACCGCGCTCGACGCCGCCGCCGCGCTCCGCCCGGACCGGCCGCTGCTGGTCACCGACCCGGGGCACTTCCCCACCGACCGCTTCCTGGCCGACGCCGTCGCCTCCCGCCGCAACGCGGAGGTACGGCGGGTGCCGCCGGAGGACCTCCCGCGCTTCCTCGCCGCCGAGGGCCACCGGGTCGCCGTCGTCAGCTACGCGCCCGTCGACTTCCGCACCGGCGAGCTGTACGACATGCGGGCGCTGACCCGGGCCGCCCACGACGCCGGCGCCCTCGCACTGTGGGACCTGTGCCACGCGGCCGGCGCCCTGCCCCTCGACGTCGACGCCCTCGGCGTGGACCTGGCCGTCGGTTGCGGCTACAAGTTCCTCTCCGGGGGCCCCGGCGCCCCCGCCTTCCTCTACGTGGCGCGGCGCCATCACGCCGCGCTGGAAACCCCGTTGCCCGGCTGGACCGGCCACGCCGATCCGTTCGGCCTGGCCGGGCAGTACACGCCCGCCCCCGGCATCGCCCGCGCCCGCATCGGCACCCCGCCGATCCTGTCCCTGCTCGCCCTCGAAGCGGCCCTCACCGCCTTCGACGGCGTCGACCTGACGCGGGTACGCGCCAAGAGCCTGTCCCTGACGGGCTTCTTCCTGCGCTGCGCGGACGACCTCCTCACCCCCCTGGGCTTCACCTCCGTCACCCCGGCCGAGCCCGCCCGGCGCGGCAGCCAGGTCACCCTCCGGCACCCCCACGCCCGCGGTCTGGTGGTCGCCCTCGCCGAGCACGGCGTGATCGCCGACATGCGCGTGCCGGATCTGCTGCGGTTCGGCGTGAACGCCCTCTACACCAGCCACCAGGACCTGCTCACCGCTGCGCTGCGCCTGCGGGACCTCGTCCGCGAAGCCGCCTACGACCCCGCGCCGACGGCCGCGGGGCCGGTGACCTGAACGGCGGACGGTGCGCCGCCGCCCACGCCGACGACCGGTGGGCGCTCGTCGACGGGCGGGAACGCGGCACGGGCCCCGACGAAGCACCCGTGGCCGTTCCCGCCCACCGCGGCGGTGGGTACCAGGGCGCACCTTCCCGGCATCCGGGAGGACGTACCGGGTAGGCGCGACGTGTACGCACAAGCGCTCACGACGTCTGGATGAGTTCATGACGGAGAAGACCGAAGACACGAACCGCACCCGGTCCTGCCTCGCCTGCGGCACGCCCGCCGGGGACGGCGCCCTGTGCGAGCGCTGCGGCAGGGTCCTGGAACTCCCGGCCGACGCCGGGCTGACGGAGGACCGGGGCGCGGCAGTCCGCCGGGACTTCGAGGGCCGCGGCAGGTAAGGAGCCGATGACGGGGTACACGCCCGGCATGGCAAAGAGGAATGATCACCAGGCACTGCCGCCCCGCATCCGTCAGCTCCGTCAACTGCGCCACATCCGGGCCTTCTACGCGGCGGGGTTCGCACTGTGGGCGGTATCGGCGGCCTGGACGGGCTGGGAGTCCCCCGGGAGCCGGCAGATGTGGGTGGCGCTGCTCCTCCTGGGGGTCTTCAGCGGTCTGCTGCTCACCGCCTCGGCGTGGGTCAGGCGCCTCGACAGCGACGCCCCGCGAGGACCCGCGCGCCATGCCGCTCCGCGCAGGGCGATGACCACGCACCACGGGACTTCCTGAGCGGGACCGGCACGACAGCCGCGACCCGACGGTGACGGGACGGACCGAACCCCACCGCCGCGTCCTCGACGGCCCGGACCCGGGGAGCGTCCCGAACCGGCCCCGTGCGCGAGCGACGCGGTGACCCGCGGACCCTGGCGGGGCCCGCGTCCCGCCGACCGCGCAAGCCCGACCGGCACCTGCGGCACGGCACCGCCCCCAGCCCGCCCGACTTCTACGACCAGGCCATCGACGGTATCGCCACCGGTGAGGGCGTCGGCTCCTGCGGCACCGCCGCCCCACCGCGCCGTCAGCGGGTCGTCGTCACCGCGGCTACCGCGCTGCCGCGAAGCGCGCCACGTGCTCGTCGCCGAGCCGCACGCGGCGTGCGGCGAGTGCTTCCTCGATCTGCTCCACCCGGCTTGCGCCGACGATGGGATCGATCCCCTGCTGCATCAGCCATGCGAGCACGACCTGGTTCCTCGTGGCCGAGAGTTCGCCGGCCACGTCGTCCAGGACCGTGAGGACCCGGGCGGTCCCGGGGTGATCATAGGTCGGCGGAAGCGGCTTGTCCGCGCGCACGTAGGACCCCCACATCAACGAGCTGTACGACCACACGGCAAGCCGCTCCGACCGCGCCAGGTCCAGGTCCTCGGCAGCGAGCAGGCGGTGGCCGCCCTCCGGAACGGGGGCGAGCGGGCGCGGCTGGACGAGCGAGTGGCGCAGTTGCAGGGACGTCCACGGCTCCACGCCCCGTTCCCGCGCGAGTGACCGGGCGCGCTCGACGCGCCAGGCGGGATGGTTCGCCGCACCGATCCGCAGCGTCACTCCCTTCGCGACCAACCCGCCGAAGGCGACGACCGTTTCCTCCAGTGGCACGGAACGGTCCTCCGCGTGGGCCCAGAGCAGATCGACGTGATCGACTCCGAGGCGCTCCAGGCTCCCCTCCACGCCGGCGTGCACGGCGCGCTCCGACAGTCCTTCGGCGCTCTCGGGCGAGTGCGGGACGAGCAGGTTGTGACGGACCTTCGTCGCGATCCGCACCGTGTCGCGTGCGCCCGGGCGGGCCCGGAGCCACGCTCCGATGACGCGCTCGCTGGCGCCGCCGACCCCCCTGGGGTCGGTCCAGTAGGAGTAGCAGTTCGCGGTGTCGAGCCAGACGCCGCCACCGACGACGAAGGAGTCGAGGATCTCGAAGGCCTGGTCGGGGGCGACACGGGTGCCGAAGTCCATCGTGCCGAGAACGATCCGGGGGTCTGTGGTCTCCATGCCGCCCATCCTCGGATCTGGAGCGCGCTCCAGGTCAAGCGGTGACAGGCCCGCTGCGGACGGCCTGGACTCTTTCTCGGGGCCGCATCACGTGGCGACCGCCGGGACGCTGCCCGATGGCCGGCGGCGACATCCGAGCCGTGGAGGCGACGCCGTGCCGGAAGGCAGGGCGTGCCCCGCTCCGCCCCCGAGTGTTCCCGGTCCGGCAGGCCCGGTTCACTCCTTCCCGCCCGTGTCCGCTGCCCGGGCGGTCACGGTGAGTGTCGGGCCGTATCCGGGACGGGACCAGTGGAGTGACATCACCCGGGAGCAGTGACTCGGACGTACGAGCCAAGGGTGACGCCGCTCCGGTTCCGCCGGTCGGGGCCCTTCGCGCTGTCACACTCCCCGGGAGGGCCCGCGCCGGCGGGGTGTGGGCGGGGCGGTTGGTGAGACGGGGTGGGCGTGATCGAGCGCGGTCCGGCAGGACATGGCGCGTCGGACGGGACGGTGTCGGGCATGACGGACCACGGCGTCCCGTGCGCACGTCCGACGACGGAGGACCGCCCGGACGGCCGGCACGGCGGCGACGACCCCGGTGGACGGCGGCAGGGCGACGACCCCGGCGGGTGGCGGCAGGGTGACGGGCCGGGCCGGGATCGGCCGAACGGAGGGCTCGGTGAGCAGCGGCGAGGCGCCGGACCGCCATCTGCGGTGCCACGGCACGTGGCCTGCGTGATGGACGGCAACGGCCGCTGGGCACAGCGGCGTTCGCTACCCCGCACGGCGGGTCACCGGGCTGCCGAGACCACCGTCATCGACATCATCGAGGCGGCCCGGACAGCCGGTGTCGAGTGGCTCAGCCTCTACGCCTTCTCCACCGAGAACTGGAACCGGCCCGGGACCGAGGTCGATTTCCTGATGCGCCTGGTCCGCCGGGTCGTGCGCAAACACGCGCCGCTCCTGCTGGCCCGGGGCATCCGCTGTCGCTTCCTCGGGGTCGCCGACTCGCGCATCCCCCGGGAACTGGCCCGGGACTTCGACGACCTGATGACGCTGACCTCCGACAACCGGGGGATGACCTTGACCGTAGCCTTCGACCACGGAGGGCGCCGGGACATCGTGGAGGCCGCAAGGTCGCTGATCCGCAGCGGGACGCCCGCCCACGAGGTGACCGAGCAACTCTTCGCGGACCACCTGCCGTTCCCCGACACCCCCGACGTGGACCTCGTCATCCGGACCTCCGGTGAGCAGCGCATCTCCAACTTCATGCTCTGGCAGGTCGCCTACGCCGAGTGGGTCTTCCCCGAGGTGCTCTGGCCGGACTTCCGGGCCCCCGACTTCCTGACCTGCCTGCACACCTTCCGGAATCGCGACCGCCGCTTCGGCGGCGTGCCGCCCCACACGAACGGAGACCGATCATGACCACGGAAGCCACGGGAAGGCCCTACAAGGATCCGCTGTCCGGCGCCACGGGAGCTACGGGGACGGCCGAGGAGGAGTCTCTGTTCGGCCCGGGAACTCAGTTCAGCGCTCTCTTCGACGACCCGCGCTGGGCACTGGCCATGATCCGCGCCACGGTGCTGGAGGCCGCTCACCCGCAGATCGGCGCCGCCCTCGTCGACAACTCCACCTTCGTCGCCCACCCCTGGCGCCGGCTGCGCAACACCTTCCTCAGCATGCGGCGCATGCTCGGCGACGACCCCGCGGTACGGGCGCGGGAGGCCGCCCGGCTCAACCGGCTGCACGCCCGCATGAGCGGCTCCGACTCCCGTGGCCGCGCCTACGACGCGATGGACCGGGCGGCCCGTGCCTGGGTGGTCGCCACCCTCTTCGAGAGCGCGGTCACGATGTGCCGGCTGAGCGGCCAGCCGCTCGACCGGGACACGATGGAGCGGATGTACGCCGAGTACCGCGGGTTCCTCGCCGCGCTCGACGGTGACGCCGCAGAGCTCCCCGAGGACCTGAACGGCTTCTGGCGGTACTTCGACCGGGTCGTCGAGAACGAGCTGGAGGACACCGAGGCGGCCCGCGTCATCCTCTACCGGCTCTTCGACCACCTGCCGGCCCCGGCCCTGTTCGACGGCGCGCCGACCCTCTGGGCGGCAGGCCGGGCCGTCGCCGGGCCGCTCCTGGGCGCGATCACCGTCGCCTCGCTTCCCGAGCCGTACCGGCGCCGCGCCGGCCTGCCCGAGATGCCCGGTGCCCCGTCCCTCATGCAGGGCGCCTACCTCGCCGCAGGCCTCGCCCGTTTCCTGCCCGCGGGCTGGATCAACGCCGAGAGCATCATCGAAGTCCTCTCGCTCTCGCCCGGCGGCGACGACCCCCGCGCCCGGACCGTGACCGCCCTGCGCGCCCGCGTGAAGCGGGCCTCGGCGCTGCTCCGCCTCCTCGCGCCACTGAGCGGCGACACCGATCGCGGCCCGGAACCGGCGGCTTCGGCCGGTACGGAGGAGGGCCGCCGCTCGGCGGAGGAGTTCTTCCGCCAGGTCCTGGACCAGACCGGCGACGGCCACCTCGACTGGCCCGACCTCGCTGCCATGGCCCGCGAACTCGCGACCCGCCTCGACCTGGACGAACCCGGGGAGACCCGGCTCTACGACGCCTTCGCCGCCTGGTGGCGCGAGCTCCAGGCCGCCCTCGACACGGATGGCGACGGCCGCGTCGCCGCCGACGAGTACGCCGCCGCGGTCCCCTCCCTCGCCGGGCCCGCGCTCATCCGCGTGGCGGAGACCCTCTTCGACGCCACCGACAAGGACGGCAACGGCACCATCGACGCCGACGAGTACCGAGCCCTCTTCCGGACCGCCTTCCACCGGGACCTCACCTCCACCCACGCCACCTACGGCCGAAGCGCCTTCGTGGGCGACTTCCTCTCCTTCATGTCGGGCCGCCGCACGAACACCGCGTACGACCCCCTGCTCGCCGACGCCTGAAGTGCTCCCGCCGTGCGGTACGGCGAACCCCGTGGTCCGCCGGCGCCCCGCCCGTCCCGCACGCGCCGGGCAGGAGCACCGGCGGGACCAGGCCCTCCCCGTCGGGCCCCCGCACACCCCGGGCCGGCTCCTCCGCTCCCGCCGTCACCCTCCCGCCGGCGTGACCGTGACGCGCGCCCGTGCACCGAGGCGGTCACCACGCAGGACGCGGCCTAGTAGTTGCGCCACTCGTCCAGGACGTACTCGAGCACCGCCGGGTCCATCAACGTGCTCGGCCGTACATCGGTGCGCCGGCGGTCGGCGGGGAACACGGTCGCCGCCCTGAGTACCGCGGCGTCCAGGTAGCGCAGCTTCGGGACGTCCGCGGCGAGGCGGAGCGGCGGGGGTTCGGTGCCGCGGCCGGCGAGCACGAACCCCCAGTTGCCGAAGCTGGGCACGTCGACCTGGAACGCGGTCGTCGCGTACCCCGCCGTCTCGATCGTTTTCGCGATCGACCAGTACGTCTTCGGGGCGAAGTACGGCGATCCGCTCTGCACCATCACCTTGCCCTGCGGCGCCAGGACCTGCCCGAGCAGGTGGTAGAACTCCACCGAGTACAGCTTGGCGAGCGAGGCCGCATCCGGATCGGGGAAGTCGATGACGACCGCGTCGTACCGCTGACGGGCACCACGCAGCCAGGTGAAGGCGTCGGCGTTGACCACCTCGGCCCGCGGGTCGTCCAGCGCGCCGCGGTTGAGCGCGCGCAGCGGCGCGTAGGTCCGCGCCAACCGGGTCATGGCCGGGTCCAGTTCGACCAGCGTGACGTGCCGGACGTCCTCGTACCGCAGCACCTCCCGCAGCGCGAGCCCGTCACCGCCGCCCATGATCAGCACGTTGGAGCGGGGGCCCGACAGTGCGGGGTGGACGAGCGACTCGTGGTAGCGGTACTCGTCGACGGAGCTGAACTGGAGGTCGCCGTTGAGGAACAGCCGTGTGTCGGGGCTTCCCGTGAAGGCGGTGGAGCGGGTGACCACGATGTCCTGATACTGCGTGGTCTCGGCGTGCACGATGGGATCCGCGTACATCTGCTGCCGTGCGGTGACCTCCAGGTCGTCCGCCAGCACGTACGTCGCGCCGAGCACGGCGAGCACCGCGGCGACCCCCGCCAGCAGACCGGCCCGGACCAGGCGGCGGAGTTCGTGACGGAAGAGGAGGACCACGACGATGACGCCCGCGACCGCGTTGACCGCGCCGATCACCAGGGCGCCCTTGAGCTGGCCGAAGGTCGGCAGCAGGAGCAGCGGGAAGCACAGGCCGCCGACGAGGGCGCCGATGTAGTCGACGGCGAACATGTCGGCGACGGCACTGCTCGCCTCCTGCCGGCGGATCCGCTGCAGGAGGGTCATCAGCAGCGGGATCTCGGCGCCGATCAGCAGGCCGATCACCAGTGACACCACGATCATCGCGGGCATGTAGAGCTGGAGCCAGGCGAAAGCCGTGTAGAGCACCAGGACGGACAGGCCGCCGATCAGGGCCAGCGTCCCCTCCACCACGGCGAAGGCGACGACGGCGTGGCCGCACAGCGGCTTGGCGGCCAGTGAACCCACCCCCATGGCGAAGACCATCACGGAGATGACCACGGAGGTCTGGAGCACCGAGTTGCCGATGAGGTAGCTGCCCAGCGCGGTCAGGGCCAGTTCGTAGACGAGGCCGCAGGCGGCGCAGAGGAAGACGGCGAGCAGCAGCAGGAAGCGCGCCCCCCGGTGGGGAGGGGAGACCAGGGGGCGGGAAGGAGCCGCGCTGTCCAGGTCGTCCACAACGGTGGAACTCATGGGCGCGGTCCTAGGAGAGGGCAGCGCCGACCATGAAGGCGGTGCCCAGGTACATGCCGGCCTGGACCCAGGCGGCGGGGTGCGGGCGGCCGTCCTCGTCCTCCAGGGCGGCCGCGCCCATCTGGCCCGGTGTGAGCAGGCCGATCACGATGCCGACCAGCGTCATCACCAGCACGCCGGCCAGACCGTACAGGAGCGTGCTCACCAGGCCCTGGCCGAGCCCCTTCTCCGACTCACTCGCCCGGATGGCCTCCATGATGACCAGGCCCACCGCGACGGACTGGCTGCCCAGCAGAACGGCCGCCCCGCGGTTGCGGTCCCGCCACACCACGTGGAAGAGCTTGCCGGGTGTCACGAGGTCGAGGGCGACGAAGCCGAGGGCCATCACGGCGAGGCCCACGACTCCGTAGAGCAGGGCCTGGCCGGCCGACTCGAAGATCTCGGTCACTGGGGTGCCTTTCTGGAGGACGTCGTCGGGGTGGGGGGGGGTGGTGCCGGGTGCGCGCCGGGGTCACTTGCCCTCGCCGGGACCGCCGCCGCGGTAGCTCTGGCTGTTCGGGTTGGGCCAGTTCACGAGGTGTTGCTGGTGGCGCCGGTAACCGTTGCGGTAGTCCTCGATTTCGATCAGGCTGCCGCCCCCGTGCGGTGAGACGGTCACCATGTCGTCGCCGTAGCGCAGGAAGCGCATGCCCCCGCCCGAGGAGCGGTCGAGGGCCTCGCGGTGTCTGTGGATCGCGTCGGCGACCCGGGCGGGGGAGCTGTCCTCGTCGAGCCACCGGGAGCCGCTGACGGTGTAGGTCTCGCGGATCCAGGAGCGCGGGACACCTTCCTTCCCGTCGCTGGAGCAGGCCGGGAGCAGGAGAGTGACCAGCACGGCAGCCACCGCTCCGCGGACGAGTCGGGCATGGTTCATCGGGCCTCCAGCCTGGTGCGCGTCGATACGATCTGCCCGTCCTGCGGGTAGGTGTGCCAGGTGCGCCAGACCAGCCGGGCCCGGGAGGTCTCGGCGGACGCCTCGACGACCACAGCGGTCACCGCCTCCGGTGAACCGGGGAAGACTCCGCACAGGCTGTGCTCGGCGCCGGCCGCCCGGTCGAGGATCTCCGCCACCCGCGTGCTGAACTCGTGGGGGGCCGGATGAGCCGTGGTGGCACCGAAGTCGTAGGTCCAGCCCGCCTCTTGCCGGGTGAGCCCGGCCGGCAGCCCCCGGGCGGCCCCCGGCAGACACGCCACCGTCTCCCTGACGGGCCCGGCGAAGACCTGGTGCGAGGCACCGAGCAGCCTCATCCGCACGCCCACTCCGCCCACGAGCGCCTCACGTTCGGCGAGTGCCGGCCGTTCGGCCAGGTCCAGCGAGAAACACAGCTGGTCCGCGGACGTGTCCAGATAGGAGGCGCGCAAGGACAACACGTGTACATGGCCCCCCGTCCGATTGTGTTACGAGCGGCGCCGAGTATGGCATACGACACCACTGGGGCTGGAACGGCGGAGGCGTCCACGCGGACGCCCACCCGCTGCCCCCGCGTTCCTTACGGGGCCGAGGCCGGGTGGGCTGCCGAGCCGCCGTCCCTCACCGGCTCGGCAGGGACGCTGCATGGGCCCGGGAGCACGGCCCGCCACCCGGCCCCGGCGCTCGGGCTCATCAGGTACCGAGTGCGTGCCCGGTCGTCGAGTCGACGTGGTCCGGGATCTCGTCGTGGCGATCGCCCACAGTCGGAGTCCCGGCGGGCTCGAACATGAGGATCGCGGCCCCGGACGGAGCGTACGGCCTGTGCTCCGTGCCGCGGGGCACGGTGAAGACCGCCCCTTGTGGCAGCACGACCGTGCGCTCCCCATCGGGCTCGCGCAAGGAGATGCGGAACTCGCCGTCGAGTACCAGGAAGAACTCGTCGGTGTCGTCGTGCACGTGCCAGATGTGTTCGCCCTCGACCTTGGCGATGCGGACGTCATAGTCGTTGACGCGTGTGACGATACGGGGGCTCCACACGGCATCGAAGGAGGCCAGAGCCTTGCTGAGTGGGATGGGTTCGCTGCTCATGGGCTCATCCTGAGCCCATTCGCACGGCCGCCGTGAGTGCTAGGAATTGCGCATGGCGAAAGAATCCTCGCACGCAGCTCGCGCGGCGGGCGTACACCGGGTCGTCGTGATCGTGGACGAGAACTCGAACCCCTTCGAGCTCGGCTGCGCGACCGAGGTCTTCGGTCTGCGCAGACCGGAGATCGGCCGTGATCTCTACGACTTCAGGCTCTGCTCCCCTGAGCCCCGCACCCTGATGCGAGACGGATTCTTCACGCTCACGGGAGTCGCCGGCCTGGAAGCGGCCGAGGCCGCGGACACCTTGATCGTCCCCAACCGGCCGGACATCGAGGTGCCCCGCCGGCCCGCCGTGCTCGATGCCGTCCGGCGGGCGCACACACGCGGTGCGCGTCTGGTCGGCCTCTGCAGCGGTGCCTTCACACTGGCCGAGGCCGGAGTGCTCGACGGGCGCCGGGCGACCGCGCACTGGCAGTGGGCGGATTCCTTCCGGGCCCGCTACCCTTCCGTCCGGCTCGAATCCGACGTCCTGTTCGTGGACGACGGCGACGTCCTCACCGCCGCGGGGAGCGCGGCGGCGCTCGATCTCGGGTTGCACGTGGTGCGCCGCGACTACGGCGCGGACGTCGCCAACTCCGTGAGCCGCCGCCTGGTCTTCTCGGCGTACCGGGACGGCGGTCAGCGGCAGTTCGTGGAGCGCCCCATGCCCGACCTGCCGGACGAGTCCCTGGCGCCTGTTCTCGCCTGGGCCCAGGAGCGGTTGGACGCACCGCTCCCCGTGCCCGACCTGGCGGCACGTGCGGCGGTCAGTCCCGCGACGTTGCACCGCCGCTTCCGGGCACAACTGGGCACGACCCCGTTGGCATGGCTCACGGGGGAGCGACTCGCCCTGGCCTGCCGGTTGATCGAGCGGGGCGAGACCCGTTTCGAGGTGGTCGCGCGGCGCAGCGGCCTTGGCACCGCTGCCCATCTGCGTGCGCTGATGCGCCGTGAGCTGGGCGTCACTCCGTCGACATACCAGCGCCGGTTCGGGCCGGAGGGGAAGTGACGGCGGGCGTGCTCTCACCGCCCATCACGAGGAAAAGCGTCACCGTCGGCCGCCAGCGGGGCTGAGACGGCTGCTGAGCGCGGCGATGGCCCCCCGGGCCTTGAGCGGCTGCGGCCGTTCTCCGGGTTCCCGTGCTCGGCCTTCGCCATCACCGTCAAGGGGGCCGTCTCCGCCTCACCGAACCCTGGGCCGGCGTGCCGACCAGGACTCCGCCCGGAGCACGGCCACGTCAACGCACAGTCAGCAGACCGTCATGGCACCGCCGGCTTACGCAGGTTGCGTCGGCCGGAACGAACAACGGCACCGGACCATCCCCGCCTGTCCGCGCTCCCTCTCGGACTGCCGAAGACCACAGCCGGCACCGGACCCGGTTCATGCGGCGATCAGTAGCACGCGTCGGCCCGCTCAAGCAAGGGGTCGTGTCGGCCTTGCGGCTCGGCTGAAGGGTGCTCTTCGTCAGCCCTGCGGGCGTACGGCGGCCCGGTCGCGCATCCGGTCGAGCCGCGGACGGCTCCGGACCCGGAAGGCCCGATGTTCACCCCCCGGGAACCCGCGCGGTCGATGCCACGACACGGTCGTCCGGTACGGACGTCAGACCCGCTCCAGAGGCCGGTGCGGCCCGCTGGGAAGCTCCGCCGTGATCGTGTCGCCCGGGCGCACCGTGCCGCCCCGCCGCACGATGCTCATGATCCCGGCCCTGCGCACGACGTTCCCGGCCTCGTCGCGGCCGATCACCTGCTTGAGCAGCCCTTCCTGGAAGTTGTCGATCTGCAGGCAGGGATTGCGCAGGCCGGTCACCTCCAGCACCGCCTCGTCGCCGATGCGCAGCAACGCGCCGACCGGCAGGCCCAGCAGATCGATGCCGTGGGTGGTGATGTTCTCGCCGAGGTCACCGGGCGCCACCTTGAACCCTTCCGCACCGACCTCGGCGAAGAGTTCCTCCTGGATGAGGTGGACCTGGCGCAGGTTCGGCTGGGTGGGGTCCTGCGCGACCCGGGAGCGGTGCTTGACCGTCACGCCGGCATGCACGTCACCCTCCACACCAAGCCCGGCGAGCAGCGTGATGCTCTCCCGGTTCGGCTTGGTGAACGAGTACGCACCGTTGCTGCTGACTGCCGTAACCCTTCCGCTCATCCGCGGACCCCCTTCAACGACGATGACCGGCTACGACCCTAACCCTTGGGGCAAGGCACAAGCCGCGATCAGTCGTGGGCGAGACCGGGAGACGGCGACGCGGAAACGGAGCGGCGCAGCACTGACAAAGTTCCTCGCACGGATGACACAGGTCGATGCCCGCGACGGTCCCCTGAACACCGCCCGGGCGAAGAACCGGCAGTGCTTTCTGACCCGGTCCGGTTACGAACCCTGGCAGCACGAAGGGCGGCCGGCCGCCGATGGCTGGAAGGCCGCGCAGCGGATGTTCAGCGCACGTGGCTTCCATGGAGGCACTCGCTTGGTCGTCGACGGAGTCGCCGGGCCCTGCACGATCACGGCGTTGCAGCGCTACTTGGACTACTGCGGTTTCGGCCTTGCCGTTGACGGAATCGCCGGACCGAAAACCAAGGATGCCTTCTGGGAATGCAACGGGGTCCCCACCCAGGACCCCCGGTGTGTGTGAGTGCACAAGTCCGTGCGGCGATGGTGGACGAGGGCACAGGCGATGCTCGTGAAGGTGGGGAAGTGTTCGGCTTCGCGTGCGTAACGGGGGTGAATTCGACGGCAGTCGGCGAGCCGGACCGTGGCACGCGCGGTGGCCCAACGGAGTTGCCCCAGTCGCTGTGCTCGTGACCACCCCACCGGGTGCCCCGGGGCGCCCGGTGGGGCGGGTGCCGCGCCGAGCCACCGGCGGTCACCACGACGTAATCGATTCCGCGCAGCGGGAGTGGCGCTCATCCATGTGGCTTGAATCATTGAAAGGCCAGGTCAAAAGCGTTTTCATCACCGTGAGTCAGGTAACGGGAAGGTTGCGAACGAGGATCGACGTCCATTTCCCTCTCCCGTCCTGTTGACTTGTGTGAGGTCGTGTTGTCTCGTGTGCCCACCGCTTCGTCGGAGCGGACATCGGCGCAAGGAGCAACCTCATGGTGACGCGTGCTCGCACTTCCCTGGCCAGACGCTACGTGCTCGGCACGGTGGCCTTGGCCCTGACCGCGGTGACCGCCTGCAGTGGGGGAGGCGGTGACGAGGCCGACGGCGCGGCCGGCGGGTCCTGCGAGCCCACCTCGGGCAAGGTCACGCTGGACTACTGGTCCTGGGTCCCCGGCATCCAGAAGGCCGTCGACCTGTGGAACAAGGAGAACCCGGACGTCCAGGTCAGGCTGAAGACGGTTCCCGCGGGCAACGCCGGCACGTACCAGAACCTGTCCAACGCGCTGAAGGCGGACAAGGCCCCCGACCTCGGCCAGGTCGAGTACGACTCACTGGCGAGCTTCCGGCTCAAGGAGGGCCTGACCGACATCTCCTCGTGCCCCGGTGTCGAAGAGGCCGGGGACAAGTTCGTCGACTGGACCTGGGCGCAGGTGGATTTCGGCGCCGAGGGCAAGGACGGCGTCTGGGCCGTGCCCCAGGACACCGGCCCCATGGCGCTGTTCTACCGCAAGGACGTGTACGACAAGCTCGGCATGAAGGCCCCCGCCACCTGGGACGAGTACGCGGAACAGGCCCGCGTGCTCAAGAAGGACGGCAAGTTCATCACCCACTTCTCCCAGACCGACCCGAACTGGTTCACGGGGCTGCTGTGGCAGAACAAGGCCACCATGTTCGAGCGCGAGGGCGACTCCTGGAAGGTCACCGTCGACCGCCCGGAGAGCCGGCAGGTCGCCGACTACTGGCAGAAGATGATCGACGACAAGCTCGTCGCCACCGACCTCCAGGGCTTCTCCCCGGCGCTGTACAAGGCCTGGAACACCGGCGAGGTCGTGACCTGGGTCAGCGCGGCCTGGGGCTACAGCACCATCCGCGACAACGCCAAGTCCACCGACGGCAAGTGGGCGGTCGCCCCGATGCCGCAGTGGAAGGCCGGCGACCAACAGGCCGGGAACTGGGGCGGATCCACCACCACCGTGATGCGCGGCACCGAACACCCCGCCGAAGCCTCCGAGTTCGCCCTGTGGCTGAACACCGACCCCGAGGCACTGGCGATCCTCAACCGCGAGGGCGGGCTCTACCCCGCGGCCAGGAACGGCCTGGAACTGCCCGCACTGCAGCAGCCCGTCGACTTCTACGGCAAGCAGAAGATCTTCGGCGTCTTCGCACAGGCCTCCGCCCACGTCGACACCGACTTCACCTGGGGCCCGACCATGACGGACACCTACCGGTACCTCAGTGACGGAACGGCGGGCGTCATCGGCGGCGAGAACACCCTGGGCGATGTGCTGAAGGACACTGGCGCGCAGAGCGCGGACTCGCTGCGCAAGCAGTCGCTCGACGTGACCGAGTAGACCGCGTCGTCGGACCCCTCCTGCCCTTCCCGACGCCTCGGAGCGTCGGGAACAGCACCGCAAAGGCTGCCCGTGACAACCACCGCCCCACCGGCCCCGGCACGCCGGCGCCCCCGCCGGGCCCTCGCCCCGTACGCCTTCCTCGCCCCCTTCCTCGTCCCGTTCGTCCTCTTCACCCTCGTCCCGGTCGGCTACGCCTTCTGGCAGAGCCTGCACAGGACCGAGCGGACGGGCGGCACCTTCGGCAAGACCCGGACCGTCTTCGCCGGCTTCGACCAGTACGCACGGGTCCTCCAGGCGGACTACTTCACCGAGAGCCTGCTGCGCGTCCTCGGTTTCGCCCTCGTGCAGATCCCCGTGATGCTGCTGCTCTCCCTGGTCCTCGCCCTGCTGCTGGACTCCGCGGTGGCACGCGCCAAGAAGTTCTTCCGGCTCGTCTACTTCGTGCCCTACGGCATCCCCGGCGTCGTGGCGGCCCTCATGTGGGCCTTCCTCTACGATCCGCGGCTGTCACCCGTGGTGGACCTGCTGAGAAAGGCCGGCGCCGACGTCGACCTGCTCGGCCCGGACGTCATCCTGTGGTCCATCGCCAACGTCGTCACCTGGACCTACACCGGCTACAACATGCTGATCATCTACGCCGCCCTGCAGGCCGTCCCCTCCGACATCGAAGAGGCGGCCCGGGTGGACGGGGCGAGCGGCTGGACCATCGCCCTGCGCATCAAGATCCCGATCATCCGGCCGGCTCTGGTCCTCACCGGTGTCTTCTCCATCATCGGCACCTTCCAGCTCTTCACCGAGCCGCAGGTCTTCCGTGCCGTATCCACCAGCGTGACGAGTACCTACACCCCCAACATCGCCGCGTACTCGCTCGCCTCGGGCGACAGCTACAGCGAGGCCGCAGCCCTCTCCGTGGTCCTCGCGCTCGTCACGTTCGCCCTCTCGTTCGCGTTCCTGCGCTTCACCTCCAGGAGGCAGGGATGAGCTTCCTCACCCGCACCGAGGGGGCCCACGCCCCCGTACCCCCCGCTCGCCGACGGCCGCGCACCGGTATGTCCGCCGCCGTCGCCGTGACCTTCATGATCGCGGTCGCCTGCTACATGCTGCTGCCGGTCTACTGGCTGCTGGTCTCCTCCACCAAGAGCCAGAGCGACCTCGTCAGCACGCCCGGTCTCCTCCCCGCCGAATGGCACCTCGGCGACAACCTGTCCTCGCTCTTCGCCCAGCAGGACGGGGTCTACGCCCGCTGGCTGCTCAACAGCCTGCTGTACGCGGGCCTGGGCGCCGCCGTCGCCACCCTCCTGGCCGCCGCGGCCGGGTACGCCCTGGCCAAGTACACCTTCCGCGGCAGAGAGGCGGTCTTCTCCGTCGTCCTCGGCGGCGTCCTCGTACCGGCCACCGCACTCGCCCTGCCGCTGTTCCTGATGTTCGCCGAGTATGACGCCACCAACACCTTCTGGTCGGTGTTCCTGCCCAGCATCGTCAGTCCGTTCGGCGTCTACCTCTCCCGCATCTTCGCCGCCGCCTCCGTCCCGGACGAGGTGATGGAGGCCGCCCGCATGGACGGCGCGAGCGAGTTCCGCATCTTCCGCACCATCGCGCTGCGCCTCATGGCGCCCGCCCTGGTGACGATCTTCCTGTTCCAGTTCGTCGTCATCTGGAACAACTTCCTGCTGCCCCTGATCATGCTGCAGGACGAGCGGCTCTATCCCGTCACCCTCGGCCTGTTCACCTGGCAGTCGCAGACCAGCCGCCTGCCCGAACTGCAGACCCTCACCATCGTGGGCGCCCTGATCTCCGTCGTGCCCATCGTGCTCACCTTCCTCCTCCTGCAGCGCTACTGGCGCGCCGGACTCGCCGCTGGAGCCGTGAAATCGTGAACCACCCCCTCAGCGACGTCACCCGCGCCCTGGGCGGGATCGCCTACGGAGGCGACTACAACCCGGAGCAGTGGCCGCGGGACGTCTGGCGGGAGGACGTACGCCTCATGCGCGAGGCGGGCGTCAATCTCGTCACCGTCGGCGTGTTCTCCTGGTCCCGCATCCAGCCGCGCCCCGGCACCTACGACTGGACCCTGCTGGACGAGGTGCTCGACCTGCTGCACGCGAACGGCATCGCGGTGGACCTCGCCACCGCCACCGCCGCCCCGCCCCCGTGGTTCACCCGGCGGCACCCCGACGCGCGGCCGGTCACCGCCTCGGGCACCCGCCTCGCCCACGGCAGCCGGCAGGTCTTCTGCCCCAGCAGCCCGGCCTACGCCGAAGCCGCGGACGCCCTCGTCACGGCACTGGCGGCACGGTACGGCGACCACCCCGCACTCGTCATGTGGCACGTGCACAACGAGTGGGGAAACCACAACGCCCTGTGCTACTGCGACACCAGCGCGGCGGCGTTCCGCTTCTGGCTGCAGGAGCGGTACAAGAGCCTCGACGCCCTGAACGACGTCTGGGGCACCGACTTCTGGAGCCAGCGCTACGGCGACTGGGACGAGATCGAGCCGCCCCGGGACACCACGGCCTTCCGCAACCCGGGGCAGGAACTCGACTACCACCGCTTCTCCTCCGACGCCCTGCTCACCCGGCACCGCGCCGAGACCGCCCTCCTGCGCCGGATCGCTCCGCGCGTGCCCGTCACCACCAACGTGATGGGCACGTTGGAGAAGAAGATCGACGGATTCGCCTTCGCCGCCGAGTGCGACCTGGTCTCGGTCGACCACTATCTGCCGGCCGCCGACCCCGACGGGCACATCGACCTGGCGCTCAACGCCGACCTGGCCCGGGGCATGGCCCGGGGCCGGCCCTGGCTGCTGATGGAGCACTCCACCTCGGCCGTCAACTGGCAGCCGGTCAACGTGGCGAAACGCCCGGGCGAGATGCGCCGCAACAGCCTGGCCCACCTCGCCCGGGGCGCGGACGGCCTGATGTTCTTCCAGTGGCGGCAGTCCCGCGCCGGTGCCGAGAAATGGCACTCCGCGATGCTCCCGCACGCCGGTACCGAGGGGCGTGTCTGGAAGGAGGCCAAGGCACTGGGAGCCGAACTGGCCGCCCTGCGCGAGGTGACCGGCAGCCGCGTGCGCGGCGACGTGGCGATGCTGTTCGACTGGCACGCCTGGTGGGCCCTGGAACTGCAGGCCCGCCCGTCCGGCCAGGCGCACTACCTGGACGCGGTCCGTGACTGGTACGAGGCGCTGTGGACGCTCAACATCACCTGCGACCTCGTACCGCCCGGCACCGACCTGACCGGCTATCGCGCCGTGGTCGCGCCCAATCTGTACCTGGTGTCCGACGAGGACGCCGACAACCTCAGCCGTTACGTCGACCAGGGGGGGCAGCTCGCCGTCGGCTGCTTCAGCGGGGTCGTCGACGCGTACGACCGGGTGCGACCCGGCGGACACCCCGGAGCACTGCGCGAGGTGCTCGGCCTCGTCGTGGACGAGTACCTGCCGCTGCGCGTCCGGGACCACGCCCGGCTCGAGGACGGAACACGGATCCGGCAGTGGGCGGAACGCGTCGAACCCCGCGGCTGCACTCCGGTGCTGCGCTTCGCGGAGACCGCCGACGGCGGCCCCGCCCGGGGCGGCCCCGCCGTCACCCGGCACGCCTTCGGCCGGGGTACCGGCTGGTACACGGCCACCCGCCTGCCGGTACCGGCGCTGCGCGAACTGCTGCGCACCCTGTGCGCCGAGGCCGGCGCGGTGCCCGTCGTCGAGGCCCCGCCGGGACTTGAGGCGGTACGCCGCACGGGGGAGACGTACACATATCTCTTCCTGATCAACCACACGCAGGACACGGTCCTCGTTCCCGTCGCCGGAGTGGGTGTCGCCGGCGCGGAGATCGCCGGCGGCCGGGCGGTCGTACCGCCTGGAGGCGTGGTCGTGGTCCGCGAGGACCCGAAGACCGCCCCGGCCTGACGTACCACCACCACAGAAAGCACCCGCGAGGAGCGTCCCCGTGACGATGGAACATGCCGTCCCGATCCCCCCGGTGGAGATCGACGAGGCGAGCGGCACGGTACTGCTGCGCACCACCCGCAGTGCCTACGTCCTGAGGGTCGACCGCGCCGCGGGCACGGTGCGGCACGTCCACTGGGGCGCTGGGTTGCCACTCGCGGACGCGGTGGAGCTACCGGTGTGGTCCGAGCACGACAACAGCTTCGCCGGCCGCTGGGACGGAGTGGAGGAGTACCCCGTCGACGGCGGCGCCCGCTTCGGCGTACCCGCCCTGGAGGCCCGTTTCGCCGACGGCTCCAGTCCTCTCGAGCCGATCGTGGTGGACGTGGCACTGCGGGCGGACGACCACGTGGTCGTCCGCCTGCGGGACCGCACCCGGCCGCTGGCCTGGCACCTGCACTACCGCGTCCCCGCCGGCGGCGACGTACTGGAACGGTGGACCGAGTTCCACCACACCGGCACCGACGACGGGGACGTCCTGCTGCTGCGGTACGCCTCGGCGCACTGGCCGTTGCCGCAGCGCCCGGCCTGGCGGATCGGCTCGGTGCACGGCGGCTGGGCCAGCGAGGGCCGCCTCGAGAGGTCGGCCCTGCCGGTGGGCGAAACGGTCCTCGGCAGCCGGCGCGGCCACACCGGTCACCACGCCAACCCCTGGGTGGCGCTGGACGCCGGTGACGCGGGCGAGGAACACGGCGAGGTCTGGGTCGTCGCGCTCGCCGCGAGCGGCACCTGGCGCCTCACCGCCCAGCGCACCGCCGCCGGACGGACCGGCGTGGTGGCGGGGGAGGGCCACGAGGGCATCGAGCTGCGGCTCGCACCGGGCGGGAGCCACCGCACGCCGGTCAGTCTCGCCCTGCACACCGTGCACGGGTTCGGGCAGGCGAGCAGAGCCTTCCACCACCATGTGCGGGTACACGTCCTGCCCCACCCGGAGGAACTGCGACCGGTGCTGTACAACTCGTGGGAGGCGACCTCCTTCGCGGTGAGCGAGGACGACCAACTGGCCCTCGCACGGCGCGCCGCCGACCTGGGCGCGGAACTCTTCGTACTCGACGACGGCTGGTTCCGCGGCCGGGACGACGACCGGGCCGGACTGGGCGACTGGACACCGGACCCCGAGCGCTTTCCCCGGGGACTGCGCCCGCTCGCCGACGAGGTGCACCGCCTCGGCATGGCGTTCGGCCTGTGGGTGGAACCGGAGATGGTCAACGCGGACAGCGACCTGTTCCGCCGGCACCCCGACTGGGTCCTGCACCTTCCCGACCGCACCGCCACCGAGCTGCGCAACCAGCTCGTCCTGGACTTCTCCCGGCCGGAGGTGACCGACTGGGCCCTCACGTGGCTGCGCGAGGTGGTGGCCGAGAACGCCGTCGACTTCCTCAAGTGGGACTTCAACCGGGCGTTCACCGAAGCCGGCGCGCACACGGCCGGACCGGACGCCCGACGCGTCCACGTGCAGCACGCCCGGGGCCTGTACCGCGTCCTGGACCGACTGCGCACGGACTTCCCCCACCTGCGGATCGAGGCCTGCGCGGGCGGCGGCGGACGCGTCGACCCGGGCATCCTCGCCCGTACCGACCAGGTGTGGACCTCCGACAACACCGACGCGGTGGACCGCCTCACCATCCAGCACGGCTTCAGCCAGCTCTACCCGCCCGGCGTCATGTCCGCGTGGGTGACCGACAGCCCCAACCCGCTGACCGGCCGCGCGGTGCCGATGCGCTTCCGCTTCCACAGCGCCATGGCAGGTGTCCTCGGCATCGGAGGGAACCTGAAGCGCTGGACGGACACGGAACGCGCCGAGGCCGCGGATCTGGTCCGCGTCTACAAGGACATCCGGCCCGTGGTGCAGCAGGGACGGCAGTACCGCCTGCTGGCTCCGGGCGAGGGGCCCTGTGCCGCCGTGCAGTACGTCAGTGAGGACGGTCGCCGTGCCGTCGTGCTGGCCTGGCGGCCCAGCACGGCCTTCGGTCCCGCGCTGCCCCCCGTGCGACTGCGCGGTCTGGACGAGGAAGCCCGGTACCGCGACGAGGAGACCGGGCGCGAATGGTCCGGGGCGACCCTGCACGCCTTCGGCCTGACCCTGCCCGACCTGCCTCCCGGTGACTGCGCGAGCACGCTGGTGCGCCTGCGTCGCGTCGAGGAAGCGGAACCGGAGGCCTGAGCGCCTCCCGGGGACAGGACGCCGCGACGGGAGGGGGCGGGGTGCTCGAACCCCGGTGCGGCTGGGTCCGCCCGGGGCCGTGAAGGGCCCGCTCGCGCGACCTCGGACGGCAGACGCCCGACGTTCCGCCGCGGTCGCGGACCGCGGCGGGTTTCCCGGGTGGATCACCTGTGAGAGCGCTTCCAGTGAGAGATCGGACGTGAAGTAGGGTGACCGTGGAAGGGAGCGTGTGTGGTGCGTGAGCGGGTCACCATGGCCGACGTCGCCCGTGCGGCCGGGGTGTCGTCCGCGACGGTCTCCTACGTACTCTCCGGCAAGCGACCGGTGGCCCCCGAGACCCGGGCCGCGGTGGAAGCCGCCATCGAGGAGCTGTCCTTCACCGTCAACGTCACGGCCCGCAGTCTGCGCACCGGCCGGTCCAGTCTCGTGGCGCTGATCGTGCCGGACATCGCGAACCCGTTCTTCGCGCAGCTCGCGGCAACGCTCCAGGAGCAACTGCGCGGCCTCGGGCTGCACGTCGTCGTCTGCGACACCGGCGCGCGCCGGGAGGAGGAGCGGGCCCTGCTGGCGGAGGCGGTGCACCAGCGGTTCGCCGGGGTCGTCATCACTCCTTTCAGGCTCAAACCGCAGGATTTCAAGCCGCTCGCCGACGCGGGCATGCCCGTCGTCGTCAGTGCCGACGTCTCCTTCGGTCCGATCGACCTGGTGACGCCCGACGCCCGCGCGGCCACCCGGCAGGCGCTGGAGCGGGTGTCCACGGCCCAGAGACGGCGCATCGCGATGATCGCGGGCCCCCGCGACGCCACCGGCGGGGACCCGCGCCTGGAACACCTCAGGGCCGTAGCCCTGCAGTTCGGCATGTCCCTGCCGCACGAACTGGTCGTCCGGGGGGAGCACACGCGGGAGGCCGGAGCAGCCGGTTTCGGCGCGCTCATGAGTCGCCGCTATCCCCCCGACGCGGTTTTCTGCGCCAACGACGTGATCGCCGTCGGAGCCATGGACAAGGCGCACGAGCTGGGCGTCGACATCCCGGGGGACGTGGCGCTGATCGGCCACGACGATGCCTCGTTCGCCTCGCTCGTGCGCCCGCAGCTGACCACCATCCGTTATCCGGCGGCCGAGGTCGGCCGGTCGGCCACTCAGCTGCTCATCGAGCGGCTGAGCGGCCGACAGGTCCCCAAGACGGTCCGGGTGAAGGCCGAGTTCGTCGCTCGTTCCTCCGTCTGACGTGACCGGCGGGGAGCGCCTTCCTGCGGGGCGTGCCTTCTCCGGGTCGTGGCCGGCGCGTCGGCGGTGGAGCGTCCCCGCCGAGCGGATGGTGGCTCCCGGCTGATACCCGGCTCGGCCAGGCCCGGCTCTGGCGTTCACGTCCGGCCGAACGAGCGGCAGTCGGGGCTGCTGCTGGGCTGCGGTGGCGTACTCGGTGGACGCGGCCAGGATGCCGAGGCGCCTCTGCCGGTATGCCCAGCCGTGAGTGGGGCGTGTGCTCGGTGTCCGCGTTCACCTCCACGTGTGGCGAGGCCCGGCCGCTTACGGTCGCGGCCGGACCGGAGTCGGGGGCCGGTCAGGACTTCGGGCAGAGCGTCTTGCGCAGACCGATGTTGATGTGACGTCCGTCTTCATCGGTCAGCGTGACCCCGTCGTAGGAGAAGCGCTGCGCTGCACCGCGGTCGGGGTTCGCCGCGCCGCCGTCGAGGGACGAGCACTGGTTCCGGGCCGCGTTGACGGCCTTGTCCTCGTCATGGGTGAGGCCGGCATGGACGTCGCGAATGGCTGCGAGGACGGCGTCCCGCTCGGCACCCACGGGCTCCGGCGGGAGGCCGGGATTCTTGGCGGCTCCACTTTCGGTCGAGGCACGTGACGTCTCGGCCACGGTGCTCTTGGTGGTGTCGGCCGCGCTCTCGCTGCCTTTGTCGCTGCTGCAGCTGATGACGGTGCCGGCAAGTATGGCGACGATGGCCGCCGTGGTGGTGCGCATGCGCATGATTCCCCCCAGATATGACACGAGTGGGAACAGGGTGCGTCAGGTGGGGCGTTGGGCCTGCGGCGGTTGATGGAGTTGTGACGTCATACGGACGCACCGGGAGCGATCCGTGTCCTGTGGCGGTCCCTGCTTCCGGGACAGCGCGGCGTCTGCCGGACGGAGTCGGCCCTGGAGTGCCCTGGCCTTGGCGGCGGTCCTTGAGATCGGAGTGCGGGACGTGAGGCGGGCGAATCAGTTCCGCTTCATCGCTGACCGGGGAGTGGGTTACTGCACGACAGGACGACAGGCCCATGGTGCGCGGAGTCTCGTCGGTCTCGTCGGGAGGGTTGCCCGCCACAGTCCAGTGATCGCGCCGCTTGGGCGGAGTTGACGAGCGGTGCAATGGACTCCGCTTGCTCAATGGGGAGTGTGGTGGGTGTGGTGTGGGTGGGTGTGGATGGTGGTGGTGAAGGTGGTGTGGTGGTGTTGGGTGCCGGTGATGTGGTGGGTGGTGTGGGGGTGGGTGGGGGTGGGTGGGGTGGTGGTGGTGTGGAGGTAGAG
>NZ_JBSICH010000016.1:0-259598 GCF_053613315.1 Streptomyces sp. JK94 | reverse complement strand
TCTTCGAGACGCCGACGGTGGCGGGGCTGGCGGCGCGGCTGGAGAGGGCGGTGGGGCCGGGGGTGCGTCCTGCGGTGGGGGTGGGGGTGGGGGAGCGGCCGGAGCGGTTGCCGTTGTCGTATGCGCAGCGGCGGTTGTGGTTCGTGGACCGGCTGGAGGGTGCGAGCGCGCTGTACAACATTCCGTTGGTGGTGCGGTTGTCGGGCCGGGTGGAGGTGGCCGCGCTGGGTGCGGCGCTGGGTGATGTGGTGGCGCGGCACGAGGCGTTGCGGACGCGGTTCCCGCAGGTGGAGGGGGAGCCGTATCAGGAGATCGTGCCGGTGGGGGAGGCGGTGGTGGGGCTGCCCGTGGTGCCGGTCGCCGCGGAGGAGCTGGAGGCGCGGATCGAGAAGGTGTCCGGGTACGTCTTCGACCTGGCCGGTGAACTGCCGTTGCGGGCGACGTTGTTGAGGGTGGACGAGGAGTCCTGCGTTCTGGTGCTGGTGGTGCATCACATCGCGGGGGACGGCTGGTCCCTCGCGCCTCTGTGGCGGGATCTGTCCGCGGCGTACGCCGCCCGCCGGTCGGGGCGGGCACCCGACTTCGCGCCCCTGCCGGTGCAGTACGCCGACTACGCGCTCTGGCAACAGCGGCTCTTCGGGGACGACACCGACGCCGCCGACAGCCCGCTCTCCGCGCAGGTCGAGCACTGGCGGGCCGTGCTCGACGGCGTCCCCCAGGAACTCGCCCTGCCGTTCGACCGGCCCCGCCCCGCGGTGCCCGGACGAAGCGGCGGCTGGGCCGACATCGACGTACCCGCCGCGTTGCACGCACGGCTGGCGGAACTGGCCAGGTCCGAGGGCGTCACCATGTTCATGGTGTGGCAGGCGGCCACCGCCGTCCTGCTGTCCCGGCTCGGCGCGGGGGAGGACATCCCGCTGGGCAGCCCGGTCGCCGGCCGCACCGACGAAGCCCTCGAAGACCTGGTCGGGTCCTTCGTCAACACCCTCGTGCTGCGCACCGACCTGTCCGGCGACCCGACCTTCACCGAGGTCCTCGCCCGGGTGCGGTCGACGGCGCTGGACGCCCTGCACCACCAGGACGTGCCGTTCGAACGGCTGGTGGAGGAGCTGGCCCTGCCCCGCTCGATGGGCCGCCACCCCCTCTTCCAGACCGTCCTGGAAGTGCAGTCCACGCCCCTCCTCGTCCCCGAACTGGACGGCGTGGACGCCGACGTGATGCCGTACGCCGCCCGCGACGCCAAGTTCGACCTCGACCTCCAGGTCGCCGAGCGCTTCGACGCCGAGGGACGGCCCGCCGGCATCGACGGCGCGCTCGTCCACGCCGCCGACCTCTTCGACCACGCCACCGCCGAGGCCCTGACCGCCCGGCTGCTGCGCGTTCTGGACGCCGTGGCCACCGCCCCCCGACGCCCCGTGCACACGGTGGACGTCCTGGTGGGCACCGAGCGGCGGCAGCTGCTGGAGTGGTCCGGCCGGCAGCCCGGGACCGCCGGTCCGGACGCCCGGGTCCACGTCCTCGACGACCGCCTCATGCCGGTGCCGCCCGGCGTCCCCGGCCGGCTCCACGTCACCTGCGACGAGTCCGGCGACGACACCGTCCCCAGCCCGTTCACCGACGACGGGACCCTCCTACGGCCCACCGGACAACGCGCCCGCTGGGACACCGAGGGCCGGCTCCACCTGCTCGCCACCGCACCGGGGACGGAGACGGAGACGGAGCCGCAGCCGGCCGTCGCCCGGCGCACGACCGGACTGCGCGAGGAACTGCTCTGCTCGGTCTTCGCCCAGGTCCTGGGCGTGGACCGGGTCGGCGTGGACGACGACTTCTTCGCCCTCGGCGGCCACTCCCTCCAGGCGGTACGGCTGGTCAGCCGCGTGCGCGCCGTCCTCGGCGTCGAACTGCTGGTCCGCGACCTCTTCGAGACGCCGACGGTGGCGGGGCTGGCGGCGCGGCTGGAGAGGGCGGTGGGGCCGGGGGTGCGTCCTGCGGTGGGGGTGGGGGTGGGGGAGCGGCCGGAGCGGTTGCCGTTGTCGTATGCGCAGCGGCGGTTGTGGTTCGTGGACCGGCTGGAGGGTGCGAGCGCGCTGTACAACATTCCGTTGGTGGTGCGGTTGTCGGGCCGGGTGGAGGTGGCCGCGCTGGGTGCGGCGCTGGGTGATGTGGTGGCGCGGCACGAGGCGTTGCGGACGCGGTTCCCGCAGGTGGAGGGGGAGCCGTATCAGGAGATCGTGCCGGTGGGGGAGGCGGTGGTGGGGCTGCCCGTGGTGCCGGTCGCCGCGGAGGAGCTGGAGGCGCGGATCGAGAAGGTGTCCGGGTACGTCTTCGACCTGGCCGGTGAACTGCCGTTGCGGGCGACGTTGTTGAGGGTGGACGAGGAGTCCTGCGTTCTGGTGCTGGTGGTGCATCACATCGCGGGGGACGGCTGGTCCCTCGCGCCTCTGTGGCGGGATCTGTCCGCGGCGTACGCCGCCCGCCGGTCGGGGCGGGCACCCGACTTCGCGCCCCTGCCGGTGCAGTACGCCGACTACGCGCTCTGGCAACAGCGGCTCTTCGGGGACGACACCGACGCCGCCGACAGCCCGCTCTCCGCGCAGGTCGAGCACTGGCGGGCCGTGCTCGACGGCGTCCCCCAGGAACTCGCCCTGCCGTTCGACCGGCCCCGCCCCGCGGTGCCCGGACGAAGCGGCGGCTGGGCCGACATCGACGTACCCGCCGCGTTGCACGCACGGCTGGCGGAACTGGCCAGGTCCGAGGGCGTCACCATGTTCATGGTGTGGCAGGCGGCCACCGCCGTCCTGCTGTCCCGGCTCGGCGCGGGGGAGGACATCCCGCTGGGCAGCCCGGTCGCCGGCCGCACCGACGAAGCCCTCGAAGACCTGGTCGGGTTCTTCCTCAACACCCTCGTGCTGCGCACCGACCTGTCCGGCGACCCGACCTTCACCGAGGTCCTCGCCCGGGTGCGGTCGACGGCGCTGGACGCCCTCGACCACCAGGCCGTCCCCTTCGACCGGCTCGTGGAGAAGCTGGCCCCCGCCCGCTACACCGACCGCGTCCCCTTCTTCCAGGTGCTGCTGGCCGTGCAGAACATGCCGCCGGCTCACGTCTCGCTGCCCGGCCTCGACGTCGACGCCGGACCCGGCAGGCCCACCACGTCCAAGGTCGACCTCGACTTCCAGGTCGTCGAACTCCACGACGAGGGCGGCGCGCCGGCCGGCATGACCGGCGGCCTCACCTACGCCACCGACCTTTTCGACCACACCACGGCGGAGACCCTCGTGAACCGACTGCTGCGCGTCCTGGACGCCGCCACCGCCGAGCCCGACCGGCCCGTGGCCCGCATCGACGTCTTCGACCCGGCCGAACGGCGGCGTCTGATCGCCGAGTCGGGCGGCGCCCGCAGCGACACCCTGGCGCTCACCGTCCCCGAGCTGTTCACCATCCGCGCCTCCCGCGCACCCAGGGCGATCGCCCTGGACACCGGAACCGAGGAGATCACCTACGGACAGCTGGAGACCCGCTCCAACCGCCTCGCCCACCACCTCATCGATCTCGGCGTCGGCCCGGAGTCCGTGGTCGCCGTCGTCATGGACCGCTCCCCGGACGTGGTCACCACCCTGCTGGCCGTCCTCAAGGCCGGCGGCACCTACCTCACCCTCGACCCCGCCCAGCCCGCCGCACGCACCGCCGCGATGCTCCGGCTCGCCGGAGCGCAGGTGTGCCTGGCCGACGGCCGGTACGCCGAGGAGATGCGAGGCCTGTTCGCCGAGGTCGTCGTCGCCGACGCCGGGGACGCCGAGTGGGCCGGCCGGCCCGCCGGCGGTGTCGCCGGGCGGAGCCTGCCCGACCAGCTCGCGTACATCATGTTCACCTCCGGTTCCACCGGTGAACCCAAGGGCATCGGCACCACCCACCGCGACGTCGTCGACCTCGCCGGTGACCGCTGCTGGACGTTCTCCGGGACCGCCCGCGGCATGTTCGCCGCGCCGCACACCTTCGACGGCTCCACCGTCGAGATCTGGGTACGGCTGCTCACCGGCGGCACCCTCATCGTCACCCCGCCCGGCCGGACCGACGCCGCCCGCCTGCGCGCCCTCGTCGCCGACCACGGACTCACCCACGCCCACCTGACCGCCGGCCTGTTCCGGGTCGTCGCCGAGGAGGACCCGGCCGCGTTCACCGGCGTCCACGACGTGCTCACCGGCGCCGACGTCGTCCCCGAGGAGGCGGTCCGCAGGGTCCTGGAAACCGTCCCCGGCATCGTCGTCCGCAGCAGCTACGGGCCGACCGAGGCGACCGTCATCGCCACCCAGATCCCGCTCACCGAACCCGGCGCCCCGGGCGACGTCGTGCCGATCGGCCGCCCCATGGACAACACCAGCGTGTACGTCCTCGACGACAGCCTCGAACCCGTCCCGGCGGGCGTCGCGGGCGAGGCGTACATCGCGGGTGCCGGACTCGCCCGCGGCTACGTCGCCCGCCCCGGACTCACCGCCGAACGTTTCGTGGCCTGCCCGTTCGACGCACCCGGCACCCGCATGTACCGCACCGGCGACATCGTGCGCCGACGGGCCGACGGCGCACTGGAGTTCGTGTCCCGGGCCGACGACCAGGTGAAGATCCGCGGCTTCCGCGTCGAGCCCGGCGAGGTCGAGAAGCTCCTGGCCGCCCACCCCGCCGTCGCCCAGGCCGTCGTCACCGTCCGCGAGGACACCCCGGGAGACAAACGCCTCGTGGCCCACGTGACCGCGGCGCCCGGCGAAACCCTCCCGGACGTCCGCGAGTTCGCCGCCGGACGACTGCCCGACTACCTCGTGCCGGACGCCGTCGTCGTCCTGGACCGACTGCCGCTGACCGCCAACGGCAAGGTGGACCGCGCGGCCCTGCCCGCCCCCGAGGCGGCGAGCGCCGGTGCGCCGCGCCGCCCGCCGTCCCTGCGCGAGGAACTCCTCTGCTCGGTCTTCGCCCAGGTCCTGGGCGTGGACCGGGTCGGCGTGGACGACGACTTCTTCGCCCTCGGCGGCCACTCGCTGCTGGCCGTGCGCCTCGTCAGCCGCATCCGCGGCGTCCTCGGCGTCGAGATCCCCGTACAGGCGGTCTTCGAGACGTCCACCGTCGCCGGTCTCTCCGCCACCGTCGAGAAGGCCGGCTTCACCGGCATCCCGCGGCCCGCCCTCACCGCCGGCCCCCGGCCCCGGCGCCTGCCGCTCTCGTACGCCCAGCGCCGCCTGTGGTTCGTGGACCGGCTCGAAGCCGCCGGACCCCTCTACAACATCCCGCTCGCGCTGCGGCTGACCGGCACACTCGACACCGGTGCACTCCGGGCGGCCTGGACCGACCTGCTCACCCGGCACGAGAGCCTGCGCACCCGGTTCCTGCACGCCGACGGCGACCCCTACCAGGACATCGTCTCCCTCGACGACTTCCCCCCGTACTTCGCCGTCGAGTCCGTGGCCCGCGAGGAACTGGACGCCCGGATCGACGAGGCCGCCGGCCACGTCTTCGACCTCACCGCCGGACCGCCCGTGCGGGCCACCCTCCTCGACGTGGACGGAGCCGACGGCGACGAGGCCGTGCTGGTCCTGGTCACGCACCACATCGTCGCCGACGGCTGGTCGATGGTCCCGCTGCTGAGCGACCTGTCCACCGCCTACACCGCCCGCCGGGCCGGCCGCGCCCCGGACTGGGAACCGCTGCCCGTGCAGTACGCCGACCACACCCTGTGGCAGCGCGACCTGCTCGGCGACGGCGACGACCCCGACAGCATCCTCGCCGGCCAGGTCGCCTTCTGGCGGGACGCGCTGAGCGGCAGCCCCGAGGAACTGGCCCTGCCCACCGACCGGCCGCGGCCCGCGGTGGCCAGCCGCGAGGGCGGCTGGGTGCCCATGAGCGCACCCGCCGACCTGCACGCACGCCTGTCGGAACTCGCCGTCGCCCAGGGGGCCACCCCCTTCATGGTGTGGCAGGCGGCGCTCGCCGTGCTGCTCTCCCGCCTCGGCGCCGGCCGGGACATCCCGATCGGCAGCCCCGTGGCGGGCCGCACCGACGAGGCCGCCGACGAACTGATCGGCTTCTTCGTCAACACCCTCGTGCTGCGCACCGACCTCTCGGGCGACCCCACCTTCACCGAGGTGCTCGGCAGGGTCCGCCGGTCGGCGCTGGGCGCCCTGGGACACCAGGACGTCCCGTTCGAGCGGCTGGTGGAAGAACTGGCACCGACACGGTCCCGCGCCCGCCACCCCCTCTTCCAGATCCTGCTGGCCGTGCAGAACGTGCCCACCGCCACCGTCGACCTGCCGGGCCTGCACGTCGAGGCCCTTCCCACCGAACTGGGCCGCGCCAAGTTCGACCTCGACCTCCATGTCGCCGAACGGTTCGACGACGAGGGCCGGCCCGCCGGCATCGACGGCGGCCTCACCTACGCCTGCGACCTCTTCGACCGCACGACGGCCGAGTCCCTCGTCGACCGTCTCCTGCTCGTCCTGCGTGCCGTCGTCGCCGACCCCGCCCGGCGCGTCCACGACATCGCCCTGCTCGACGACGACGACCAGCACCGCGTCCTCACCGAGTGGAACCGCACCGAACGGGCCGCGCCGGCCGCTACCGTGCCCGACCACTTCCGGGCCCAGGCCGCCCGCACCCCGCACGCCCCCGCCCTGGTCGCCGACGGCGCCCGGACGACGTACGCCGAACTCGACGCCGCCTCCGACCGGCTCGCCCGGTACCTGACCCGGCACGGCGCGGGCCCCGGGCGCCTCGTCGCCGTCGCCATGGAACGCTCGCCGGAGACGGTCGTCGCCCTCCTCGCAGTCCTGAAGACCGGCGGCGCCTACCTCCCCGTCGACGTCGGCTACCCCGCCGCCCGCATCGAACTGATGCTGCGCGACGCCGCCCCCGCGGCCCTCCTCACCACCACCGGCCTGACGGACCGGCTGCCCGGGAACACGGGGGGACCGGCCCGCATCGTCCTCGACGACCCCTCGACCCGGGACGCGGTGGCCGCCGAGGACGCCGTACCCACGGCCACGCCCCCGCACCTCGACTCCGCCGCCTACACCATCTACACCTCCGGATCCACCGGCACCCCCAAGGGCGTCGTCGCCACCCACCGCGCCGTCGACCGCCTCGTCCGCCCCGCCGACTACGCCGACCTGCGCCCCGGGGACGTCGTCTCCCACCTCGGGTCCGTCTCCTTCGACTCCACCACCTTCGACCTCTGGGCCACCCTGCTCAACGGCGCCGCCCTCGCCGTGGGACCGGCGGGCTCACCGTCCGTCGCCGCCATCCGCGACCACCTGGCCCGGCACCGGGTCACCGTCGCCCTGCTGCCCACCGGACTGCTGCACCAGGTGATCGACCTCGACGTCGAGGCGCTGCGCGGCGTCCGCTCCGTACTGACCGGGGGCGAGGCGCTCTCCGTCGAACACTGCCGCACCCTGCTCGACACCCTGCCCGGCACCCGGCTGATGAACGGCTACGGCCCCACCGAGAGCGTCACCTACACCCACACCCACCCCGTCACCCGCGCGGACGTCGGCAGCGGCCGGGCGATCCCGCTGGGCCGCCCGCTGGCCCGCACCCGCGCCTACGTCCTCGACACCGCCCTGCGGCCCGTCCCCGTCGGTGTGCCCGGCGAGCTGTACATCGCCGGCGACGGCCTCGCCCGCGGCTACGCGAGGCGGCCGGGCCTGACCGCGGAACGGTTCACGGCCTGCCCGTTCGAGGACGGCGGCGCCCGCATGTACCGCACCGGGGACCTGGTGCGGTGGCGGGCCGACGGCGTGCTGGAGTTCGTCGGCCGGGCCGACGACCAGGCCAAGATCGGCGGCTTCCGCGTCGAACCCGGGGAGGTGGAGGCCACCGTCTCCGCCCACCCCGACGTGGCCCAGGCCGTGGTCGTGGTCCGCGAGGACACCCCGGGCGACCAGCGCCTCGTCGCCTACGCCGCACCGGCGGACCCTTCCGTGCCCGCCCGTGAACTGGCCGACCGCATCCGGCGCTTCGTCGCCGACCGGCTGCCGGACCACCTGGTGCCGCCCTTCGTGACCGTCCTGGACCGGCTGCCGCTCACCCCGAACGGGAAGGTCGACCGGGCCGGCCTGCCCGCCCCCGACCCGATGGCCGCCGTCAGCGTCGCGCGCGGCCCGGCCTCGCCGTACGAGGAACTGCTCGGTGTCGTCTTCGCCGACGTGCTGCGCCTGCCCCGCGTCGGTGTCGACGACGACTTCTTCGCCCTGGGAGGGCACTCCCTGCTCGCGGTCCGGCTGGTCAGCCGCATCCGCGCCGTACTGGGCGCCGAGACCTCCGTGGCCACCGTCTTCGAGAACCCCACCGTGTCCGGCCTCGCACGGCAGCTGACCCGGGCCGGCGGCCGGGCCCGGCCCGTCGTCGTGCCGATGCCGCGTCCGCCCGTGCTGCCGGTGTCCTACGGTCAGAGCCGCCTGTGGTTCGTGGACCGCATCGAAGGGCCCAACCACCTCTACAACATCTGCCTCGTCCTGCGCCTGACCGGCGACCTGGTCCCCGCGCTGCTGCACACGGCCCTCGCCGACGTCGTCGCCCGGCAGGAGAGCCTGCGCACCACCTTCCCGCTGGTCGACGACGAGCCGAGCCAGCACGTCCTGCCCGTCGACGAGGCGGCCGTGGACCTGCCGGTCACCGCCGTCACCGAGGAGGAACTGGCCGGCCGGCTCGACGCGCTCGCCGCCCACCCCTTCGACCTGGCCCGCGACCTGCCGCTGAGGGCCGAGCTGTTCTCCCTGCGCCCGGGCGAGTGGGTGTTCTCGGTGACCGTCCACCACATCGCCAGTGACGGATGGTCGATGGGCCCACTGTGGCGGGACCTCTCGCAGGCGTACCGGGCACGTGCCGCCGGTCGCGCCCCGGACTGGGAACCGCTGCCCGTGCAGTACGCCGACCACACCCTGTGGCAGCGGGACTTCCTCGGCGACGTGAACGACCCCGACAGCGTGCTCGCCGCGCAGGTCGCCCACTGGAAGGAGCGGCTCCGGGGCGCACCCCAGGAGCTCGCCCTCCCCGTGGACCGGCCCCGTCCCGTGGTGTCGGACCACCGGGCCGGACTGGTGCCGCTGAGCATCCCGGCCCCCCTGCACGCACGCCTCGCCGAGCTGGCACTCGGGCAGGGCGTCACCATGTTCATGCTGCTGCACGCGGCGGTCGCGGTCCTGCTGTCGAAGAGCGGCGCCGGACGGGACATCGTGATGGGCAGTCCGGTCGCCGGCCGCACGGACCAGGCCCTGGACGACCTCGTCGGCTTCTTCGCGGGCACCCTCGTGCTGCGCACCAACCTGACGGGCGACCCCGACTTCCTGGAACTGCTCGACCGGGTACGCAGGGCCGGCCTCGACGCCTTCGAACACCAGGACGTGCCCTTCGAGCGGCTGGTGGAGGAGCTGGCCCCGGCCCGTTCCATGGCCCGCAACCCGCTGTTCCAGGTGATGCTCGCCGTGCAGAACAACCACCGGGACACACTCAGCCTGCCCGGTGTGCAGGTGCGCGAGGAGCCGGCCGGCGCCCCGACGGCCCGGTTCGACCTGGACTTCGAGGTCCGGGAGAGCTTCGACGAGACCGGCGCGCCCGCGGGACTCGACGGAGAGGTCGTCTACGCCGCCGAACTCTTCGACCACTCCACCGTTCGGACGCTCACCGCCCGGCTCCTCAGGGTCCTGGAGACGGTGGCCGCCGACCCCACCCTCCCGGTGGCCCGCGTCGACCTCCTCGACGACGCCGAACGGCGGCGCGTCACCGAGGAGTGGAACGACACCGCCGGCCCCCTACCGGACGACACCGTTCCCGCACTCTTCGCCCGGCAGGCCGCCCGCACCCCCAAGGCCGTCGCCCTGGTCCACGACGGCACGGAGGTCACCTACGCCGAGCTGGACGAGCGCTCCGGCCGGCTCGCCCGGCACCTGGCCGGCCTCGGAGCCGCACCCGAGACCCTGGTCGGCGTCGCCCTCGACCGGTCGGTGGAACAGATCGTCGCGCTCCTGGCCGTCGTCAAGACCGGCGCCGCCTACCTGCCCGTCGACCCCGGCCAGCCCCGGCGGCGCACCGACCTCGTGCTCACCGACGCCTCCCCGGTCCTCGTGCTGAGCACCGCGCGGACCACCGCCCGGCTCGGCGGCACGGAGGCCGGAACACCGGCACGGTGGATCGACCTCGACGGACCCCTGGCCGACGGCTTCCGGGACGCCCCCGAGACCGCGGCGCTCACCGACGCCGACCGCCGGACGCCGCTGCGGCCGCACCATCCGGCCTACGTGATGTACACCTCCGGCTCCACCGGCACCCCGAAGGGCGTCGTGGTCCCGCACCTCGGCGTGGTCAACCAACTGGCCTGGATGCAGGAGGAGTACCGGCTCCGGCCGACCGACCGCATGCTGCAGCGCGCGTCGTTCGGCTTCGACGCCTCGGTGTGGGAGATCTTCTGGCCGCTGCTGAACGGCGCCGCGGTGGTCCTGAGCGGCCCCGGCGCCCACCCGGACCCCGAGTACCTGGCCGACCTCGTCGACCGGGAACGGGTGACCGTCGCCCAGTTCGTCCCCTCCGTGCTGCGGACGTTCCTCGACGGCGGCGCCGCCGAGCGGTGCACCGGCCTGCGGACGGTCCTCTGCCTCGGCGAGGCGCTCCCGGCGTCCGTGCGCGACCGCTTCCGACGGACCCTGGGCGCGCGGTTGCACAACCTCTACGGCCCCACCGAGGCGTCCATCGCCGTCACCGCCTGGCCGTGCGACGCGGCGCGGGACGGCGACACCGTGCCCATCGGCCGGCCCCTGCGCAACATCAGGGCGTACGTCCTCGACGACGGCCTGCGGCCCGTACCCCCCGGCACGGCCGGCGAACTGTACGTCGCCGGCGCCGGCCTGGCCCGCGGCTACCTGGGCCGGCCGGTGCTCACCTCCGAGCGCTTCGTGGCCTGCCCCTACGGACCGGCGGGCGAGAGGATGTACCGCACCGGCGACATCGTGCGGTGGACGGCCGGGGGCCACCTGGAGTTCCTCGACCGCGCGGACGACCAGGTGAAGATCCGTGGCTTCCGCGTCGAGCCGGGCGAGGTCGAGGCGGCCCTGGCCGCACACCCGAAGGTCGCCCAGGCCGCCGTCGTCACCCGCGAGGACCCCGGCGGCGAACCCGCCCTCGCCGGCTACCTGGTCCCGGTGCCCGCCGCCGGCGACGACGGCGCGGACCTGGTGGCGCAGGTCAGGAGGTACCTGGCGGAGCGGCTCCCGGAACACCTGGTGCCGCCCGTGCTGACGCCGCTGCCCACGCTGCCGCTGACCCCCAACGGCAAGCTCGACCGGGCCGCCCTGCCCGCCCCCGACTACACCGCACTCGCCGGCGGCCGAGAACCGGCCACCCTGCGCGAACAGCTGCTGTGCTCCGTCTTCGAGCAGGTGCTCGGCGTCTCGCCCGTCGGCGTCGACGCGAGCTTCTTCGACCTCGGCGGCCACTCGCTGCTCGCCGTACGGCTCGTCAACCGCGTCAAGGCGGTCGTCGGCGCCGACGTCCCCGTCCGGGCCGTGTTCGAGGCACCCACCGTCGCCGGCCTGCTGGCCTGGATCGCCCGCGAGGGACGGCAGGGGACCGCCGACATGCTGGTGCCCATGCGGTCCACGGGCGACCGGCCCCCGCTCTTCTGCGCCCACACCGTGCTGGGCCTCGGCTGGGAGTACGGCTGGCTCACCGACGCCGCGCCGGGGAACCAGCCGCTCTACGCCCTGCGCCCCCGCGGCATGGACGACGGCACCGCGGAACTGCCCGACTCGCTGTCCCGGATGGCCGCCGACTACGTCGAGCAGATCCGCACCGTCCAGCCCACCGGCCCCTACCACCTGCTCGGCTGGTCCTTCGGCGGCAACGTCGTCCAGGAGATGGCGGCCCAGCTCCAGGACGCGGGAGAAGAAGTGGCCGCGCTGATCCTGCTGGACTCCAGCCCCGTGGACGGCCCCGCCACCGCCGAGCAGCGGGCGGGCTTCGCCGAACAGGAGGAGACGGTGGCCGGCGCGCTCACCGGCGAGGAGCACGAGGCGTACCTCCGCATCGTCCGCAACAACACCCGCATCCTGCTCGCCCACCGGACCCGGAAGACCTCCGGCACCCTGCTGCTCGTCTCCGCCGAGTCCGAGACCAAGGCAGGACGGTGGCGCCCCTTCGTCTCCGGCGGCATACGGGAGCACACGCTCGACTGCGCCCACCGCGAGATGCTCCTGAACCCGGACGTCGTCCGGCGGATCTGGGACATCGCGGCGGACGGACTGACACCGACCGACACCGCACCGGACCCGGCGTAACGGCCCGGCCCGGTGGACACCAGCCCCTGCGAGACGAGGATGGCCGTGGGCGACCCCCTGTACACCGTCACCACCATGCCGACGCGGCGCCGGCCCGACCGGCCGTTCGACCCGCCGGCCGAACTGCTCGAAGCCCGCCGCCACGGCCCCATCAGCCGCTACGTCTTCCCCGGCGGCGTGGACGGCTGGCTGGTCACCGGATACGACCTCGTCAGATCCGTGCTGGCCGACCCCCGGTTCAGCTCCCGGTGGGAGTTCCTGCGCCACCCGACCGTCGACCACGGGGACGTCGAACCGGAACCGGCACCCCCGGGCGAGTTCCTCTTCATGGACGAACCGCGCCACGGCCGCTACCGCAAACCGCTGATGGGCAAGTTCACCGTGCGGCGCATGCGGCTGCTCACCGAACGCGTCGAGGAGATCACCGCCGAACACCTCGACGCCATGGAACGGGCCGGAGGGCCCACCGACCTGGTGACCGCGTACGCCAAACCCATCCCCGCCGTCACCATCTGCGAACTGCTGGGCGTCCCGCACGAGGAACGCCCCTCCTTCCAGGAACAGGTCGACGCCTTCCGGGACCTGGAGTCCGACCGCGACGACCTGATGGCGGCCTACCACGCGACCCGCACCCACCTCGCCGCACTGGTGGCCGCCAAACGCGCCCACCCCACCGACGACGTGCTCAGCGAACTCACCGACAGCGACCTCACGGACGAGGAACTGGTCGGGATGTCCCTCTTCCTGCTCGCGGCCGGACTCGACACCACCATGCACATGATCGGGCTCGGCACCTTCGCGCTGCTGCGCCACCCCGCACAGCTCGCCGCGCTGCGCGCCGACCCCGCGCTCGCCGACCGGGCCGTGGAGGAACTGCTGCGCTACCTGAGCGTCGGCAAGACCTTCATGCGCACGGCACTGCGGGACGTGGAAGTCGGCGGGCACACCGTCAGGGCCGGCACCTCGCTGATCCTGTCCTACAACACGGCCAACCGCGACCCCGAGCGCTTCACCGACCCCCACCTGCTCGACCTGCACCGGCAGGAGGGCGCGCACCTCGCCTTCGGACACGGCATCCACCAGTGCCTGGGCCAGCAACTGGCCCGCGTCCAGATGCGGGTGGCGTTGCCGGCCCTCGTCAACCGCTTCCCCACGCTGCGCCTCGCCGTACCCGCCGAGGAGATCGCCCTGCGCCCCGAGGCGGAGATCGCGGACGTCCACGGCGTGAAGAGCCTCCCCGTGACCTGGGACGCGTAACTGTGGCGAACGTGGATGCCGTTCGGCCCCCGCCACGGCAGATTGTGACCGAATCCGCCGCCCCTCCGAGCCCCAGTGAGGAACGTCGCCATGGGTGATCAGCAACCGACCCGAGCACCGCGCCGGTACAAGTCGCCGCAGCAGGACAGCGCCCGCTGGGACGACTTCCCGCTGCGCGAGGGCGACATCGTCGTCAGCAGCCCGGCGAAGGCCGGCACGACCTGGGTGCAGATGATCTGCGTACTGCTCGTCTTCCGGACCCCCGAGCTGCCCAAGCCGCTGTCGGCCCTGTCGCCGTGGCTGGACCAGCTCTTCACGCCGCAGGACCAGATGTACGCGCAGCTCGCCGCGCAGGAGCACCGGCGCGTCATCAAGACCCATGTCCCACTGGACGGACTGCCGCTCGACCCGCGCGTCAGCTACCTCGTCGTCAGCCGGCATCCCCTCGACCGGGCCCTGTCCATGCACCACCAGGCCGCCAACGTCCGCGCCGAATGGCTGCGCGCCTTCAACGGCGACAACGACTCCGCGCAGTACTCCGGCCGGGCCCGCGAGTACCTGCTGAACTGGTGCCGCGCCGGCGAGTCCGACGGCTGGGAACAGGACGTGGCCGCCGCCGAACTCCACCACCCGCTCGACGCCTGGAACCGGCGCGAGGAGCCGAACATCCGGCTGCTGCACTACGAGGACCTCTGCGCCGACCTGGAGGGCCAGATGTCGGCGCTGGCCGAGTGGCTGGGCATCACCGTGGACGCGGACGTCTGGCCGGAGCTGGTGCGGGCGGCGACCTTCGACGAGATGAAGGGCCGCGCCGCCGACCTGGCGCCGGACAAGGAGATCCTCACCGACCCCGCGGAGTTCTTCCGCTCCGGACGCTCCGGGGGCGCCCGTGGCGTCCTGACCGACGCCGACCTCGACGCCTACTACGAGCGCGTCGGCGCGCTCGCCCCGAAGCCGTTCCTGGACTGGCTGCACGGCGGGACGGCGGGTGCCCGCCCGTGACCCCCGCGCGGCTCCCCGCCGGCGCCCAGCACCGCCGCCCACGCCACGACTCGAAGGAGACCCCGCAGTGACCCCGTCCCCGCCACCGCAGCCCGCCACCGCCCCCGTGCCCGCCGACGACCTCGACATCCGGCGCGTCTCCGGCGCCCTCGGGGCGGAGGTCCGCGGCATCGACCTCGACGACCTCACCGACGCGCAGTTCGGCCGGATCCACGAGCTGATGCTCGAACACCTCGTGCTGTTCTTCCCGGACCAGCAGAGGCTGACCCCCGAGGGGCACGTGGCGTTCGGCCGGCGCTTCGGCGAGGTGGAGGTCCACCCCTTTCTGCCCAAGCTGGAGGGCCACCCCGAGATCACGGTGATCGAACCCGACAAGGGCGGCAAGGCCGACGAGTGGCACATCGACGTCAGCTTCAGCCCCAGCCCGCCGATCGCGTCGATCCTGCACCTGATCGACACCCCCTCCGCGGGCGGCGACACCATGTGGAGCAACCAGTACCGGGCGTACGAGACGCTCTCCGAACCGTTCCGGGAGATGCTCGAAGGGCTCACCGCGGTCCACGTCCTGAAGATCCCGCCGGTCGTGGAGATGTCCGCCGAGCACCCCGTCGTACGCGTCCACCCGGTGACCGGGCGCAAGTCGCTCTACGTCACCCGGATGTGGACCTCGCACATCCCGCAGCTCACCCGGCAGGAGAGCGACACCGTCCTGCAGCACCTGTTCGAGCACTCGGAGCAGCCGGCCTTCACCCTCCGGTACCGCTGGAACCCGCACACCGTGGCCCTCTGGGACAACCGCGTCACCCAGCACATCGCCATCAACGACTACCAGGAGCACCGCCGCGGCCAGCGCGTCACGGTCAACGGCGACCTGCCCTCGAGCAGCACCCCGCGCCGGCCCGAGTACCGGCGCAACGGTGACGAGCGGTACTACCCGCGCCGCATCAACGCCAAGGTCGGCTACTGAGCCGGCCGGCCCCGCACCCCACGGAGGAAGACGTGCGCGGAACCCAGCAACCGGCCGACCGGGCACCCGGGCCGCCCGAGCGAGCAGCCGCCGGCGCACCGGGACTCGTCGGTGTCGGTACCGCCGTACCGCCCCTGTCGTACACCCAGCGGGAGGTCCTCGACACCTTCGGCATCACCGACCGCCGCATCCGCTCCGTCTTCCTCGGCGGCAGTATCGAACGCCGCAACCTCACCCTGCCCCCGATCGGCCCCGACGGGAGCCCCGTCGAGGAGTCCCAGGGCGACCTGCTGCGCAAGCACACCGGGACCGGGCTGCGGATGGGCCGGGAGGCGGTCGAACGCTGCCTCGCGGACGCCGGCGCGGACCTCGCCGACGTCCGCTACCTGTGCTGCGTCACCTCCACCGGACTGCTCACGCCCGGCCTGTCCGCGCTGCTCATCAGGGACCTCGGCATCCACCCGTCCTGCCAGCGCCTGGACGTCGTCGGCATGGGCTGCAACGCCGGGCTCAACGCGCTCAACGCCGTCGCCGGCTGGGCCGGCGGCCACCCCGGGGAACTCGCCCTGATGGTCTGCGTCGAGGCCTGCTCCGCCGCCTACGTCTTCGACGGCACCATGCGCTCCTCGGTGGTCAACAGCCTGTTCGGGGACGGCGCGGCGGCCGTCGCCGTCCGCACCCGGGAGCACCCCGGCGACGAGGCGCCGCCGCCCGGCCCCGAACTGCTGAGGTTCGCCAGCCACATCATCCCCGAGGCCGTCTCCGCGATGCGCTACGACTGGGACGACGCGCACGGCAAGTTCAGCTTCCACCTCGACGCCGACGTGCCCTACGTCGTCGGCGCCCACGCCGAGACCGCGGTCTCCCGCCTCCTGGACGGCACCGGCCTGCACACCGGGGACATCGCCCACTGGGTGGTGCACTCCGGCGGCAAGAAGGTCATCGACGCGATCCGGGTGAACCTCGAACTGTCCCGGCACGACGTACGGCACACCACCGGGGTGCTGCGCGACCACGGCAACCTCTCCAGCGGATCGTTCCTGTTCTCCTACGAGCGGCTGCGCGACGAGAAGGCCGCCGTCCCGGGCGACCTCGGAGTCCTGATGACGATGGGGCCGGGCTCGACCATCGAGACGGCCCTGGTGCGCTGGTGAGGAAAGGAACTGGTACGACCATGAAGACCGGACCCGACCGGACGGGACTGCCCGGGGACCTGGGCCTCCTGGTCCGGCTGGACGGCGGCAGTCCGCTGCCCGAACTGACCGCGGCCCTGGACGCCGTCTGCGAACAGGCCGGCGAACGGCGCGAACGGACGGTCGTGGTCCTGCGGTTCACCCCCACGCCCCTGCAGCCGCGCGAGTGGCCCGGCCGCGTCTCCCTCCAGGAGGTCAAGCGCTGGGAGCGGGCCGTGCGCCGCCTGGAACGGCTCGACCACGTCAACATCGCCGTCGTCGAGGGCACCTGCGGCGGCCCGGTCCTCGACCTGCTGCTGGCCGCGGACTACCGGATCGCGGGACCCGACCTGCGCCTGATGCTGCCCGTCAACGAGGGGCACTTCTGGCCCGGGATGGCCCTGTACCGGCTCGTGCAGCACATCGGACTGGCGCGCGCCCGCCGCATCGTGCTCTGGGACTCCGCCATCGAACTCCACGACGCCACCGCACTCGGCATCGTCGACCAGATCAGCGAGGACCTCACCGAGGCCGTCCACACCGCGGCCGTCCTGCGCGGCCGGCTCTCCGACCGGGAGACCCGCATCCGCCGGCGGCTCCTGGAAGAGGCCGCCTCCGCCGAGTACGAGGACGCGCTCGGAGTCCACCTGGCGGCCTGCGACCGCGAGTTGCGCCGCCTGGCCGGCAGCGACCCGGAGCACCCGGAGGCGGCGCAGTGACCACCCGACGCGACGCCCCCGCCACCCCCGCCCCCCTGTCCGGCGCCTTCGACGACGACGCACAGCACCTCGCCGAACACGCCGCGGCGGCCGAACGCATCCTCGCGGCGCTGCCTGCGGTCCCGCACAGGTCCCCGGACGAGCGGGCCCGCGCCGCGACCGCGCACGCCGAAGTCCGCGGCGTCCGACGGGACTTCCTCGCCCGGCACACCGAGACCGTGTACGGCCTGCTCACCGACGGGCTGACCCGCCGACCGCGCCTGCCGGACCTCGTGGAGGCCGCCGCCGACCAGGTGCCGGGCCTGGTGCCGACCCGCGAGCAGATGGCCGACGAACTCCGCGTCGTCCAGGCGGAGAAGGAAGGCCGGGAGATCGACCAGGGCCGGTTCTGCGGCGCCGTGCTGCGCTCGCCCGCCGCCGGCCGGCACCTCGTGGAGACGATGCTCGGACCCACCCCGCGCGCCCTGGAACTCCTGGACGGCTTCCGCGCCGAGGGCCGCGTCGGACTGGACACCGTCCACGTCGAACGCCGCGGCGCCGCAGCCCACGTCGAGTTCCGCAACCCGCGCCGGCTCAACGCCGAGAACGCCCGACTCGTCGCCGACCTCGACACCGCCGTCGACCTCGTCCTGCTCGACGACACGGTCCGCGTCGGCGTCCTGCGCGGCGGCACCACCGACCACCCCGCCCACCGGGGGCGGCGCGTCTTCAGCGCCGGCATCGACCTCACCGACCTGCGCGACGGCCGGATCCCGCTGGTCGGCTTCCTCCTCGCCCGCGAACTCGGCTACGTCGGCAAGCTGCTCCACGGCCTGCTGACCGACCCGGCCCCCGGCGCGGGGAGCGAGCGCTGCGTCACCAAACCGTGGATCGGGGCCGTCGACACCTTCGCCATCGGCGGCGGCATGCAACTCCTGCTGACCCTCGACCACGTCGTCGCCGAGGAGGGCGCCTACGTCAGCCTGCCCGCCGCGGAGGAGGGCATCGTGCCCGGCGCGGGCAACCTCCGCCTCACCCGGCAGACGGGAGCCCGCCTGGCCCGGCAGGTGGTGCTCGGCGGTCGCAGGATCGCCACCACCGACCCCGAAGCCGCCACGGTCTACGACGAGGTCGTCCCCGCCGACCGTATGGACGAGGCGGTCGAACGCGCCGTGGCGGTCCTCTGCGCCCCCGCCGTCGCCGCCAACCGGCGCATGCTCGCCCTCGCCGAGGAACCCCTCGACCACTTCCGCACGTACCTCGCCGAGTTCGCCGTCGCCCAGGCGGACCGCGCCTACGCCCCGGACGTCCTCGACAAGGTCGAACGCCGCTGGCAGGAGCGCGAGCGGCGGCGCGCCGCACGGGGGCGCCGGACATGACCGGCGCCCCCGACCTGCACGCGGCGGACCTGCACGGCTCCCTCCGGGACCCGGTGCTCGGCGCCATCGGCTTCCTCAACGAGGTCATGGACCGCCACCCCGACGCCATCTCCTTCGCACCCGGCGCCCCGCACCCCGATTTCGTCCAGGGCCTGGACCTGCGCGCCCTGACCGACCGCTTCCTCGCCCACCTGCGCACCGGCCGAGGCCTCGATCCGTCCCGCGCCGAACGCGTGCTCTACGAGTACGGACCCGCCCAGGGCCTCATCAACGACCTCGTGACCGAGGCTCTCCGCACCGACCAGGGCATCCACGCCGCACCCGAGGACGTCGTGATCACCGTGGGCGCCCAGGAGGCCATGCTCCTCACCCTGCGGGCCCTGTACCGGGACGCCTCCTCCGACGTGCTCGCCGTCGCCGACCCGTGCTTCCCCGGCATCGTCGGCGCCGCACGACTCCTCGGCATCCCCGTCACCGACGTCCGCGAGGGCGCCGCCGGCCTCGACGTGGACCACCTCGCCGCCCGCTGCCGGCGGGCCCGGGCGGCAGGGCACCGCGTCCGCGCCTGCTACGTCGCCCCCGACTTCTCCAACCCCGGCGGCGCCCGCATGCCCCTCGACGCCCGGCACGCCCTGCTCGACCTGGCGCACCGCGAGAACCTGCTGCTCGTCGAGGACAACGCCTACGCCTTCACCGCCCCCGAGGACGACGCCCTCCCCGGCCTCAAGGCCCTCGACACCCGGCGCCGCGTCGTCCACCTGGGCACCTTCGCCAAGGTCGGGTTCCCCGGGGCCCGCGTCGGCTACGCCGTCGCCGACCAGCGGGTCGGCCGAGCGGGCGGCGAACGGTCGCTCGCCCGGGAACTCGCCGACCTCAAGACGATGGTCACCGTCAACACCTCACCGCTGTCCCAGGCCGTCGTCGGCGGCCTCCTGCTGCAACACGGAGGCTCCCTGCGGGCCCTGGCCCGGCGCAAGGCCGAACGGTACCGGTCCAACCTCGCCCACCTGACCGACGCCCTGGAACGGCACCTGACCGACGGCGTGCCGGCGGGAGTCTCCTGGCACCGCCCGGCCGGCGGCTTCTTCGCCCGCGTCGACCTGCCCGTCCCCGCCGACCTCGCCCTCCTGGAGGTCTCGGCGGCCCGGTACGGCGTCCTGTGGACACCGATGCGGCAGTTCTCCCTCACCGACCGCGGCGACCGGCAGATCCGGCTGTCGTGCAGCTACCTGGAACCCGACCGGATCGAGACCGGCGTGCGGCGCCTCGCGGCCTTCCTCACGAAGGAGGCCGCGGGATGACGAGCGGTCACCGGACACGGGCCGTCACCCTCCCACGCCCCACGAAAGGCCCTCGCCGATGCGCCTGAACAGTTACGACGACTTCACCCCGCTGAAGGAGGTCGTCCTCGGCTCGGCGGACGGCTACCTCGACCGGGTGCGCGACATGTCGTTCGACATGTTCATCAGCGACAACCTCTCCGGAGCCCGCGGCTACTACCCCTCCCTCTCGACCTGGCGCGACGGCGAGGAACGCCGCGACCGCAACACCCCCCACCGCCTCGCGCAGAAGGAGCGCTTCCTCGGCGAACTCGTCGAGGACGTCGAGGGCGTCGCCGCACAGCTCACCGCGCTCGGCGTCACGGTGCACCGGCCCCTGCCGCCCGCACCCGGGACGACCCGGGTCGCCACCCCCGCCTTCGAGGCCGCCGTCACACCGCCGCTCAACCTCCGCGACAACACCCTGATCATGGGCGACGAGATCATCGAGACCCCGCCCATGCTGCACGACCGCTACTTCGAGACCCAGTTCCTCAAACCGGTCTTCCTGGAGTACTTCCGCACCGGCGCCCGCTGGACGACGATGCCGCGCCCGATGATGACCGACCACTCCTTCGACCCCGCCAACGTCGCCCACGCCGCCCCGAACATCGAAGTCCCCCTCGATCCTCGGGCGTCGCCGTACGACGTGGGCATCGAACCGATGATCGACGGGGCCAACTGCCTCCGGCTGGGCCGCGACCTGATCGTCAACGTCTCCAACGCCAACCACGCCCTCGCCCTCGACTGGCTCCGGCGCCACCTCGACGGACGGTTCCGCGTGCACCGCATGGACCGGCTGACCCAGAGCCACATCGACTCCGTCGTGGTCCCGCTGCGCCCCGGCACCCTGCTGCTGCGCGACCCGGGCGTCGTGGACTACCTGCCCGAGGCCCTGCGCGGGTGGGACGTCGTCGTCCCGCCGCCGCCCGGCGTCGACGACTACCCGCAGTACGAGAACGACGACCCGATCCCCGCCAGCCCCTACATCGACCTGAACGTGCTCTCCGTCGACGAGGACACCGTCCTGGTCAACGACGCCTGCAAGACCCTCGTGGCCACGCTCGAGAAGCACGGCTTCACCGTCGTACCCGTCCGGCACCGCCACCGGCGCCTGTTCGGCGGCGGCTTCCACTGCTTCACCCTCGACACGGTGCGCACCGGCGGCGCCGAGGACTACCTGGCCTGAGCGTCCCGCCCCGTCCGCACGCCGACTCACCGACCAGCAGGAGCGTCCCGATGCAGGAAACAGCACCCGACCCGGCCGCCGGGCGGCAGCCGGCCCCCGCCCGGCCGGAGGACGCCGCCGCGGCCCTCGCCCACGCGTACGCGGCGGACGCGGCCTCGGTGCGGCTCGCCGCACGGCTGAAGGTCGCCTCGGTGCTCCTGGGCAGGGCCTTCTCGGGCCCCGACGCCTCCTGGCGCGACCTGGTGCGCCACGTGGGCACCGACGACGGACGGAGCGAGGCGGCGAAGGCCTGGGCGAACGCGTCGGACACGGCCGGCATGACCGCCGAACGCCTCGGAGGGTACGAGCTGCGCGCGCTCCGGCTGATGGCGGAGGACCCGGACCTGCCGCACACCCGGCACGGGCTCCTGACGCCGGAGGAGACCGAGGCCGTCGTCGCACGCGGAGCCGGGCCGCTGCGACCGCTGCCCGGCCGCCGCTTCCACGAACTCTTCGAGGAACGCGTCCGGCTCCACCCCGACGCCGTGGCCGTCGTGCACGGGAGCACCACCCGCACCTACCGCGAACTCAACGACGCGGCCAACCGGATCGCCGGGGCGCTGCTCGGTGAGGGGCTGGCCCCGGAGGACGTCGTGGCCGTCGTGACCGAACGCCACCCGCTCTGGCCGGCCGCGGTGCTCGCCGTGTTCAAGGCGGGCGGCTGCTACCTGCCCCTGGAACCGGAGTTCCCCGCCTCGCGCCTCGCGAGGACGCTCACCCGCAGCGAGTGCCGCTGGGTGCTCGCCGACCCCGACGTGCCGTCGCTGGACGAGGCCCTGAGCGGCCGCGACACGATCCGCCGGATGACCGTCGGGGACCTCGCCCGCGGGGACGGACCGACCCGGGACCCGGAAGTCGCCGTGTCCGGGGACCAGCTGGCGTACGTGTACTTCACCTCGGGGTCCACCGGTGAGCCCAAGGGCGCCCTGTGCGAGCACGACGGCTTCCTCAACCACCTGTACGCCAAGATCGAGGACCTCGGCGTCCAGGAGGGCGACACCGTCGGGCAGACCGCCCCGCAGTGCTTCGACATCTCCCTGTGGCAGCTGGTCTCCCCGTTCCTCGTCGGAGGCCGCGTCCTGCTGGTCGAGCAGGAGGCCGTACTCGACGTGGCCCGGTTCGTGGACCTCGTCAACCGGCACCGCGTCCAGGTCCTCCAACTCGTCCCCACCTACCTCGAACTCGTCCTCGCCGAGGCCGCCCGGGGCCGCGTCGCCCTGCCGCACCTGCGCGTCATGGCCGTGACCGGCGAGGCGCTCAAGAAGGAGCTGGTCCGCCGCTGGTTCGAGCGGTTCCCCGGCGTCCCCCTCGTCAACTGCTACGGCCTCACCGAGGTGAGCGACGACTCCCACCACGGCGTCATGCGCACGGTGCCGGACCACCGCTCGGTACCGCTCGGCGACACCATCCGCAACTGCCGCGTCTACGTCATGGACGAACAGCTCCACCTCGTCCCCGACGGCGCCCCGGGCGAGATCGTCATCGCCGGCGTGTGCGTCGGCCGCGGCTACGTCAACGACCCCGACCGCACCGCCGCCGTCTACCGCCCCGACCCCCTGCGACCCGCCGAACGCCTCTACCGCTCCGGCGACTTCGGCCGCCGGCTCCCCTCCGGCGAACTGGAGTACCTGGGCCGGCGCGACGCCCAGGTGAAGGTCAGCGGCTTCCGCATCGAGATCGGGGAGATCGAGGACCGGCTGCTCCAGGTCCCCGGCGTCCGCGACGGCGCCGTCGTCGTCGCCGGCACCGACGACGCCCCCCAGCTCGTCGCCTACTACACGGGCGAAGACGCCCCCGACGGCGAGGAGACCGCACGCGCCCTGGGCACCGCCCTGCCCCCCTACATGGTGCCGCACCGGCTCCACCGCGTCCGCGAACTCCCCCTGTCCGGCAACGGGAAGATCGACAAGAAGGCCCTCACCGCCCGCGCCCGCGACACCGCGCACGCCCGGAAGAGCGACGGTGCCGGCACGCGGCAGCCGGCCACCGCCACCGAACGCCGCGTCGCGGCCGTCTGGTCCCGCCTGCTGCACGTGCCGGAGGACCGCATCGGACGCGACAGCCGCTTCACCGACCTCGGCGGCACCTCCCTCACCGCGATCCGCCTGGCCGTCGAACTCGACCGCAGGGTGACCGTCGCCGAACTCCGCGACACCCCCACGGTCGCCGACGTCGCCGCCCTGCTCGACGGCACGTCCGCACCCGCCCCGGCGACCGCCCCGACCGGCCCCGCCCCGGCGACGACCCCGGCCCGGCCCGCCGAGGGCCCGGCCCCGCTGCGGGTCCTCGACGCCCGCACCGCAGGCCCCGGCCCCGTCGCCCGCGCCACCGCGCACCGCACCGCGGCACTGGCCGCCCTCGCCGCCTCCGGCGCCGTCATGCTCCGCGGCGTGGGCGCCCGCACCCCCGCCGACGTCGCGCGCGTCGCGACCGCGCTCGGCGTCGAACCGCTCACGGAACGGGAGGGCTTCGCGCCCCGCACCGCGCTCGCACCCGGCGTGTACTCCGGCAGCCACTGGCCCGCCGAGGACCCCATGTGCATGCACCACGAGCTGAGCCACGCCGCCACCGTCCCCGGCACCCTGCTCTTCGCCTGCCTCACCGCGCCCGACAGCGGTGGCCGCACCACCGTCGCCGACTCCCAGCAGGTACTCGCCGCGCTCCCGCCCGACCTCACCGCCCGCTTCGCCGAGCACGGCTGGCTGCTGCGCCGCGCCTACCACGACGTCGGGCTCTCCTGGCCCGAGGCGTTCGGCAGCACCGACCGCGCGTCGGTCGACGCGTACTGCGCCGCAGCCGCCGTCGAACCCACCTGGCTCGCCGACGGCCGCCTGCTCACCCGCCAGCGCCGCACCGCGGTCGTGCCCCACCCGCGCACCGGGGTCCCCGGCTGGTTCAACCAGATCGCCTTCCTGAACGGCCTCACCCTCGAACCCGCGATCCGGGAGTACCTCACCGACGTCTACGGACCCGGCGGGCTGCCCTTCGACACCGCCGCCGGCGACGGAACCCCCGTCGCCGCCGCCACGGTCGAGGAGATCAACGCCGTCTACGACCGGTTCACCGTCGGAGAGCCCTGGCAGGAGGGCGACGTCCTCCTCGTCGACAACATCCGCACCGCGCACGCCCGCGAACCGTACGAGGGCGCCCGGGAGATCGCCGTCGTCCTCGGCGACCCGGTACGGCTGTCCGGCCACGTCCTGCCCCTCGGCGACGGCGGACCGTCGTGACGCGTCCAGGACCCGCCGTCCGTGACGGCCGGCCCGCACCCGACGCCGCGGCCGGACCGGTCACCGCGCCGGCGACGTACGCCCAGGAACGCGCCTGGCTGGCCTCCCGGCTGGCCCACGACCCGCCCACCTACTGCGTGGTCGACGAGTTCCCCCTGCACGCGGCCGTGACCGGGAACGACCTCGTGCACGCCCTGCACGTCCTCATGGACCGCCACGAACCCCTGCGCACCGTCCTGCGCACCGTGGACGGACGGCTGTGCCAGGAGGTGCACCCGCACCCCGAGCCGCGGATCGAACTGGTCGACCTGAGCGCGCACGACCACACCGCACAGGCCGAGGAACGGCGCTCCCTGCACGCCCGGCTGGCCCGCACCCCGTTCGACCCGCACCGGGCACCCCAGTGGCGCGCGGCCGTCCTGAACCTGGGGGAGGGGGCCTGGTCGGTGGTCCTCGCGGCCCACCACACGGTGTACGACACCGCCTCCGGGTTCCACGTCCACGCCGAACTCACCGAACTCTGCGCCGCCGCCGAGGAAGGCCGCGAGCCCCGCCTGCCCCGGCTGCCCCTGGGCTACGGCGCGTACGCACGCCGCGAACGGGAGCGGGCCCGCTCCGGAGGCCTCGACGCGGCCGCCGCCCACTGGCGGGCCCGGCTGCACGGACTGCCCCCCGTGCACACCGTCCCGCTCGACCGGCCGCGCCCGCCCGCCCGCACGTTCCGCGGGGCCGAGGTGCGCACCGCCCTGCCGGTCGGCGTCACCGCGGCCCTGACCGACGCCGCCCGGCATCACGGCACGCGCCCCGTCATGCTGTTCCTCGCCGCCTGGACCGCCCTGCTCCACCACCACTCCGGCGCCGACGACCTCGCCGTCGGCCTGCCCGTCGCCGGCCGCGACGACCCCGCGACCCGCGCCATGGTCGGCACCTTCGTCAACATGCGCGTCCTGCGGGCCGACCTCTCCGGCGACCCGGACGGCACCGAACTCGTCCGCCGGACCACCGCCGCCGTCCGTGCCGGGGAAAGGTTCGACATCCCCTTCCAGAGCCTCGTCGAACTCCTCGCGGCGCCACGCCTGCCCGGCGTACCGCCCCTCTACCAGCTCGCCTTCAACCACACCCCGGCCGGCGGTCTCGGCCCGCCCGTCTCCTCCTGCGAGGAGGACCTCCTCCTCGACGTCGCCGGCACCGGCGTCCGCCTCGTCTACGACACGGCCCTCTTCGACCGCTCCACCGCCGACACCCTCCTCGCCGACTACCTCCGGCTGCTCGCCGCTCTCCTCGACGCCCCCGGCACGCGCCTCTCCGCGCTGTCCCCCGGCACCGCCACCCGGCACACCCCCCGCCCGGCCGACGGCCCACCGCCCGCCCGGACCGCCCCGCGCGACGCGACCGAGGAACGCGTGGCGGCCGTCTGGCGGACGCTGCTGGGCACCGACGCCGTCGACGTCCACGAGGACTTCTTCACCGCGGGCGGCCACTCGCTCCAGGCCCTGCGCCTGCTCGCCCGCCTCGCCCCGGCACCGGGGGGCGGCCCCACGCTGCGGACCTTCTTCGCAGACCCGACGGTGGCCGGACTGGCCACCGCCCTTGAACGCACCCCCGACGGGAGGACGGCATGGCGGTGACCGGCCGGATCGACGGCACACCGAGCGACGTGTGGCACGAGGAGGTGCTCGCCCCTCAGTTCGCTTACGAAGCCGAACAGCTGCTGCCCCACTACGTCGCCGTCGAACGGGCCCTCCTGCGCGAGTACGTGAGGATGGGGCTGGCCGACCCGACGGGCGCCGCGGCCCTCGACGCCCGCCTCGGCTCGCTCGACGCCGACGCGGTACGCGCCGACCCGCGGCGGAACATGTCCGACATCTCCTTCGCACTGGAACACCACGTGCAGTCCGGCCCCAACCCGCCCTTCGCCGCCTGGCACGTCGACCGCAGCCGCAACGACGCCCAGGCGTGCGCCCAGCTCATGGCCGCGCGCACCGACTTCACCGCCGTCGCGGCGGACCTCCTGGACCTCGGCCGGGCCGTCACCGCCCTCGCCGCCCGCCACACCGACACCCCCGTGCCCGGCTGCACCCACGGCCAGGCCGCACAGATCATCACCCCCGGCTACCACCTCGCCGCCCTCGCCGCCGAGACCAACGCCGCGCTGCGCCGCATGCTGCACACCTACGACGAGACGGACGCCTGCCCGCTCGGGTCCGGCGCCATGGCCGGGCAGGAACTGCCCTGGGACCGCGCCCGCCTCGCCGCCCACCTCGGCTTCGCCCGCGTCCAGCCGCACGCGCTGGTCGGCGTCGCCTCCCGCACCTGGACCACCGGCATGGCCTCGGACCTCGCCGGCTACGCCGCCGTGCTGAGCCGCTTCACCACCGACCTCATGACCTGGGGCGGCAGCGGCTTCGGATTCCTCGACCTGCCCGACGACCTCGCCGGCATCTCCGCGGCCATGCCGCAGAAGCGCAACTTCCCCGTACTCGAACGCATCCGCGGGCGCTGCGCCCACGTCGTCGGCCGGGCCGCCGACCTCGTCGCCGGACAGCGCAACACCCCCTACAGCAACACCGTCGAGGTGTCCAAGGAGACCGGGGCCCACCTGCACACCCAGACCCGGGCCATGCGCTCCCTGCTGCGGCTGACCCACGCCGTCGTCACCGGCACCACCTACCGCACCGACCGGATGCGCGCCGCCTGCGACGAGGACCACCTCGGCGGCTTCACCCTCGCCAACCGCCTCACCCTGGACTGCGGCATCCCCTGGCGCACCGCCCAGATCGTCGCCGGGCGCTACGTCAAGCGCGCCGTCGAGCAGGGGCTGCGCGCCGACCGCCCCGACGCCGGCCTGCTGCGGGCCTGTGCCGCCGAGTCCGGTCACGAGGTCGAACCGGCCGCCGAGCTGCTCGCCGAGTCCTTCGACGTCGACGCCGGGCTGCGCGCCAAGCGCTCGGCCGGCTCCGCCCACCCCGACCAGGTCGCACGGCTCCTCGCCGACGAGTCGCGCGAACTCGACCGGCTCGACGCCGAGTGGTCGGGCAGGACCGCACGCAGGACGGCCGCGGCCCGCCGCCTCGACACTCCCGTGACCGCGCGGGACCACGGATGACGGGGCTGCCGGCGGCCGCCCGCCGGGTCGCCGTGGACATCGCCGAGGGCACCGGCGCCGCCTGCGGCACCTTCGGTGAACTCCTCCAGGGCGTCCTGCCCGACGGCACGGCCTTCCTCGTCACCCTCCCGATCAGCCTCGGCAGCCGCGCCCGGTTCCGCTTCGACCCGCACGGCCCGCTGCACGTCTACCCCGCGCACAAGACCAAGTCGCTCACCCTGGCGCGGGCCATGCTCGACGCCCACGGCGGCGGCGGGGGGACCCTCCTGCTGGACAGCGACCTGCTCGTCGGCAAGGGCCTCGCCAGTTCGTCCGCCGACCTCGTGGCGACGGCCCGCGGCGTCGGCACCGTACTCGGACTGGACACCTCACCGGGCGCCGTCGAGGACTGGCTGCGCCCCGTCGAACCCACCGACGGAGTCATGCATCCCGGCGTCGTCGTCTTCGAACACCGTGCCGTCCGGCTCCGCGCCCGCCTCGGTGTGCTGCCGCCCGCCACCCTGGTCGCCGTCGACGAGGGCGGACACCTCGACACCGTCGCCCACAACCGGCGCCCCCGCCCCGTGCCGCCCGCACAGCGGCACGAGTACGCACGACTCGTCGACGACCTCGCCCGCGCCGTCCGCCGCGCCGACCTGAGCGCCGTCGGTGCGGTCACCACCCGCAGCGCGCTCCTCAACCAGCGTCGGCTGCCCAAACGCAACCTGCACGCCATGGTGGGCATCGCCGAACGCATCGGCGCCCCCGGAGTCGTGTGCACGCACAGCGGCACCATGCTCGGACTCCTGCTGGACACCACCGCCGACGGGTACCTTGAAAGGCTCCGGGCGGCGCGCGCCGCCTGCTCGGAGCTTCCCGGGACCCTCTCCGTCTACCGCTCGGCCGCCGCGGACCCGTAGACGGCGAGGGCCTCGCCGGCCGGGACGGGCCGGTGCCGGACGCTGGGCCGGGTCACGCCGGAGCGGACTGCGCGCTCCTCGTCCAGTGCATGCCGTCCTGCGCGACGACCAGCCCGTCCTTGACGACCGGCACGTCGTCGTCCGCCTCACCGAAGGCCGCCTGCATCTGGATGCGGTGCCCCTCCCAGTGGACGTCGCGGGACTGCTGCCGCAGGTCCTTCTTGCGCTGGTCCCGGTAGGAGTCGGAGGTGAGTGCCGCGTCGTCCGAGGCACCACCGCCGACCAGCCCGACGAACGCGCCGGCGCCGGGCGCGCAGTCACGGGTGACGCGCCGCGCCTCGTCGAAGTACTGCTGCTCGTCCCGGGTGACGTCGTAGAAGCTGACGAGGAAGTCGTGGAAGGTCTGGTACTCCTTGCGGTACCGGGCCTCGTACTCCGCGAAGCACTCCTCTTCCCCCAGGTCGCCGCGGAGCACGCTGTTGACGGAACGCGCGGCCAGCAGCGCGCTGTACGTGGCCAAGTGCACGCCGGAGGAGAACAGCGGGTCGATGAAGCCCGCCGCGTCGCCCACCAGCGTCAGGCCCGGACGCCAGAAGGTGTCGTGCAGGTACGAGTAGTCCTTGCGCACGCGGACCTCGCCGTACGGCCCGCTGGTCACCCGTTCCGCCTGCGACAGGTAGTCGGCGACCAGCGGGCAGTCGGCGATCATCGCGGCCAGCGCCTGGTCGCGGTCGCCGCGGATCCGGTCCGCGCACTCCTTGCGCACCACCGCGCCCACCGAGGTGAGGGTCTCGGTCAGCGGGATGTACCAGAACCAGCCCGACTCGAAGGCGACGCACGTGATGTTTCCGCTGTTCGGCGCCGGGGGCCGCTTGCCGCCCTCGAAGTAGCCGTACAGCGCGATGTTCTGGAAGAACTCCGAGTAGCGGCGCCGGCCGCCGACGCGCCCGTGCAGCCGGCCCTGGTTGCCGGAGGCGTCCACGACGAACCGCGCGCGCGTCTCCCGCTCGGCGCCGTCCTCGTCCTCGTGGCGCACCCCGCACACCCGGCCCTCGTCCTCCAGCACGTCGCGGACCGCGCACCGCTCGCGGACCACGACGCCCTTGCGCCGGGCGTTGTCGAGGAGCAGCTGGTCGAACTTCATGCGCTCGACCTGGTAGGCGTACGAGGTGGGGCCCGCGAACTTCTCGGAGAGCGCGAAGTCGAAGGACCACGGTTCGGTGTGGGAGCCCCAGCGGAAGGTGCCGCCGTGCTTCTTGGTGAACCCGGCACCGTGCAGTTCCTCGGACACGCCGAGGAGCGCGCATATCCCGTGCACCGTGGACGGCAGCAGGGACTCACCGATCTGGTGCCGGGGGAACTCCTCCTTCTCCAGGAGCAGGACACGGTGGCCCTGCATGGCCACGAACGTCGCGGCCGACGACCCGGCGGGGCCGCCTCCGACGACGATCACGTCGAACGACTCCGCCGATTCCGCATCGTCGGTACTGGTCATAGCGGCCCTTCCGCCGAGAGGGGACCGGCCGACGGGACCGGCCGGCGGCGACCACGACACGGTCGTCCGGACGGAATCCTCACGGGCCGCGACAGGGGGAACATCGGTGTCAGCCACCGTTACGCGCGGCGGCGCCCCGCGCTCACACCATCGGCGAGAAGAAGTACGTGTTGCGGACCTCGAAGAGCAGGTCCTCGTTCAGCCGGAAGAAGTCGGCGAACCGCAGGTCCACCTCGCTGCCGTCCTTCAGCCTCCCGCGGAACTCACCCTCGACGGCGGCGTCGCCCGGCCCGACCACGAGCCTGACCACCGTGTGGGTCCCCGCGTCGATGACCCGCCGACCACGGTAGAAGGCGTCGAGCCCGTCCCGTCCGACGATGGGCTCGTAGCCGGGCCGCTCGTACACCGCGCGGTCGGCGAAGAGCCCGACGACTCCCTGCACGTCTCCGTCGTCCACCAACGCGTAGTAGCGGCGGACTCGTTCGGCGATCTGCTCCACCTCGAAAGCGGTCATGCCGTTTCCTTCCGGTCGACAAGGCGCTCAGCGCTCCGCGCGACGGGGAGCCGACTGACGCCGACGGTGGGGGGAAGTGGGACCCGGTCTGCGGTGTACGAGAGCGGATCCGGCAGACGACAGGCGAACGGCCTGGCTGCGTGACTGACGCAAGCCTAGACACACTTCGGCGCGTTCGGGCAGCCCGCCGGGGAAGAAGTCCCGGAAAGGAGCGGGCCGGGAAGTCCGTCGTGTGACGCGGGCGGGCACACCGCAGTCGGCCCTCGCGTCACGGCTCGCGGCGCGCGGGGCCGGCCTCCGCGGTGTCCCGCGACGGCCCCAGGGCGCTGCGCAACTCCTTGCGTCCCGACAGGCCGAGCTTGCGGTAGACGGAGGTGAGGTGCAGCTCCACGGTACGACGCGTCACGAAGAGCGCCTCCGCGATCTGCAGGTTGGTCCGTCCCGCCGCCGCCAGCCGTGCCACCTGCTTCTCGCTGCGGGTGAGTTCGCCCGCCCCGCGGTAAACGGCGCGCCGGGGCCGGGCCCCCGCGCTGAGCAGAAGACGGTGTGCCTCGTCGTGCAGGGCGCGGGCCCCGAGCGCGTGGGACTCCTCCCAGCCCCGGCGCAGCACCTTCCGGGCCGGCCCGACGTGCCCGGCCCGCAGCAGGGCACGGCCGCGGGCCACCCGTGTCCGTGCCAGGGACAGCGCGGCGCCGCCGTGCGCCAGCACGCTCTCGGCGTCCTCGAGGGTCTGCAGCCGCCGCTGCTCGTCGCCCGCCGAGGCCAGCAGTTCCAGCGCCGTGCCCAGGGCGACCGGGAAGTCGGCGGAGTGCGCGAGATCCACCGCCCGGGTCGCGAGGCGGCCCGCCTCCGCACGGTCGCCGGCGGCCAGACGGGCGTGTCCGGCCCAGTACCACCACGGCGAGACGGCCGGATTCGTCCGCTGCCACAGCTCCTGCCGACGGCCGCACTCCGTCAGGTCCGCCACCGCGGCCACGGGGTCGTCCTGGGCCAGCCGGAGGCGCCCGCGGGCACCGAGGTACTCGCTCCACTGCCAGGCGTCGTCGATCACGTCCTGCGGCACCGTGCCGGCCAGGGCGCCGGCCGCCACGACGTCGCCCCGGTCGAGCAGCGTGTGCAGCCGGACCGCCAGCGCCAGCGCCTGGTGGTGGGTGACCCGGGCGCCCGGCACCGACCCGAGGGCCTCGGCCGTGGAGCGGAGCGCGTGGTCGAGGCGCCCCAGCCGCTGGGCGGCCTCGCCGTCCAGGGCGAGCAGACCGGCCCGCAGGTGGTCGGGCACGGCGTCGGTGCCCTCCAGGAGCTGCTGGTACACGTGGGCGGCGTCGGCGGGACGGTCGGCGTACGTCAGCGCGGCGGCCGCGGCGGCCAGCGAGACGGGGGAGTCGGTGATCGGCGTACCGCTGGTCAGCACCCTGTTCGCCGCCGACAGGGCCTGCGGGAGGCGCTCGGCCCGGCTCACCGCGATGAAGGCACGGCCCGCGAGCAGGGCGCGCTCCTCGGGGGTCGTGCCGGGCAGGTCCAGACGCAGGGAGACCGTTTCGAGCAGGCCCGTGTAGGCGTCGCGGTGGTCGGTCGCGGCCAGCAGCATGTCCGCCTCCAGCAGTTGGAGACGCGCCCGTCCGGAGGGCGAACCGGTGTCCTGGGCGGCCAGCAGCTCCGCCGCACGTCCCGCCCGGCCGGTGCGGGTCAGGGCACCGACGAGCGTGCTGAGCGCCGTCAGCCGCAGGTCCGGGTCGGGCAGGCGGTCCAGCACGGACGTCAGACGCCCGATTCCGGACTCCGCGTCCCCCCTGCTCTCGGCGATGCCCAGTTCCATCACCAGTACCGGGTCGCAGGTGTCCTCGCGGCCGGGCGGAACGCAGGACCGCAGGAGGTCCGCCGCGTGTTCCGCGGCCCCGCGGAGCATCGCCGTGCGGGCCTCCTCCCGCAGCAGGGCCCGCGCCCACGGCTCCCGCGCGACGGCCGGCGACTCCAGCAGGTGCCCGGCGATGTCGTAGGCCGGCGCTCCGCTGTCGTGCAGCAGCCGGGCGGCGCGCCCGTGCAGGTCCGTCCGGGTCCTGGGCGGGGTGCCCGTCAGGACCGCGCTCCGGACGGCGGGGTGTGCGAGGGACCACGTGTCCGCGGCGGAGCCCCGTGCCAGTCCGACCGCCTCCAGCCTGCGGAGGGAGCGGATGAACGCGGTCGTCTCCACCCGCGCCAGGCCGGCCCCGGTGGTGGTCGCGGTCCGGTCGCCCAGGACGGCCATGGCCTGTGCGGCGCGTACGGCGACGGGGGACTGCCCGTGCAGCAGACGTCTCAGGCGTGCACCGAACACCGGGATGTCGCCCTCGCTCGCCGCCTCCAGCGCGGCGGCCGTCAGCGGTCGGCGCAGCTGGCGCAGGCCGGTGACCAGTCCCGTCACCAGTGCGGGGTTGCCGCCGGTCGCGTCCAGGCACCCCGCCTCGAAGCCGGCCTCGACGGAGTCCCCCGTCAGCCGGCGCACCACTGTGGCGACACCCGGGCCGGAGAGCGGCCGGGGTCTGATCACCTCGAACATCGAACGCGCCGCCCACTCCGTGGGAGCGGCCGGTTCCTCGCCGTCACGCCAGCCGAGGGCCAGCAGGACCGGCAGGTCGTGCCGGGTGCGCAGGAGACGGACGAGCGTCCTGATCGACTCGAGGTCGGCATCGACGAGCGCCGGAACACCGCCGGGCCCGTCACCGTGTCCGAAGCCAGTACGCGCCACCCGGACGAACGGTTCGCACCCCGCGACGGGCCGCTAGGGGGACAGAGCGCAACGGGTGAAGATGTCCGTCAGCTCCCGGGCCAGACGGTCCGGATCGGCCACGGCGAACAACTCGTGGTGGCGGACCACGTTGTCGAGGGCGCCCTGCACGGCCAGCGCCAGCACCGGCGGGTCGGCGACGCGGAACTCGCCCGCACGGCAACCCTCTTCGAGCAGCGTCACCAGACCCTCCACCGACAGGGCGCTGCGCGCGACGTCGTCCAGTTCCAGGGCCGGCCGCTCGCGGACCAGCTCGGCGATCTCGGTGAGGGCCCGGGCGTGCGCCGGGTAACGGGCCATGAAGTCGAAGTGCGAGGAGATGTAGGCGCCCAGCTTCCCGCGGTACGTCGTCTCCTGCGCGACCCGGCTGGTTCGCAGTGCCCCCGCCTTCTCCACGATGGTCCGTACGACCTCCTGCAGTAATTGCGGTTTTCCCGCGAAATGGTAGGAGATCAGACCGGTGCTGCTCAGGTTCGCGTGTCTGCAGATCGCCGTGAACGACGTCTTCGTGTAGCCGATCTCGGCCAGCGTCTCGATCGTGGCCTCGACGATCTGCGCTCTGCGCGCCTCCTGGGTGAAGGTGCGGCCGTGCACGGAGCGGGACGGCAGGTCCCTGTACATCGTGTCCTCACATCGGTGGTCCTGGGCGCTTGTCCTGTCCCGGCCCGCCCAGGGACGGTCGCGCCCGGGGACGGCGGTGCGGCGGGGAGGGGCACGCGGACCCGCCCGAGGCCGAGACCGCTCCTCCCGGGAGCCGAACAGGGGTGGGGCGCCGCTGTACGTACCCAACCCGCGCCCCGGCAGCCCCCGTCCGGGAACTCCCGGAACACGGCCCCAGTTCTAGCAGGCACGTCACGAGTCGGCGGCGCCCGTGGCCGTAACGGTGGATCCCACCGAGGACCGGCCCGGCGCGCGCCGTGAGGATGACGGCGCGACGGTGGAGCGGCCACCGCGCGAAGACACGGGAAAGGGCGGTGGGACAGGTGAACCCGTTCGACGATCCGGACGCCACCTTCCAGGTCCTCGTCAACGACGAGGGACAGCACTCGCTGTGGCCCGCGTTCGCGGAGGTCCCCGACGGCTGGACCGTCGCGCACGACGAGGACAGCCGCGAGGCGTGCCTGGCCCACATCGAGGAGAACTGGACCGATCTGCGGCCCAGGAGCCTGATCGAGGCCATGGAAAGCTGACCGCGGCACACCCGGAGGAGCGCGCATGCGACATGACACCCTCGTCGACGCCATCGGGAACACCCCGGCCGTCCGGCTGCGGGTGGACGCCCCCGACGACGTCGAGGTCTACGCCAAACTCGAACTGCTCAACCCCTACGCGATGAAGGACCGCGTCGCCCGCCGCGTCATCCTGGAGGCCCGCCGCACCGGCGCCCTGCGCGAGGGCGCCCCCATCGTGGAGAGCTCCTCCGGCACCATGGCCCTCGGCGTCGCCCTGGTCGGCACCTACCTCGGTCACCCCGTGCACATCGTCACCGACCCCCGCATCGACCCCGTCACCCTCGCCAAGCTCGAGGCGATGGGCTGCAGCGTGCACGTCGTGGAGGCCATGACCGCGCAGGGGTGGCAGAGCGCCCGCCTCGAACGCCTCGCCGGCCTGATGCGAGACCTGCCGGGCGCCTGGTGGCCGCAGCAGTACAGCAACCCGGACAACCCGGCCGCCTACCGGACCCTCGCCGCCGAACTCCTCGACGACCTGGGCACCGTGGACGTCCTGGTCGGCTCCGTGGGCAGCGGCGGCTCGCTCTGCGGCACCTCCGCCGCGCTCCTGGAGCACCTGCCCGACCTGAAAGTGGTCGGTGTCGACTGCGTCGGCAGCGTGCTGTTCGGCCAGCCCGACCTCGCCACCCGCAAACAGAGCGGACTCGGCAACAGCCTCCACCCCGACAACATCGACCACCGGCTCCTCGACGAGGTCCACTGGCTCTCCGACGACGAGGCCTTCGACGCGACGAAGAGCCTCGCGAGGGAACAGAAGATCTTCGCCGGCAACACCTCCGGCTCGGTCTACCGGGTCCTCGCCCACCTCGCGGCCGGCGCCGCGCCCGGGACCCGGCTCGTCGGCATCATGCCGGACCGCGGGGACCGGTACGCCGAGACCGTCTACCGCCACCGGGCCGCGGGCCCCGTCGCCACCGCCCCCACCGAGGTGCCCTTCGGCACCACCGTCCACCGGTGGTCCTACGCGTCGATTCCGCGCAGACACCGCCCCGTGCTCGTCTTCGTCGAGTCCAACACCACCGGCACCGGCATGCTGGCCCTGCGCACCGCGACCAGGCTGGGCCTCGCCCCGGTCCTCCTGGCCAAGGACCCCGCCCGCTACGCCGGGCTGGAGGGTACCGGCTGCCACGCCGTCCGCTGCGACACCGAGAACGAAGCGGCCGTCCGGGCCGCCGCCGAGTCGGCGGCGGCGGGACGCCCCGTCGCGGGCGTCACCACCACCAGCGACTTCTACCTCGTCCACGCGGCAGCCCTGGCCCGGTCGTTCCGGCGGCCCGGCCACGCCCCCGACACCGCCGCACTCTGCCGCGACAAGTCCCTCAGCCGCGCCGTCCTGGGCGAAGCGGGTGTGCCGCAGCCCGCCCACGTCGTCGTCGAATCCGCCGACGGTGTCGCGGCGGCCGTCGCCCGCGTCGGACTGCCCTGCGTGGTCAAGCCGGCCGACGGCTCGGGCTCGCAGGACGTGCGCTGGTGCGCCGACGAGGCGGGCGCTCTCACACAGGCCGCACACATCCTCGCCACCACCGAGAACGTCCGGGGCCAGAAGCGCGCGGGCAGGGTACTCGTCGAGGAGTTCGCGCGGGGGCCCGAGTACAGCGTGGAGATGTTCTGCACCGGCGGCGAGGCCGTGTGCGTCGGGGTCACCCGACGGACCGCCACCGCACTGCCGTACTTCGTCGAGACCGGGCACCTCTTCCCGGCCGCACTGCCCCCCGAGGCCGAGGCGGAGCTGGCGGAGAGCGCGCGGCAGGCACTCAAGGCGATCGGCTTCGAACTGGGCCCCGCTCACGTGGAGGTCCGGCTGACCCCGGCGGGACCCGTCGTCATCGAGGTCAACGGACGCCTGGCCGGCGGCATGATCCCCGAACTGGTCCGCGCCGCGACCGGCATCGACCTGCTGGACCAGCATCTGCGCGCCGTCACCGGTCGCCCCCTCGCGCTCGAAGCGGACCGTGCCCGCCACGCCGGGCTGCGGTTCCTGACGGCGACGGAGTCCGGACGGCTGACCGGTATCACGGGTGCCGCCGAGGCCGCCCGCGTCCCCGGCGTCGAATCCGTCGTCACCACCGGGGCCCCGGGCCGTACGGTCCGCCCGCCGCGGGACGCCTACGACCGCCTGGGCCACGTGCTCGCCGTGGGCTCGACACCCCAGGACGTCGAGACCGCCCTGAACACCGCGACGGCACTGATCCGGGTGGAGACCACCCCGGCGCCCTGAGTGCACGGCACCGCCGGCCGGCCGAACAGCCGGCGGTGAACCCTCGGGCACCCCGTCACGCCCTGCGCACCGAAGCCGCCCGGCCCGGGCCGCCGCACCCACCGCCGCTCACGCGACGGCCGGACCACGGCGGCTACGCGCCCCGCAGCTCCGGCCGGACGACGCCGCCTCCGACTCCCACCCCTCGCAGCTTCTCCCGAGGGTCGGACAGCCGCCGCAGCACCGCCGCCGAGGACGCGGACGGCGCCGGCGCGGACACCTCCGGCGCGTCGGCCTGCCGCTGCGCCACCCAGGCCGCGATGTGGGCCCGGGACCGCAGCCCCAGCGTGGTGCGGATGTGGCGGATGTGCGTCTCCACCGTGCGCACGGACACATGGATCCGCGCCGCGATCTGGCGGTTGGTCAGGCCCTCCACGATCAGCGCCGCCACGTCCCGCTCCCGCTTGCTCAGCGGATGCGCGGCCCCCCTGCCCCGCGGCTCCACCGATTCCCCGCCGAGCGCCAGGCCCAGCGCCTGCCGCCATGGCATCGCACGACCTGCCTCCAGCCAGGACTCGGCCCGGCCCACGGGCAGTGCGCGCAGCGCGGTCTCACGCGCCTGCCGGACACGCTGCCGCCACCAACCGCTCCCCTCGAAGCCGCCGCCACGTACCCGCTCCGCCACACCCAGCAGCCGTACCCCGCGGTCGAACCGGTAGCCGCGCACGGCGACCAGCGCCAGCCCCTCCAACGCCCGTACGGCATCGGCGTGATGATACGCACGGCAGCGCAACGCCTCGGCGAAGTACTCCTCCGCGCGGTGCGCGTCGCCCTTCTCCAACGCCAGTGAACCGGCGGTGGACAGCACGGGGCTCAGCCACTGCGGTGCCACTCCGTCCCGCAGTACGGGAAGGGCTCGTTCAAGCTCGCGCTCCGCACCGGACGGGTCGCCGCTCTCCAGCCGGTGCCGGGCCAGGGCACCCAGGCTCAGCGCCACGAGGGTGCCGTGGTGCGACCGCAGCCCGATCTCCAGCGCCTCCTCCAGGTCGTCGACCGACGCCCGGCGCTCGTCCCGCATCTGACGCAGGATCCCGCGTACCAGCAGCAGCCTTCCCAGCAGAGGGGAACGGCCCTGCCGTCGTTCCTCCCGCACCGCCCGGTCGATCCGCCGCGCCGCCCCGTCGGGCTCGGAGTCCCGAACGGCCAGGGCCGTCGCCTCCAGCGCCACGGCGCGGTACATGGAGTCCGGCGTTGTCCGCTCCAGGGCGTGCACCACGAGCCCGGCCACCTCGGCGCTCCGCCCCCGCGCCCCCTCCACCGCGGCCAGCGCCCCGGCCAGGAGCAACTGGCGTTCGTCCGAGCCCGCTGCCAGGTGCCGCACCGCGTGGGCGAGGTTGACGCGCTCCTCGGCCAACCGGTCCAGCGCCGCGACCGGCACCACGGCCTCGTCGCGGAACGGAAGGGACATCGTTGTCAGCCAGGCGGTCAGCCGTTCGTACGTCGCCGTGTCCTCGCCCTCCGCGACGAGCCGCTCCTGCCCGAAGCAGAGCGTGGACTCCAGCATCCGGAAGCGAGCGGTGCCGACGCCCGTGCCGGCCAGCGGGGTGATGAGGGACTTTGCCTCCAGGGCGACCAGGAGTTCCGGCAGCGCGACCGCCGCCCCCGGCACGTCCGCCGTGACCGCCGCGGCCGCGTCCGGCCCGAATCCGCCCGGCAGGACCGACAGTCTGCGCAGCAGCGCCTGTTCCACCGGATTCAAGAGCGCGTACCCCCACTCCAGCGCGGCGCGAAGACTCTGATGGCGGTCGTCGGCGAGCCGCCAGCCGTTCGTCAGGAGCGCCAACCGGTCGTGCAGCCTGGAGCGGATCTCGGCCGGCGGGAAGACCCGGACCAGCCGGGCGGCCATCTCGATGGGCAGCGGCAGTCCGTCCAGACGAGCGCATATCTCGGCCACGTCGGCGGCGTTGTCCCGGCTGAGCCGGAAGTCCGGGGCGACGGCGCGGGCCCGGTCCATGAAGAGCGAGACCGCGTCCGAACGCAGACCGTCGGCGAGTGGGTCGACGGACTCGGGATCGCCGAGCGCCAGACCGGTCACGGAGAACACCGACTCGCCGGGCAGACACAACGGCTCCCTGCTGGTGGCGAGCACCCTGAGCCGAGGTCGTCCGGGGAACAACTCGGTCAGCAGGGTTCCGCACGTGTACAGCACGTGGTCGCAGTCGTCCAGGACGAGCAGCCTGTCCGGGGCCGTCGCCGCGCTCCCGTCGGGTTCGTCGCCGAGCGTGTCGAGGATGCGCCGGCGTACCGTGCCGGCGTCCCTGACCGCGCCCAGCCGCACCACCGACACGTCGCTCCGCCGGCCGCGCGCCTCCTGGCCGGCCACCTCCGACGCCAGCCGGGACTTGCCCACGCCGGCGGGCCCGGTCAGTGTCAGCAGCCGTACCTCGTGCAGCAGCCGGGTCAGCTCGACCAGTTCGTCGGCCCGGCCGACGAAGCTGCTCAACTGGGTCAGCAGTTCGCTGCCCAGCCCGGCGTCCACACCGCCGGACCGGTGCCGCAGCCGGTAGGAGCGCTGGCGGCAGGCGTTGGAGCAGTAGCGGGCCCGGGGCTGCGAGGTGCGGGACCGCTTGGTTCGGGTCAGGGAGGTTCCGCAGGTAGCGCACGTGACGGTCGTGGGGGTGGACATGGCACACACCTTTCGTGAGGTCGGCGGGTGCAGCGACGTGCTGTGTTCGGAAGACGAACCCGACTCTGGGGACACGCGAAGGGGCCGGTTCAAATGGGCCGGTCCAAACCAGAAAGGAAACCGGTGCGGCCGGACGCACCGGGACACCGGGGGAGCACGGGGGGAGGGGGGAGGCACGGGCGGGCGCCCGTTGATTGAGAAGAAGCCTTCCAGTGCATCGGCGCGCGATCGGGGCGCGGCCCGCCCGTCGGAAGGGCGAAGGAAAGTGGCACCGTCCGCAGCGGCTACCGGGGTTTCGCCGCGCTCGGCTCGGTCATCTGCCGGTGGGCCGGCCGCATCGGCTCAGCTGCCGGCCGTCGGTGCGCGGGGTATCTGCAAGGCGGGTGGTCACTACCGAACACCGTCTTTCTGCACTGAGATGTGGGGGTGTCACGGAGAACGAATGCCGAGGCGCGGACAGCAGGTTCGCTCCGCGTGATTGCCTCAGAGCCTAGGAATGGCCCAGTCCACGGGTCAAGCAATGCTTTGCACGTACCCAAAAGACTGTGGTTCGGGGGTTCGGTGGGACATCGTTTCCGTTTCCGTTTCCCTTGTGGGGCGGCCCGTTTCGAGCCCGTTTCGGAAGACGTTGCCGCACCATCGGCCGCGTGCAGGCCTCCGGGCGTCGCCGGGCGGACCCGTTTTCGCGGGAAGAAGGTGCCGGATCTCCTCCGTTTCCCCGCCACGGCTCACGACCCCGTTCTCACGGCTCACGGCTCACGGCGGAGGGGAGGGCCTGCGGCTTGACGGCTGCCGAGTCGACTTCTTCCTGACCCTGGTCGGCTATGCGGCGCGGCCGTGCGGAGGCGTCAGGCGGAGGGGTCGGCGTGACTCTGGTCGCGCCAGGCGCGAGGCGTCACTCCGTACGCCTGTTTGAAGACTGTGCTGAAGTGTGTGGCGTCCACGAACCCCCACCTCCGCCCAGTCGCCGCGATGGTGGGCAGCCGCGCGGTCGGTCCGGCCAACTCCCGCCTGCACTCGGCCAGTCGGCGGGTACGGATCCAGTCCCCGAGGCTGATGCCCGACCGGGACAGCACGGTGTGGAGGTGGCGCACGGAGAGGCCCTGCGCGGCGGCGATCCGTGCCGCCGACAGGTCGGGGTCGGCCAGATGCTCCCGGATGTACTGAGTGATCCGCAGGCTGAGTGTCGCCTCCAACGGCCTTCTGGCCAGGCGGGAGTCACCGTGCCCGGACCCCGTGTGGACGGAGGGGTTCTCGGCCCGAGGACGGTGGTCGATGTCGACGGCCACCACGGACTCCCACACCGCGTGACGGACCACTTCCTCCCGGTCCTGCGGCGGTATGTAAGCGGTGTCCAGGACCGGGCTCGCGTCGCGGCCCTTCGTCGGTGGCGGTGACCGAGCCGGCCCGGCAGTCGCCCTTCGACGCCGACGCTTCCCTGGATCAGGGTGTCGGAACTGTCTCGTGCGGGGCAACGGTTTCGGCGGGCACGCGCCGGGGCCCGCCTCGTGGCGCCTGACGCTGTGCACCACTGACAAAGCATCCGGCATGCATGACACAGTCCACGTCGCACGACGCCCCTAGGTTCTGCGGCGGACGTCGTCCCTGGCCTTGACGGCCGTGTGCCGACGGTGTCCGGCTGCGCGGAAGCATGACGTCTTTCATCGTGAAAGGAACTGACAGATATGCGTAAGCAGGGGAGAAGCAAGGTGCTTCTCGCGACGGGGACCCTGCTGGCGGCTCCGGCGGCAGGAGTGGTGACCGCCACTCCGGCCCAGGCGGCAGACGGCGTGTGCACGGGCTCGACCTCGGTCCCCAACGGGTCGACCGGCCGCCACTTCGTCTACCCGATCAACGGCGCCAACTTCACGATCTACTGCTACCCGCAGTACGGGCACTCCGGCGCCGGCGTCAAAGCCCTGCAGAAGAACTCGAACAGCTGCTACGGCGCGGGTCTCGCACTGGACGGCGAGTTCGGACAGGCCACCAGAACCGCTGTGCGAAACGTGCAGAGCAGGATCGGCGCGGCGGTCGACGGCGTCTACGGCCGCGAGACCATGGGCAAGATGAAGTGGGCCTGCTACAGCAACGAGACCGGCGCGCGGTACGGCTGCGTCTGAGACCCGGCACAGCCCTCGGTGTCCCCCCGCCCAACGGCCCTGCTCCGCTCTGCCCTGTCCTGCCTGCCTTGTCCTGCCTGCCCTGCCCTGCCCTGTCCTGTCCTGTCCTGATCCTGTCCGCTCGCCGTGCCGGACGACGCTGCGGTCACGGCTGGTGTCCCGGGTCGTTGCCCGGTGCCCCGTCGAGGTCGTGGCGGCCGGGGCCGGCGGGAGAAGGGGCCTGATGGAGGGAGACCTCGGCCGTGATCCGTTTGCCTTCGCCGGTGTGCTGGACGAGCAGGCGGCTGCTGAGGGCCGCGACGATCTCCAGGCCGTGTCCGCCCACACGGCGGGGGTTCGTCTCCCGGAGCACGGGCATGACGGGGGAGGTGTCCCAGACGGTGATCCGGACCACGCGACCACACGCGAGCGCTTGTACTTCCAGGCGGCCGGGGCCGGGAGCGTGTCGTGCGGCGTTGGTGACCAGTTCACTGACCACGAGCCGGACGTCGTCACCGGCGAACGGCGGCACCGTCACCTGCCGGACGCGGTGCAGGGCGGACAGCAGTGCGTCGGCTTCGGCCCGTGCCCGGGCGGCCGTGGGCGGTGTGCCGCCCCAGGCCAGGTGCCGACGCAGAGTGTCGTCCGGTTCCTGCCCGTCCGCCTGCTTCATAAGCGGTTGAGACATGGAGATCGTCACTCTCAGTTGAATGCTTCTGTACTTCTGCTCCCGCCTGGTGGCGGGCCGAGCACCGTCTACCCGTCCCGGACCGCGTTGTGGAAGGCGTGGGGCCGGGCAAACGGTACAGGCGGTGCCGGTGAAACCTCGAGGGTCGAAGTCCGCAGTGTCGTCCTGGCAGTGAAGAAGGAACCTGCGAGATCCGCAACCCCGAGGGCCGTGAGCATGCGCTGAAGGTTATCGCGGCGTTCGGCGGGACTTTCCCCGGGAACGGGGACCGCTTCGTCGCCCGCCTGTGTTCCGGAGCCCGCGCCGGACGCGGTCAGCTCATCGAAGGCCCCGGACACCGGCGGCCCCGACCGATCTCGAAGTCCGCACCCGGCGCCGCGTACTCGACGAGGCCGCCGAAGCGGGTAAAGGCGCGAGCCACCGCTTCCTCCGGCGTGAGGGACCGGCCGACACAGGCGACGACCAGTCGCCCCGCCCCGGTCGCGCGGGCGGTGTCGCCCGCGTCCTCGGGGTGTGGTGCACCCGGTCGCCCTCGACGGGTACCTGCGCGCTCTCGGCCTCGCACAGCAGTACGTCGCATCCGTCGGCCAGCTGCGTCGGGCTCGTGCAGGGGCCGTGTCGCCGGAGTACCAGGGTCCGGCCGGCGGCCTCGACGCGCAGGGCGAAGGCCGGGGTGCCGTGGGCCACGGCCCGGCTGGTCGGCCTGAGCGGGCCGACGGCCGCCTCGTGTCCGTCTCCGGCGCGCCGTCTCAGCCACGCCGTCTCCGGCACGTCGCCTCCGGCACGTCGCCACGCCGGTCGAGCCGGAAGGGATTCAGGGTACTCACCGGCGCGAGGCCACGGGAGATCCCCGGACACTGCGCGTACCCGTCGTACCCGTCGTACCCATTGCAAACGTCCCTCGCCCGCTCGCGCCGTCAAGACGTGAAGGCGCGACGGACGTGGGCGGGCGTCCATTACTGGCGGTGTTCAACATATTGACATGCGCATTACGGAGGCTTTACGTTCCGGCCATCTGAGAGCGCTCTCAGACTCATCTCCTGTACAGACTTGAGGTGGCGCATGACATCCCCACGCACCAGACCGGCAGTAGTCCTGCTCCTGACCTCGGCCCTCGCCGTCGTCGGCCTGGGCCCGGCCGCGGTACCGGCGGCCGCCGCCACCATTCCCGTGGGCTCCGGCAGCTACTCCGACACCCGGCCACCCGGCACGTCGGGCCCCACCACCAACACGGGAACGCCCGTCACGCCCAAAGTGACCGCCGCCGCCCGCAACCGGCCCCTCCCCAGCAACGACTGGTGGTCCTCCCTCGCCTTCCAGCGCTACGGCGACAACCCGTACTCCACGCCCATGTACGGGCATCCCCTCACCTACCAGGCCACGGCCGGCGGCCTCGACGTCGGCTACCCGACGTCTCCCTCGATCGTCGGTGACGGCCGCCAGTACGAGTACGCCCACAAGCGCGACCTCACCATCGGACTGACCGGTCTCAACTCGCCCGACACCAAGGCCGACGACTGGTCGGACTGGACGGTCACCCCCTACTGGTCCGACGGCGCCCGCACCCTGCGCACCACCATCGGCCACGGCTCCCCGTTCGTGTACGCCAAGGGCTCCGGCGGCAACGCCCAGATCACCACCGCCGGCGCACCCACCGTCTTCGCCGACCAGGGCAACGTCCTCGGCATCACCGTCGCCGGGCACCACTACGCCCTCTTCGCGCCGACCGGCAGCGACTGGAACGTCGCCGGGTCCACCGTCACCGCGGGCCTCGGTTCACGGGACTACTTCTCCGTCGCCGTGCTGCCGTCCACCGGCGCGCTGGCGACCTTCAAGAAGTACGCCTACAGCTTCGTCACCGGCTCGAAGGTCTCCTGGAGCTACACCGGCGGCACCGTCAGGGCCACCTACGCCCTCACCACCGAGGCGAAGGAAGGCACCGAGCGCGGCACGCTCCAGGCGCTGTACCGCCACCAGTGGCTGAACACCACGGACGCCTTGACGCCCTACACCTACGTCTCACCGCGCGGCACCATGAAGGTCCGCGAATCGGCCTCCTTCACCACGACCCAGAAGGCGTCCGCGGTGCTGCCCGCGCTGCCCAGGTCGAACGGTGTCGACACCGCCCGGCTGCGCGGTTACCTGAACGAGGCCGCGAACGCCTCGGACCCCTTCTCCGGTGCCTCGGACACCTACTGGACGGGCAAGGCCCTCGGCCGCCTCGCGCAACTCGTCCCGGTCGCCGAGCAGATCGGGGAGAACGGCATCCGCGACAAGCTCGTCGGGCTGCTCAAGGGCAAGCTCCAGGACTGGTTCACGGCGGGCGGCGCGAACGAGTTCAGCTACGACAAGGACTGGAAGACCCTCACGGGTTACCCCGCCTCCTACGGCAGCGACACCGAGCTGAACGACCACCACTTCCACTACAGCTACTACGTCTACGCGGCGGCGATCGTCGCCCAGTACGACCAGGCCTGGGCCGCCGACTCCGCCTGGGGCGGCATGGTCAAGACCCTGGTCCGGGACACCGCCAACCCCAGCCGCACCGACAGCGCCTTCCCCTTCCTGCGCGGCTTCGACGTCTACGCCGGCCACAGCTGGGCCTCGGGCCACCAGGGCTTCGCCGCCGGCAACAACCAGGAGTCCTCCTCCGAGTCCACCAACCTCAGCGCGGCTCTCGTCCTGTGGGGCTCCGCCACCGGCGACACCTCGCTGCGCGACCTCGGCACCTACCTGCTGACCACCGAGTCGGAGGCGATAGCCCAGTACTGGTTCGACGCCGACGAGCAGGTGTTCCCCTCCTCCTTCGGTCACGACACGGCCGGCATGGTCTGGGGAAGCGGCGCCGCCTACGCCACCTGGTGGACCGCCAACCCCGAGGAGATCCACGGCATCAACGTCCTGCCGGTGACCGGCGGATCGCTCCACCTCGGCGGCGAGAAGGCCGCGATCCGGCGCAACATCGCGGAGATGGAACGGGAGAACGGCGGTCCGGCCGTCGAATGGCGCGACATCCTCTGGGAGTTCCAGTCCTTCGCCGACCCGGCCGCCGCCAGGGCGAAGTGGGACGCGGGCCACGCCGCGTACACCCCCGAGCAGGGGGAGTCCAGAGCGCACACGTACCACTGGATCAACACCCTCGACGCCGTCGGCGCCCCGGACGCCACCGTGACCGGCGACATCCCCACCTCCGCGGTCTTCACGAAGGGGACGACCCGCACGTACGTCGCCCACAACCACGGCTCGTCGGCTCGGACCGTCACGTTCTCGGACGGCAGGACCCTCGCCGTGCCGGCTCGTTCCACCGCGAGCGGCACCGGCACGGGGACCGGGCCGGGGGAACCCGACCCGCCGGCCGGGAACACCTTCCAGCTGCGCAGCGGTGGTGTGCTGACCACGGCGACCGGCGGTACGCCGGGCAGCGACACGATCGCCTCCGGAGGCGGCGCCAACCACGACGGCAGCCCGTACCAGCCCCTCGTCTACGAGGCCCGGGGCGTCGACGGCACCCGCACTCCGGGCGCGGGAACCGCCTTCCGGCTCCAGGTGGACGCCGGCACCACGGTCGGCCTCGGCCAGCAGGCCCGGGTCAGCTACGACCTCACCGGTGACGGCACCTTCGACCGGACCGAGACGTACCACTACTTCGCGACCGACCCGGTCGCAGGCTGGGAGGAGTACACGCAGGCACGCGGCCTGAGGACGGCCACGGGCGCACTGGGCGACCTCAGGGGCGGCACCGTACGCCTCGAGGTCTGGAGCGCCATCGGCAACGGGACCGCCAAGCTCCGGACGAGCACGGACGGCTCCGTGGTCGTGATCCCGTACAGCTGAACCGGCGAACACCGTGCGGCGGGCAACCGTGCAGCTCCGCTGCCCGCCGCACCGGCGTACCCGGACCGGTCACCGGTCCGGGTACGCCGCCGTCACACCTCGGGAAGCCGTCGTGGGCGGACCTTCGCCATCCGGTCCGGCCGCCCCGACCGGCTGCGTGGCAGCCTGCCGGTGCCGACGGTCGGCTGCCACGGAGGGCTGATGCGCGCGGCTGTGGCGGAGGGCTGTTCCGCGCGGCTGTGGCGGACGGGCTGATGTGCGGCGGCTGCGGCGGAGGGCCGGTCAGCGGCGGTCGCGGCGGTGGCGTGCGAGGCGGTGGAACGCCTTCGGCCCCGCGGCCGGAGGGGGCAGTACTCCCGCGACCGCGTCGGCGAGCAGGGTGCCGACCGTTTCGGCCGCGCAGCCTCGGTTGGCGCCGATGCCCCCGGAGGGCCCCCTCTTGATCCAGCCCACCACGTACGTCCCGGCCCGTCCGGTCACCCGGCCGCGCTCGTGCGGAACCGTCCCGGTCGCCTCGTCGAACGGGAGCCCCGCCTGCGGCACCCCGCGGTAGCCGATCGCCCGCAGTGCCATGCCGGCCGGGATCTCCCGCTCACCGGTGCCGCCGGTGACGCGCACGGCGCGCATGTGCGCGTCCCCGCACACGTCCACGGGCGTGGACAGGAAGCGGAACACGATGCGGCGCCGCCGTCCCGCCGCGTGCGGCGGCACGGACCAGTCGACGGCCTCCCGCGCCACGCCCCGCAGCACCGCCGCCTTGTCCTGCGGGCCCGCGGCGTCGATCGCCGCCCCGACGCGCGGATCGTGGTCGTCCACGACCAGGTCCACCCCGGGAAGGTGCTTCAGCGCCAGCAGCTCGGACCGGGTGCACGCGGCGTCCTCGGGACCGCGGCGTCCGAGCAGCACCACCTCGCGCACCCTGCTGCGGCGCAGCTCCGCCAGCGCGTGGCGCGCGACGGTCGTGCCGGCCAGTGTCTCGGGGGCGGAGACCAGGATGCGGGCGACGTCGAGGGCGACGTTGCCGTTGCCGACCACGAGCACGCGCTCGGCCGAGAGGTCGACGGCGTCCGGTGCGACGTCCGGGTGTGCGTTGTACCAGGCGACGAACGTGGTCGCGGAGAGGCTGCCGGTCCGGTTCTCGCCGGGTATGCCGAGCCGCCGGTCCGTCGCGGCGCCGACGGCGTAGATCACCGCGTCGTGGTGTGCGGCGACCTCCTCCGCCGTGACGCCGGCGCCCACCTCCAGGCCGAGGTGCATGCGCACGCGCGGGTGCGTGTGGAAGCGGGCGAAGGTGTCGCCGATCTTCTTGGTCGCAGGGTGGTCCGGGGCCACGCCGTAGCGGATCAGACCGCCGGCGGCCGGAAGGCGGTCGATGAGCGTCACTTCGGCCCGGGTGTGCAGCAGCAGGTCCTCGGCGGCGTACATGCCCGCCGGCCCGGTCCCCACGATCGCGACCCGCAGCGGCCCGAAGTCCGACGGCAGGACCCGTGCGAAGGCCGGCTCGCCCCAGGCGTGGAAGTTCGGTCCGAAGGAGCCCGTCCCCGGCGCCCCCGCTCCCGTTTCCTCCTCGCCGTGCTCGAAGTAGGCCGCGTTGATGCCGGCGTACTCGCGCTGATCGACGGTCAGGCCGTCGACCGGGAAGACGGCGTCCACCGGGCAGGCGTCGGCGCATGCGCCGCAGTCGATGCAGGTCTTCGGGTCGATGTGCAGCATCTCCGTGCTGCCGAAGGCCCGCTCCTCGGGTGTGGGGCGTATGCAGTTGACCGGACAGACGGACACGCACGTGGCGTCGTTGCAGCAGGTCTGGGTGATCGCGAAGGCCATGTCGTCCGCTCGGCTCCGGGTCGTCAGATCAGGTTGGCGCGCTTGTAGAAGAACAGCGCGGGCTTGGTGAGCAGACCCACCGACGTCAGGAACTCCATCAGGCCGGAGCAGCTCGACCGCATCATCGACTTGTGGTGCTCGTTGGCCTTCGCCTCACGCAGGGCGCGGTCCTCGTCCAGTCCGGCGTTCGCGTAGACCTTCCGGTTCACCATGCTGGTGACGATCACGTAGGCCGACACGGCGATCAGGAGCGACTGGATGCGGCGGCGTGTGCGCCCGGCCCGCGCGAGGTGCCTGCGCGTCTCGTCACGGGCGAACTTCATGTGCCGTGATTCCTCGACGACATGGATGTTGTTGATGGTGCGGACGAACGGCACGACGCGTTCGTCGCGCATCCAGTCGCGCTGCATGACGTCGAGGACCTCCTCGGCGACCAGGATCGACGCGTACGCCCCCTCACCGAAGGCGACGGTCTTGAACAGCCGGCCGAGTTCGACCGCCACCCGGTGCGGTCGGTAGGCCGGTGCCCGGAGCTTCTTCGCCCCGCGGGCGAACATGATCGAGTGGCGGCACTCGTCGGCTATCTCGGTGAGCGCCCACTGGAAGGTGTCGCTGGTGGGGTCCTTGGCGTAGATGTCCCGCAGCACCATCTGCTGAAGGATCATCTCGAACCATATGCCGGTGCTCGCCACCGACGCGGCCTCCTGCCGCGTCAGTGCCTTGCGCTGCGCGTCGGTCATCTCGTCCCAGTACGCCGTCCCGTACAGGGTGCTCCACTCCGGGCTGGTCCCGTGGAGGCCTTCGTCGAGCGGCGTCTCCCAGTCGACCTCGGTGAGCGGGTCGTACGAGAGCTGCGCGGACGAGTCCAGCAGCCGGCGCGCAACGCCGTCGTCGGCCGTACGGCTCCTGGTCTTGGGTCGCGAGATGCTGAGGGCCATGTCGGGACTCCTCGAGTCGGTCCGGTCCGGGGTATGCCTCGTCCTCGGCTGCCATTACTGGGGGTAACAACACCTTGTTGACGGACTTTATAGCAAGAGGGGCCTGGTGCATACCCCGGAGTAACCCTCGGCTGTTCCGGCCCGGTCGGCGTGGGGCCGAGGCCTGGGGGCCGGTCGGCCGGGCGCGGCCGGGGGTGCGTCGAGGAGGCCGGGCGCGTCCTGGGAGGCCGGCGGTGAGCAGCGCCTGAGGGCGGGGGAGCCTTCCGCCGTTCCGGCGCTGCGCACCGCGGTTCCGGTGGTGCCCGCGCGACGGGACCGGCTTCGTGGACGTCCCGAGTGCCGGAGTCCTGTCCGTGTCGTCCGGGGGCGTCGCCGTCCCGGGGGCGCCGTCTCGGGGGGCTGGTCGTTGCGGAGGGGGGGGCGGGCGCATCCGGCCAGGTCGCTCGCGCCGCTCACCGCGGTCCGCGTCAGTCGTGGCGCGGCGGAGGACGCTCCCGCCAGGCGCTCTCACCCGGGGAGGAGCGTCGCTCCGCCCGGGTCAGCGGCTGTGCGGTCGGAGCCGGTTCGGCCGGTGCGCCGCGTGACCGCGCCCCGTCGTTTCGTCGGCCGGGCCGACGCCTCCCCGGCCCTCCGTGCGGCCGGCCGGCTCGTCGCGCTCCGCGGTGGCCCGCCTGGCGGTCTCCCTTTCCCTGCGGTGCTTCTTGCCGCGGCGGCGTGCCAGCATCGCTCCGGCGAGCAGCATCCACATGCCCAAGCCGAAGATCAGAGTCAGGGCGATGCCGCCGAGGAACGCGCCGAGCGTGCTGATCGTGAACGGCTGGCTCCCCAGCAGGGTCACCGTGTAGTCCGGGCCACCGGACAGGTTGTACGCGATCAGCAGCCCCGCGAAGGCGGCGGCGCCGGCCATGAGCAGAAGTCCCAGCACCAGCATGGTTCTCACCTCGTCGCATGTGAGGGGGCCCCAAACGGGTTACCCGGAGAAAAGGTGTAAAACGCACCCTGATGGCCTCTGGTGCAGCCGGCAGGCCGGGGGCGGGCGGGGGAGCAGACCGGTGACGGCGGTGACGTAGGCGTGGGCGGCGCCGGCCCGGCAAGGGTCGAAGCGCCCCCCCCGGGGAGACCGGGGGGCTCTCGTCTCACGACCAGACCGGTCGTCCTTCGGTGGCCTCGCGGGCCGGATGGCTTCCGTCGGCGATCGTCGGGATCTTTGCCACGGAGGCGAAGTGAGCGCAGTGAGCCGGTGGTGCGTACTCGCCGGCGTCCGGAGGCCCCGTGCGACCGCGCCACTGCGGGGTTGCCGTTCGAAACCGATGCCGGGCGCCGCCGTCCGCAGGTGCGCACAAGAACGCCGCTGTGCGGGGCGGTGACTGAAATGCCCAGCGGAGACGGTACTTCGCGTGCACCGACCGCCCGGAACCCGGAGGGGCACTCGGTGTCGTGAGGGGGGCCGGCCGGTCCACAGGGCGACGATCCGCCGAATGCCGAACAGACTGTGCCACGCCCCCCTGCATCCAGCCCAACGGCCCACCGGTGCCCGCGAAGACGCGGGCACCGGTGGGCCGTTCGGTCGGTCAGGCGCCGATGTCGTAGAGGACGAACTCCTCCCAGGAACCGCTGATCTCGGCGGAGCGGGCGCGCAGGGCGTACTGGAGCGAACCGGTGTAGCTGTTCTCCATGGTGACGAAGAGCCCGTTCAGCGTGGACTGGAGCGCCCAGCGGTCCGCGCTCTCGCTGTAGTACAGGAAGAACCGCTCCCAGCCGCCCACACTCGTGGAGCGGGCACGCAGGACGTTCTGCGCGGTGCCGGTGTAGTTCTTCTCCACCGCCACGTAGCGGTCGTTCGCCAGGGACTTCAGGGCGTACGTCTCGGTGGCCTCGTCCCACTCGAAGGCGAAGCCCTCCCAGGAGCCACCGAACTCGGCCGAACGGGCGCGCAGCACACCGGTGTTCGGGGCGGCGTAGTTGGCCTCGGCGGCCACGTACCGGCCGTTGCGGACCGACTGCATCGCCAGCAGCTCGGGCTCCTCGGCCGCGGTCGCCGCGGCCTCCCCGGCGGCGAGCGGGACCCGCCGGGCATCCGTCCCCTCGGTGATTCGCGCCAGGCCGGCGGGGTCCACCGCCTCCCATCCGGCGGGCGCGGAGGCCGGCCGGTCGGCGGCCGGGGCCGCCCCGGCCGCGGGAGCGACCAGCGCGGAGGTCGCCAGCACGGCGCTCAGGGACAGAAGGACGGAGGTCAGACGTCTCACAGGATTCCTCAGCTTTCGTCAAACGGATACCGGGGCGGCGAGACAATGGACCCGCGATGGATTCCAGGTCGCTTTCTCAGGGAGTCGGCGGCAGCAATGGAAAGCGGCCATTGCGCACGCGTGACGAAGTGTTTCCCCTGGCGACGAGATCCCCCGAATTTCTCCGCACCCCCCGAAGACTGCGGTCGGCGTCCCTCCCCGGACGCGTCGGCAGCCGCTGCGCCCACTCGGCGAAGCGATCTCAGCATAGTGACGTCGACGTGCGTTTTGGAACGGATCTGTCGGTAAGACGGCGAGAGTCGAACGCAATTGCGTTCAATTATGAATCACGCGGTTTCCCGTTCATGCCCAGGCAATGCACCGTTCCCATGGCGGCCACTGTGCGGGGCCGGGGCGGGGCGGCCGACGGGATCGTCACCATCGAGGGGGGAGGCCCGAGGCCCATCGGACCGCTCGCGGGTGCCGGCGGGGCGCGGCCGAGTGGTGGAACGCCGGCGCCGGGCTCACGCTGTTGCACAGGCGAAGGAGGGCGCATGGTGAGCAACGGGCACGGCCGGGCGCCGCACGTCCTCGTGGCCGGGGGCGGTCTCGACCGGGAGCGCGTTCTCGACGGCGTACGTGGCGACCGACCGCCGGTCGGCCGTGTCGGTGCCGTACAGCCATGCGCCCCTGTGGCCGCCGAGCCGGACCACGCGCCGGGCCGAGGGCCGCTACGTGTGCGGGACCACCGCGCCACCGGATCGGTCCACGACCCCGCGAACGACCGACGAACCGAGGAGCACCGAGATGGCGAAGAACCGCGACAAGGGTCAGCACCGCGACAAGGGCGAAAACATCGAGGAGGGCGACAAGGTCAGCTGGAGCACCCACGGCACCCGGACCGAGGGCGAGGTGGAGGAGAAGATCACCAAGCGGACCGAGGCCGCGGGCCGCACGGTGGACGCGTCCTCCGACGATCCGCAGTACGAGGTCCGCAGTGACAAGTCCGGCAAGTCCGCGGTGCACAAGCCGTCCGCCCTGAAGAAGAAGTGAGGCGGACGTGGACGGCGAGGACCGCAAGGAGACCTGGGACGGTTTCCACGAGCTGGTGAACATGACACCGGCCGAGATGGAGAAGTGGCTGGACTCCGACCGGTCGAAGGACGCCGGGCAGCACCAGGACGGGGGAGAGTCCACCGGGCACGCGTCCGGCCGCCGGATCGTGGAGATCCTGCGGACGCGGAAGGGCGACCTCACGGACGACGACTACCGGCACATGCGCAAGGTCGTCGGCTACATCCGCCGCCACCTGGCCCAGCGACCCTCGGGCGACGTCCGGGACACCCGGTGGCGGTACTCGCTCATGAACTGGGGCCACGACCCGACGACATGACTCCGCGGCCCCGCTCCTCGCCCGGCACACGCCGCGCCCCCACCCCGCGCCCCCACCCCGCGCCCCCCACCCCGCACTCCCGCCAGGCGCTCCGCACCCCCGCCACCCGCCTCGCACCCCATGGCGCACCCCCCACCCCTACCGAAGAAGCACATCGAAGGAAGGAACCGTCCACGCATGGAGGACCAGGACCCGCACCGCCGCCCCGAGGGTCTCGACGACGACACGGTGGCAGCCCTCGGATCACTGTCCAAGGCCCTGGAGACGACCGAGCGTGCCCGTGGGCACCTCTTCTCCTTCCACCAGCTCACCGGCACGGCGGACCTCGAACTGGACCGCGCGGTGGAACTGCTGCGCGAGACGGGCCACCCGGAGTGGGCGGCGCGGGTCGAGCGGGAGATCCTCGGCCGCAACGTCATCCCGGGCCACTGGACGTTCCAGATCGTCGAGGCCTACGACCGGACGTACTACCAGGCGTTCAAGGACCTGGAGCGCGAGGCGGTGGAGCGGCTCGCCGAAGGGCGCGACCACCTGTACGAGGCGGAGATGAAGAAATCCCGCCGGACCCGGGACCACCCGGACCACACGGCCCGCCCCGGCAGCCCCGGCACCCGGCGGCCGGACGCCCCCTTCACCTGACGGCGGCGCCCCGCCCGGGCACCCGGCGGCGCACCCGCGACCGGCACCGTAGAGCCTTCTATACGCTGATCACGTGTCGACAGCGAACCAGCGCGGACAGCACGCGCACGAGCGGGGGACCCGGACCGGGTCCGAGACGGGCGAACTGCAGGAGCTCGCCGCGCGGATGAGGCGGATGAACGGCGAGATCAACCGCCTCGTGCACGGCTTCGCCGGCACCCACGGAGTGCACGCCACCGACGTGCAGGCGCTGGCCGCGATCCTGGACGCGCGGGAACCCATGACGCCGGGGCGGCTGCGCGAGCACCTCGGGCTCACGTCGGGCGCGGTCACGGCCTGCGTGGACCGGCTGGAGCGTGCGGGGCACGTGCGCCGGGTCCGGGAGAGCGCCGACCGCCGTGTGGTCCATCTGCACTACGTGCCCGACGCCCGCGCGGCGGCCCGGACCTACTTCCGTCCGCTGGCCGAGGCGGCGGCCGCCACCTGCGCACGCTTCGACGAGGACGAGATGGCGGTCGTGCTCCGCTTCTTCGCGGCGATGAACGAGGAACTGGGTCTCGTGCGGTCGACCGGGTGCTGATCCCCCGGCGCGTGGTGCATCCGGGGGAGAGAGCCGGGCAGTAGTGAGCGTGTCACCCCGACCCAAGTAATTCAATCATTGAGATTGTTTATGATCGAGTCACTTTTCCGTGCCGCCGGCGACCAGGAGACCTGAACACCGATGTCCACCCCCTCCCGACGGGCCCGCTGGCTCATCCCCCTCGTCCTGCTCCTGGTCTGGCTCGGCATCGGCGGGGCGCTCGGACCGTACGCCGGCAAGCTCGGCGAGGTCGCCACCAACGACCAGGCCGCCTTCCTGCCCCGCAGCGCCGAGTCCACCCGCGTCATCGACGCGCAGAAGGCCTTCCAGCAGGACGAGACCCTCCCGGTGATCGTCGTGTGGACCGCGGAGGACGGTGGCGCCGCCACCGGCCACCGGGCCGAGGCCACCCGGTCGGTGGCCGGCCTGGAGGGGGAGCCCGGCGTCGCCGGGCCCGCGACACCCGCCCTGCCCTCCGACGACGGCGAGGCACTCCAGGCGGTCGTCCAGGTCGAGCCCGGCCTCGGCGACCGCCTGCCCGACGTCCTGGAACGCATCCGCGACGCCGCCGGTCAGGTCCCGGGCACCCGGGCCCAGCTGGCCGGTCCGGCCGCCTCCCAGGCCGACCTCTCCGACGCCTTCTCGGGCATCGACGGACTGCTGCTCGGCGTCGCGCTGACCACGGTGCTGGTGATCCTGCTGCTCGTCTACCGCAGCGTCCTGCTGCCCCTGGTCATCATCCTCGGCGCCGTCTTCGCGCTGGGCCTGGCCTGCGCGATCGTGTACGCGCTCGCCGACCGCGACGTCGTACGCGTCGACGGGCAGGTCCAGGGCATCCTCTCCATCCTGGTCATCGGTGCCGCCACCGACTACGCGCTGCTGCTCACCGCCCGCTTCCGCGAGGAACTGGCCCGGCACCCGGACCGCTTCGGCGCCGTGCGCGCCGCACTGCGCGCGTCCTGGGGAGCCGTCGTCGCCAGCGCGGCGACCGTCGCCCTGGGCCTGCTGGCCCTGCTGCTCAGCGACCTGACCAACAACCGCGCGCTCGGACCCGTCGGCGCCATCGGCATCGTCTGCGCCGTGCTGAGCACGCTCACCTTCCTGCCCGCCGTCCTGGCCCTGCTCGGCCGGGCCGCCTACTGGCCGGCCAAGCCGGTGCGGACCGGTGACCCGGAGGCCGGGCACCGCCTGTGGCACCGCGTCGCCGACCTGGTGGACCGGGCCCCCCGCCGGATCTGGGCCGTGTCGCTCGCCGCGCTGCTCGCCTGCGCCGCCTTCGCGCCGACCCTGTCCTCCAAGGGCGTACCGCTGGACGAGATCTTCGTGAACGACACCCCCTCGGTCGCCGCCCAGCAGACCCTGGCACGGCACTTCCCGGGCGGCTCCGGCAACCCCGCGGTGATCATCGCCGACGCCGACCGGCTGGACCCCGTGCTCGCGGCGGCCCGCGACACCCGTGGCGTCGCCTCCGCGGCCGCGGTGACCGCCTCCGGCCGGCCCGGGGACGGCGCCCCCAGGGTGGTCGACGGGCGGGTGCGGATCGACGCGACGCTGCAGGCGCCGGCGGACAGCGACGCCGCCAAGGACACCGTGGTCCGGCTCAGGACCGCCGTCCACGACGTACCCGGAGCGGACGCCCTCGTCGGCGGCTACACCGCCCAGCAGTACGACACCCAGCGCACCGCCGGACAGGACCGCTCGCTCATCGTGCCGGTGGTCCTCGCCATCATCCTGGTCATCCTGGTCGCCCTGCTGCGCTCCCTGCTGATGCCGGTGCTGCTGGTGGCGACGGTGGCACTGAACTTCCTGGCGACCCTGGGCGTCTCCGCCCTCGTCTTCACCCACGTGTTCGGCTTCAGCGGCACCGACGCCTCGGTCCCGCTCTACGGGTTCGTGTTCCTGGTCGCCCTCGGCGTGGACTACAACATCTTCCTGATGTCCCGGGTGCGGCAGGAGGCGCTGCGGCACGGCGTACGGGAAGGCATCCTGCGGGGACTGACCGCGACCGGCGGTGTGATCACGTCGGCCGGTGTCGTCCTCGCCGCCACCTTCGCCGCCCTCGGGGTGATCCCGCTGGCGTTCCTCGTGCAGATCGCCTTCATCGTGGCCTTCGGCGTCCTGCTGGACACACTCGTGGTGCGCTCGCTGCTGGTCCCGGCACTCGCCCGGGACATCGGCGCCGTCGCGTGGTGGCCCGGACGCCTCGGCCGCGGAGGGCCGGGCGCGGCGGGCGGACCGGGTGCGGCGGACGGACCGGGTGCGCCCGGCGGGGCGCCGGCGTCCCGAACCGCCGACGGCCGCTGACCCGGCGGATCACCCTGCGGAGGCGTCGTCCCCGGCCGGCGGGCGCACCGTGCCGAGGAAGCGGCGTACGACGATCTCGATGACCACCCGCTCCGGGTTCGCCCGGGGCTGCCGGTAGCGGGCCGCGTAGCGGGTCTCCGCGTCGCGGACCGCCCCGGCGTCGTCCCGTACGGTCGCGACGCCCTCCAGGGTGGACCAGCGCCTGCCGTCCACCTGGCCGACCGCCACGACGGGACGCTCCGCCCGCTCGACGTTGCGGACCTTCGCGGTGCCCCGGCTCGTGATGACCCGCGCCGTGCGGGTGGCGTGGTCGTACGTCACCCCGACCGGGACCAGGTGCGGGGTCCCGTCGGCGCGCGGCGTCGACAGGAAGCACACCCGGCGCTCCCGCCAGAACTCCGCGAACTCCCCGCCCGCGTCGAGCCGTTCCCCAGTGTCCATCGGTCCTCCTCGCGCCGTGCCACGATCCGGCCGCGGTCAGCGGCACACCGGGGCCGTCGGTGCCGGGGCGGCCGTCCCGACACCGGCGCCGGGACCGGCCCGGTGCCGCTGTCGCCGCTCACCCCGCCCACCCCGTCCGCCTGCACACCCTACGACGCACCCGTGCCGCGCCCGTCCCGCCCGTGCCGCGCCCGTCCCGCCCGCGGCCGGCGCGGGCGCGGGCAGCCGCACCCGCTGCGGCCGGCCGGACACCCCGCTCACCCGTGTGGTCCCCGGGCAGGGGCCGGCCGGGCTCCGCAAGGGCGATGCCGGCCACCGCGGAACATGACGGGAAACGGCGGAACGATCCCGCCGGGGAGTGACTCCGGGCCGTCGACCGGGAAACCGTGTCCCGAAGGTCCGCGCGCACGCCGACGGGACGGAGTACAGGCGATGGCCACCACGGCAGGGCAGACCCGAACGGCCGGAAGGGCACCGGACGGCATCCGGCTGCCCGGCATCGTCCTCGGGGTGGGACTCGGCGGCTTCGCCGACGGCATCCTGCTCCACCAGCTCCTGCAGTGGCACCACATGCTCACCAGCACCGACCACGACCGCGTCGGTGTGAAGTACTACGACCCGAACACCGTCTCCGGCCTGGAGATGAACACCGTGTGGGACGGCGTCTTCCACACGGTGTGCTGGCTCGCCGTCCTGCTCGGCCTGGGCCTCCTGTACGCGAGGGTCACGCACAACCGGCGGGCGGTGTGGGCCTCCCGGGTGCTGTGGGGCTGGGTCCTGGCCGGGTGGGGGCTGTTCAACCTGGTGGAGGGCGTCCTCGACCACCACGTCCTGGGCATCCACCATGTCCACGGCGGCCCGCACCAGGCGTGGTGGGACGCCGGGTTCCTCGTCCTCGGAGCCCTGCTCCTGGCCGGCGGGTACCTGCTCCAGCGCGGCGGACGGCCCTTCGACCCCGAGGCCCCCCGCGGACCCGGGCGCGCCGGGGGCCGTGCCTGATGGACGACGCAGACCTCGCCTCACCACTGGACCCGCGTCACGGCACGCACCGGGGGACACGGGACGGCGCCCACCCCGGACACCACGACGCTCCGGGCAGCGCCGAGGGCCCACTGGAGGCGGCGCCCACCCTACTGGTCCTCGCCCTTCTCCTGGTCGCGGCCGGCGGTTACCTGCTCGCCGTACGCCGGGCCAGGCGCCGCAATCCCGCCCAGGGGTGGAGCACATGGCGGACGGTGTCCTTCGTCGGCGGGCTGGCGGTGGTGGCCGTCGCCCTGCTGCCCCCGCTGGGGCCGGCCGCGCACACCGACTTCCGGGGGCACATGGCCCAGCACATGCTGACCGGCATGTACGCCCCGACGGCACTGGTGCTGGCCGCTCCGGTCACCCTGGCGCTCCGCGCCCTGCCGCCCTCCGGCGCCCGCCGCGTGACCGCACTGCTGCACAGCCGCCCCGCGCGCCTGCTCGCCCACCCCGCGGTGGCGCTCGCGCTGAGCACCGGCACCCTGGGCCTGCTGTACTGCACGCCGCTGTACGACACGGCGATGGGCCACCCCGCGGGGCACTGGCTGATGAACGCCCACTTCCTGGCCTCCGGATGCCTCTTCGCGTACGCCGTCGCCGGCCCCGACCCGGCACCCGCGCGGCCCGGGGTACCGGCCAGACTGGTGTACCTGGGCGTCGCGATCGCCGCCCACGCCCTGATCGCCCAGGCGATGTACGGCGGGTTCCTCATCCACATCCACGCCCCCGTCGACCAGGTGCGGCAGGGCGCGGAGATCATGTACTACGCCGGGGACGTCGCCGAACTCCTGCTGGCCGCGGCCCTGGTGGCCACCTGGCGGCCCGAGCGCCGGCGGGGACGTCCGCGGGCGGCCCCGGGGCCCGTGCGGGCCGGCTCCGCCTCAGGCGGCGTCCCGGTCGGCCGGCCCGCGTCCGGCTGACCGGTGCCCGGGTGTCCGGTGACTGGGTGTCCGGTGTCCGGCCGATTCCGGGCGTGGGGCCGGCGAGGCCCCGGTTCCACCGCCCGGGATCAGCCGCAGATGCCGGCTCCGGGCGTGCCGGGCCGAGCCCGTGTCGCCGAAGAGCCGGTCCTCCAGGTACGTCATGGTGAACAACAGCAGCCCCATTCCGGGCAGCAGTAGGACGGCAACGATGACCACGCCCGAGGTCCCCCTCCGCTGTGGATGTCCTCTTCCGGGTGCCCGGGACGGCACCCGTGATGGCCCGGTACCGAGTGAAGATGCCGCAACCGTCGGACAAACGAGACAAAGGCCGTGAGAGGTGTGAACCTCACGAAGAGGGTGAGGTGTGCCGTGCGTCATGGTCGAGCCGTCCGCGGGTAGGCGGACCCGACGGCAGACACGTCACCCCGAGGAACGCGGCATTCCGAGCCGATGTCGCTCACCTCCCCACGCCCCGGCCCCACCGAGAATCCGCAGTTGGCGGCCTCGTGGTCGGACTGGTTCGGCGACCACACGGCGGTACTGATCGGGACACCCCTGCGCATCGCGCTCATCGTCGTGATCCTGCCGGTGGTGCGCGCGCTGGCCAAGCGGGCCATCACCCGGGTCGTCCAGCGGGTGCTGGAGCCCCCGGCGGGTGAGTCCGAACACAGCCGTCCCCGACGAGCGGGCCGCGGAGCCGCCGTCCTGCACCGCGACCGGTCCCGGGCACGCCGGCGCCGCGAGCAGCGGGCCCGCACGATCGGTTCGGTGCTCAGCAGCGCCGTGACCATCGTGCTGTTCAGGTCGGCGTGGCCATGGTGCTCGATCAGGTCGGCATCGCCCTCGGCCCGCTGCTGGCCGGCGCCGGGGTGGTCGGTCCGGCGATCGGTTTCGGGGCGCAGAGCCTGGTCGCCGACTACCTGTCCGGCCTGCTCGTCATGATCGAGGACCAGTACGGCGTCGGCGACTTCGTCGACCTCGGCGAGGCCGTCGGGGAAGTGGAACAGGTGGGCCTGCGGCTGACGCACGTACGCGACCTCAACGGCGGCCTGTGGCACATCCCCAACGGCGAGATCCTGCGGGTCCGCAACGACAGCCAGGAGTGGGCCCGCGCGGTCCCGGACGTCCCCGTGACCTACGACGCGGACCTGCACCGGGTCTACCGCGTGCTCGAGGAGACCGGCCGCACCCTCAGCGAGGACCCCGGCTACGCAGACCTCCTGCTCGAAGAGGTCTCGGTGTGGGGCGTGCAGGTGCTGGACGCCGACGGGGTCACCGTGCGCGTCGCGGTCCGGACCGTGCCGCTCCAGCAGTGGGGCGTCACCCGCGAACTGCGGCGCCGGGTCAAGGAGGCCCTGGACGAGGCGGCCATCGCCATCCCCTACACGCGGGCCGTGTGGATGCGCGGCGACGCCCAGGACGCCGGCTTCGCCCCGGGCTGACCACCGGGGGCCGGGCGTACCGGCGCACGGGCCTCCCGCCCGCCGTCCTCCGTGGTTGCCGCACCGGCAACATTTCTCGCGGTCCCGGCCTCCACGGGTGCAATCTGCACGGAGGCGGGCCGCCGACCTCGCGCATTCCGCCGGACAGCCGACCCGTCCGTCACTCCGGAGGAACCATGACCGACACTCCCGCACAGGCTCCCGCGGAGTTCTGGGAGGCCCGTTACCGCGACACCGACCGCGTCTGGAGCGGCCGCCCCAACGAGCTGCTGGTCCGGGAGGCGAGCGGCCTCGCCCCCGGCACCGCGCTCGACCTGGGCTGCGGCGAGGGGGCGGACGCCCTGTGGCTGGCGTCGCGCGGCTGGCGGGTCACCGGAGTGGACATCTCCGCCACCGCACTCGAACGTGCCGCCGCTCAGGCCGCCGACGCCGGGGTCGGCGACCGGGTCGCCTGGGAGCGCCACGAACTGGGCCGGACGTTCCCCGAGGGGACCTTCGATCTGGTGAGCGCCCAGTTCCTGCAGTCCCCGGTCGCGCTCGACCGGCAGACGGTCCTGCGCGGCGCCGCACGGGCGGTGACCGACGGCGGCACCCTGCTGATCGTCCTGCACGCGGGCTGGCCCACCTGGCAGACCGAGCCGCCGTTCGACGCGGTCTTCCCCACCCTGGACGGCATCCTCGCCGAACTCGCCCTGCCGGAAGGCGAGTGGACCGTCGAGACCAAGGAGACCGTCCGCCGGCCGAGCACCTCGCCCGAGGGCGTCGAGGGCCGGCGCGAGGACAACGTGTGGCGGCTCCGCCGCAGGTGACTGCGCGCGGGGCGCAGGGGCGAACGGCCGCCCGGCACCGGTTCCCGCCGACCTGCCCGGGTACCCGGGCCACGGCGCGACCTGCACCGTCGCGTCCGAACCGGGAACCGGCGAGCGAGGGAGCGACGATGGGCGGTCAGAGGTTGTCGGGCGCGGAACGGCGGGCCGCGCGCCTGCGCCGTACCGCCGCCGAGGTGTTCGGCTGGGACAGCCTCCTGCCCGAGCAGCTGGAGGCGATGGAGGCGGTACTGGACGGCCGGGACACCCTCGTCGTCATGCCGACCGGCTCCGGCAAGTCGGCTGTCTACCAGGTCCCCGGCACCCTGCTGTCCGGACCGGTGGTGATCGTCTCCCCGCTGCTCGCCCTCCAGCGGGACCAGATCGCCGGCCTGCCCGACGGTGCCCGCACCCCGGGCGCCGTGGCGGTCAACTCCGACCTCACCGCCGCCCGCACCGAGGCCGCCTGGGACGCGGTGCGCCGGGGCGACGCCCGCTTCCTGTACCTGTCGCCGGAGCAGCTGGCCAAGGACGAGGTCGTGGCACGGCTGGCCGACGCCCGGCCCGCCCTCTTCGTCGTCGACGAGGCCCAGTGCGTCGCCTCCTGGGGCCACGACTTCCGCCCCGACTACCTCCGACTGGAGCAGGGCGTACGGCGCGTGGGCCGGCCCCCGGTGCTCGCCCTCACCGCGACGGCGGCCCCGCCGGTGCGCAGGGAGATCGCCGAACGCCTCGGCATGGACCGCCCCCGGGTGACGGTGACGAGTTTCGACCGCCCCAACATCCGGCTGGAGGTCCGCCGCTTCCGCGACGAGGAGGACCGGCGCCGCGCACTCGTCGAGCGGGCCGCGGCCGAGCCGAAACCCGGCATCGTGTACGCGGCCACCCGCAAGGACACCGAGTACTACGCCGAAGAGCTGGCCGGCCTGGGACTGGCCGCCGAGGCGTACCACGCCGGGCTGCGCGCAGCCGAACGGACCCGCGTCCACGACGCCTTCCTCGCCGGGGACGCCGATGTCGTCGTGGCGACCTCCGCGTTCGGAATGGGCATCGACAAGGAGGACGTACGGTTCGTGCTGCACGCCGCGCTGCCGGGCTCGCCGGACGCCTACTACCAGGAGATCGGCCGCTGCGGCCGGGACGGCGGTCCGGCCCTCGCCGTCCTCCACTACCGGCCCGAAGACACCGGCATGCAGGCGTACTTCGCCGCTCGCGCCCCCGGCCGCGGCGCGCTGTCCGAGGTCGCCGACGCCGTGCACGACCACGCGACCGACCCCGCGGGCGTGGACGAGCTGCGCCGGGCCACCGGACTGTCCCGCAACCGCGTCACCGCGGCGGTGAACCTGCTGGAGGAGTCCGGCGCCGTCGCCACGGGGGAGGACGGAGGCGTCCGCCCGGACCCCGGCACGCCGCCCGACGCGGCGGCGGACCTGGCCGAGGACGCGGCCGACGCCCACCGGCGGACCGACCGGACCCGGGTCGACATGGCCCGTGCGTACGCCGAGACCACCGGCTGCCGGCGCCGCTTCCTGCTCGGCTACTTCGGCGAGGAGTACGAGCCCCCGTGCGGCGCCTGCGACGTGTGCGAGGCGCGCGAGGCCGGGCCGGAGCGGACCGGGGCGCCGGAGACGGAGAAGCGGCCCCCGGCGCCTGCCCACCCCACCGCCTCCGCCTACCGGGCCGGCACCCAGGTGCGGCACGCCGAGTGGGGCGAGGGCACGGTGCTGAGCGAGGACGGCGACCGCATCACCGTCCTGTTCGACCGGGCCGGCTACCGCACCCTGTCCCTGGAGACCCTGGCCGGCCGCGACGACCTGCTCACCGTGGTCCCGGGAGAGGAAGGCGGGGCCTGACCGCGGGGCCTGACGGCCTCCCACCCCGCGCCGCCGGGGCGAAGCAGGGCGTGCACGGCGCCGCGCACGGGCCCCCACCCGACACATGTCCGATTTGTTGAAGAAGTTACCTTCTGAGAATTTTGAGAAGAGAGGCATGCTTTGTGGCCTACCGGACACCTGTGGTGGTGAAGGTGTTCGGCTACCAGAGGGAGATGGACATGCCTTCCAAGGACAAGGTGCTCGAGGAAGTCATCCGCACCGAGAACATCGACATCGAAGCGGCACTCGACCCCGCCGAGCCCGACGGAGTCTTCCGCGACAGCCGCGAGTGCGCCGCGCTCGCCCTCCAGTCCGGAGGTACGAGCCTGCTGCTTTCGCCGCCGACCCCGCGCCCGAAGAAGGGCTGACGGGTCGACGGGAGCAGCGAGATGGAGCAGTCGAGCACGTCAACCCTTCTTGAGGGAACGGTGCTGGACCTCGCTTCCGACGTGGTCTCCGCTCTTCGGAGCGGAGACCACGCGCGAGCGGGGGGCACCCTGGCGGGCGGCGGTGCGGGCGAAGGCGTGGCGCGTGCGGCGATGCGCGTGCTGGGCGCCGACACCCTGCTGCCCACCGCCCTTCTGCGCGTTCCGCCCGACCCCGGGCAACTCGCCGTGTTCAAGGACGCGGTGGCGGCCCACCCGCCGCGCGCCGACGCGGCCCCCACCGTCGTATGGAGCCACTGGGCCATGGCCCGTGCCCTGCGCCGGATCGAACGGCCGCTGGACGCCCCGCCGGACGGCGACCCCGGTGCGGAACCCGACGCCGGCTGGCTCGACGACGCCGGCTGGCAGGTTCTGACCCACCAGCTCGCCGTACTCGCCCCCCTCGCGCTGCCCGGCGAGGAATGCGCGGTCACCCGCGCGGCCCGCAACCGGCCGGTGGACGTCGCCCGCGGCTTCGTACGGGCGGTACGCCGCCGTGACTGGCGGCAGGCGGCCGGAGCCGGACGCTGGCTCACCCTCCTGGACGGGGTGCCCGACAGCCTCGGCCTGGAGACCGGACTCGACTTCGTACGGCTCATGGGCGGCAGCGACCCCCGGGTCACCCTCCAGCTCGAGGCCGCGCGGCTGATGCCGGCCGGAGTGCCGCTGTGAGCGTCCGGCGGGTGGAGGAGGCCGCCCTGGACTGGGTGACCGCGCACCGCGACGGCTTCACGCTCGGCGACGACGCGCTGGCCGCCGACGGCCAGGTGAACCGCACCTGGAAACCCCTGGGCGAGCTGGCCCAGGTCTGCGCCTCCGTGTCGGCGTGCACCGCGCCGTCGGACCCGGTCCACGTCCGGGTCACCGAACTGCTGGACTTCGCCTGGCAGCAGACCCACCGGGGTGAACTGTTCCCGCTGATGCAGTCGCTGGAGCCGTTCGCCACCTACCCGCTGGAGGTGTACGCGGCCTTCGCCTCGGCCGGTCACCGGCACGCCGGCTACGAGGCGTCCGCCGCCGTGGTGGCCCGGACCCGCGGCTGGCGGCTGACCGAGCAGTACCCCACGCGGCGGCTCGGGGTCGTAGAGGCCGAGCGGCGCAGCGGCCTCCGCCCGCACGGCCGGGTACCGCAGGCCCTGGGCCGCACCTGGCTGGGCGGCCTGCCGGAACCGTGGACTTTCGAGCGCGCGGCCGGTTACGCGCTGACCCACGTCGTGTTCCACCTCACCGAGTGGGGACGCACGCCCGAGGGGATGCTCCCGGACCTGGCGGACTACCTGCTGCACTGGCTGCCGCCCTGGCTCGACACCTGCCTGGAGGCCAGGATGTGGGACCTGAGCTGCGAGCTGCTGGCGGTGGCGGCGAGCCTGCCGCACCCACCCGAGCGGACCGTGCTGGAGGACGCCTGGCAGCGGGTCGCGGCGGCGCAGCACCCGTCCGGGGCGATCCCGGAGGAGGGCGCCACCCAGGACGTCACCCAGGACGCCGCCGGGGCCGCGGCCGGAGCCGCCGCCGGCCAGGACCCCTACGCCTTCACCGACTGCTACCACTCCACCCTGATGGCCGTCTTCGCGGCGGCGCTCACCACCGCACGGCTCAGGGACGTGGACCACGCCGGACAAGGAGTGCCGGGATGACGGACACCCGCCTGATCCACCGCGTCGGCGTCGGCGCCCTGGAGTGGCTCTGGACCCACCGCGACGGCTTCCGGCTGGAGCAGGACGTGGACCCCGAGATCGGCTTCCTGGAACGCTTCAAGCCGATCGGCGAACTCGCCCTCATCTGCAAGGTGCTCTTCCGCGAAGGCGTCGCCGGCTCCCGCCAGGCCCAACTGGCCCGGCAACTGCTCGACCACACCTGGCGGGACACCCTCGACGGAGGGCTCATGCTGGTGCGCGGACAGCGCATCGAACCCTTCTCGCCGGTCCCCTTCGAGGTGTACCTGCCGTTCAGGGAACTGGGCTACAGCCAGCCCGAGGTGGAGCGGGCCACGCTGCTCAACCACCGGCTCGACAGCTGGACCCGGTTCCCGGTGACGCCCACCCGGCGCCTGGGACTGTCCGCCTTCCAGCGCCGCTTCGGCCTGCCGGCCCGGCCGCCCGAGGCCGACCTGGTGGGCACCACCTGGCTGGCCGGCACCCCCGAACCGTGGACGGTCGAGGGCCACACCGCCTACGACGTCACCCACACCGTCTTCCACCTCACCGACTGGGGCGAGAACCCCGACGGCCTGCCGGCCCCCGTCGCCGACTACCTCGCCACCTGGCTCCCGGTCTGGATCGACGACTGGCTGGACCTCGAACGCTGGGACCTGCTCGGTGAACTCCTCGTCGTCGACGCCTGCCTGCCCCGGCCCACCCTCGACGAGGCCGCCTGGCAGGGCTTCGCCGCCGCGCAGCAGCCCGACGGCGCCATGCCCGCCGTGCGGACGATGCCCGAGGGGGACCCCGACACCGTGTTCGACATGATCTACCACCCCACGCTGGTCGCCGCGTTCGCCTCCGTGCTGGCCACCTCCCGCGCCCTCTCCGAGCTGGCGCATTCCGCCTCATGACGGGCCGTGCCACGCCCTGGCCCGGCGACCCCGCCGACGACGAGGCCGCCCCGGCGCGGCTTCCGCACCCCGGAACCCCGGGGGCCGGCGGCGACGGGCCCGGCGACGAGGCGGCCCTGCGCGAGCGGCTCGCCGAAGCCGTCGCCGCCTCCGACGCGCCCGACGTCGTCTTCGCCGTCTCCCGGCACGGCCGGCGCACCGTGCACGCCGGAGGCACCGCCCCGCCCCCCGCCGTCCCCCGCGAGGACCTGCGCTACGAGATCGGGTCGGCCTCCAAGACGTTCACCGGACTGCTGCTGGCCCGGCTGATCCGGAGCGGCACGCTCACCGGAGGTGAACCGGCGGCCACCTGCCTGGACCCGGACCGGCCGGCCGGACCGGACCCCGCGACGCTCGCCCACCTCGTCACCCACACGTCGGGACTGCCCGCCCTGCCCCCCGACTTCGTCCCCCGCGCCCTGCCCGCATGGCGCACCAACCCCTACGCCCGCTACCCGGCCGAGCGGTTGACCGACGCGTTCCTGCGCCACCGTCCCAGGCACCGCCCCGGAACCCGCTGGCACTACTCCAACTACGGCGTCTCCGTCCTCGGCCACGCCGTCGCCGCGGCCACCGGCACCGCATGGGAGGACCTGCTCGGCGGACACGTGCTGCGCCCGCTCGGCCTGGGCAACACGGCCCTGCGCGCCGAGGACACCAAGACCGACGCCACCGGACACCGCAAGGACGGCCGCACCCCTGTGCCCCCCTTCGACGCCGGAGGCTTCCAGGCGGCCGGCGCCGTCCGCTCCGGTCCGCACGACCTCCTCGCCTTCCTCGAAGCCCACCTCGACCCGGCGGCCTCACCGGTGGCGGGCGCGCTGCGGGCGGTACGGGTGCCGGTGCTCAGGCGCGGGCCGGGACACCGGCACGTGCACACGATGGGCTGGTTCCGGCACCCCGCGGACGGCGGGCCGATGTACTTCCACAGCGGTGCCACCCTGGGCCAGCAGGCGTTCCTGGGCTTCCGGCCCGACACCGGCACGGCCCTGGCCGCGGTGTGCACCCGGCGGTTCCGCGCCCGCGACCCGTTCATCGCCACCGCCTACGCGTTCCTCATGGGGGGATAGACGGGGACAGGCGCATTCCTCATACGGGGGCAGAGGGGGCAGAGGGGGCAGAGGGGGTAGAAGGGATAGGCGGGGCAGACGGGGGTGGGCAGAGGAAGCCGGGGGCGGACGGGGGTGGGGACGGACGGAGCGCGCGGCGGTGGGGACACGTACGGACGCGGGGGCCGCCGCGTGAAGCGGAGACCCCCGCGCCGAGTGCCGTACGGCGGTTCACCGCCCGTCACACACGCTGCCACAGGGCCGGCGTGTTCTCGGGCGACCAGACGCCCTGCGCCTGGTGGTTCTGCAGGCAGCGGTACCGCAGGCCCGAGTGGGACACCGTGGCCCCGGTCTCGTAGACCCGGCCCGCGGCCCACGCGTCCGCCGCCGCGTTGTCCTGCGGGGCCGGCGTCGCGGACTCGCCGGAGGTGGTCCTCAGGGTGAGGCCGAAGTCGCTCAGCAGCGGGTTGATCGGCTGGTAGAAGGTGGTCCCGCCGTTCGTGCAGTCCCCGGAGCCGCCGGACGTGGTGCCCTGCGCCTGGGCGCCCGCGACGAAGGGACCGCCCGAGTCGCCGGGTTCCGCGCACACCGTCGTCTCGGTCAGCCCGTCGACGGTGCCCTCCGCGTAGCTGACGCTCGTGTCGTGCTGCTGGACCGTGCCGCAGTGCCATCCGGTGGTGGAACCGGAACGGCACACCGACGCGCCCACGAGCGCCTCCACCGACCCGGCGACCTGCACCTTCTGGTCATCCTGCGCCTGGACGTCCGGGGTGGCGGTCCAGTCCGCGTTGACACCCACCCAGGCCATGTCCTTGCCCGGGAACACCGACGCCTGGAACGTGCCCTGGTCCGCTTCGTTGAACCCGGTGGTCTTCGCGCCCGGGCCGCCGCAGTGCCCGGCCGTCGCGAAGCCCTGCTGCTGGTCCTTGGTGACGGAGAACCCGATGGAGCAGCGGGCCCGTCCGTCGATGTAGTAGGCCTCGCCGCCGACGAGGTCCGCCAGCACCCGCGGCCGGTGCACCGAGACCCTGACGCCGATGTCCTGGCTCTCGACCCCGGCGGCCTCGGCGAAGGCCGCCGCGGCCTGCTCGCTGGTGGCCTGTACCACGACCCGGTTGGCCTTCACGTCGACGTACCAGACGGGCGTCCGCGGGGTCTGGGTGCGGACGGCGGCGGTGTCCAGCTTCTCCTTGACCGCCCGCAGCTCACCCAGTCCCCTCGCCACGACCGCGGCCTTGGCGCCCTGGGCCTCGATGGCGGCGGTGTCGGCGGCGTCGGTGGTGGCGACGGTCAGTTCGGAGGAGGTCGCGCCGCTCACCCAGGCGCCGGCGAAGCGGTCTCCCAGCGTGTTGCGCAGCATGCCCGCGCGGGTCCCCGCCTCCGCCTCGTTGACCAGCCGGGCCGACGCCTGGCCCGGGGTCAGCCGCAGGTCGCGCTCCATCGCGCGCAGCACCTGCGCCGACGGCCCGTCGGCGCCGAGCGTCCGGGCGGCGCCGGGCTGCGGCCCCGGAGCGGGGGGCGGTGCGGCCGAGGCGGCCGCGGGGAGTGCGGTCAGGACCAGGGTGCCGAGCGCGGTCAGGGCGGCGCGGCGGCTGCGCGCGGCATGTCCGGCGACCATACGATGTGCCTCCTTCAGGGGCTGTGCGGAACAGCGGGATCAGACAGCGGGATCAGACAGCGGGATCGGTGAGTGACCGTCGGTCACGGTGCGACTGCGGCGAAATCACAGTCCTTGCCGCAGAGATCCGCGGCGATGCCGGATCCGGGCGTCTTTCGCGCTATGGGGGTCGCGGTGGGTGCCAAGTGCAGTACGCGGACGCGCGCGGGCCGCGTTCAGGCCGGCTTCAGACCCGGCGCGCCGGCCTCGGTGACGAAGGACGCCGCCGTGGTGATGGGGGCGCCGGGCGTGCTGATGGCGGAGACGGTCCGGAAGTCGAGACGGGTCGACTGACGGTCCAGTTCGGCCCGGACGTAGCCGCGCTTGGCGTTGTAGAACTTCATGTGCGGGTTGGCCCGCATGTACAGGTCCCAGTTGGCGGGCTGCTCGACCCCGTCCCGGCCGCTGGCAACGGACGTGCAGGTCACCTCGGTGCCGACGGTCGCGGACGCCGGGTCGTCGAAGTTCTCCTTGACGTCGAGGGCGTAGCCCACGTGTACGTCGCCGGTGAGGATCAGCCAGTTGTCGACCCCCGCCGCCTTCGCCCCGGCGACGACCCGGTCGCGGGAGGCGCGGTAGCCGTCCCAGGCGTCCATGGAGAGCGCGGCGTCGGCGGTCACGTCGAACTTGCGCTGCGAGAAGCAGACCTGCTGGGGCATCACGTTCCACAGCGCGGTCGAACTCTGCCAGCCGCTGAGCAGCCACTGCTCCTGCGCGGTGCCGATGAGCGTGCGCGCCGGGTCGTCCGTCTCCGGCCCGGGCGGGTGCGGCCGGTCGTCGTAGGCCTGGTCGGAGCGGTACTGGCGGGTGTCGAGGATGTCGAACTGGGCCAGCGTGCCCCAGTGCAGCCGGCGGTAGAGCTGCGCGTCGGGGCCCTGGGGGAGCTGGGCGGCGCGCAGTGGCTGGTTCTCCCAGTACGCGCGGTAGGCGGCCGCCCGCCGCAACAGGAACTGCTCGGGCGGGATGGCGTTCTCGGGGATGCTGCCGGCGTAGTTGTTCTCGGTCTCGTGGTCGTCCCAGGTGACCACGAAGGGGTGCGCGGCGTGCGCCGCCTTGAGGTCCTCGTCGCTTTTGTAGAGCGAGTAGCGCAGCCGGTAGTCCGCGAGGGTCATGGTCTCGCGGTTGAAGACGTCGGGCAGCACGACATCGGTGTAGCGGCGTTCCCCGCCGGCCGGGTTCACCGCGTACTCGTAGAGGTAGTCGCCGAGGTGGAAGACCACGTCGACGTCGTCCTCGGCGAGGTGCCGGAGCACGGTGTAGTAACCGTCCTGGTAGGCCTGGCAGGCGACGGCCCCCAGGGTGAGGCTCGACGGGGCGCTGCCCGCCGCGGGCGCGGTGCGGGTGCGGCCCGCCGGGCTGAGCCAGGCACCGGTGCGGAAGCGGTAGTAGTACACCGTGCCCGGTGTCAGTCCCTTGACGTCCACGTGCACGCTGTGGCTGTACTCGGCGTGGGCCTCGGCGGTGCCCCGGAGCAGTACGGCCGCGAAGTACTCGTCGAGGGCCACCTCCCACTCGACGGTGACCCGCTCCGTGCCCATCCCGCCGCCCTCCAGGAACGGTTCGGGCGCCAGCCTGGTCCACAGCAGCACCGAGTCCGGCAGCGGATCGCCGGAGGCCACACCGAGCGTGAACGGGTCCTTGGTGATGCGGGCCGCGTCGAGCTGGGGAGCGGCGACCGCGCCGCGGGCCGGCAGGTTGGTGGAGAAGGCGAGCGCGGCGGCGGCCGCGGTGACGGTGAGGAAGCGCCTGCGGCCGAGGTGCCGGGCGGCGGCGCCCATCACGGCGTCGTGCGGGGAGAAGGCGTGCTCGGCCAGTGCGCTGTGACGGCCCGTGGGCGCCATCTGGTGTCCTCTCGTACGGGGCGGGCGGTCCATGGACGAGCGGCACGGGGGCCGGGTGGGCCCCGGGCGGTCGCCCCACGCACGCCGGCACGGGTACGTGCCCCCGGGGGCGGTCCGGTGTGCGCGGTCCGTGCCGGGGCCCCGTCGCGCTGTGGCGCCGACCCGCGATGCGCGGACCCCGCATGCTAAGCAGACAAAACGGGAGAAACTGTCAGGACTTGCGGAGCGATCACACAGGAGGACGTACGCGGATGTGCCGACCCGCGCCCGTCGGGGCCGGACGGACGGTCCGGCGCCCGGGGTGTCGCGGCCCGCCGCCTACGACGGCAGCGGCGAGCGGCTGACGCGGATCTTCGACTGGCCGTGCGGCCGGCGCTCCCAGTCCGCCATGAAGCGGGCGTGCAGGTTGTGCTGGGCGGCCAGCGTGAGGAGCGTGTCGGTGCGGTAGTAGAAGTCCTCCCCGAGCACCTGGTGCTCCGTGTTCTCCGTGCGGTCGAAGGTGAAGTCGAAGAACCCGGTGTCGGTCAGGACGCGGCCGACGTGCGCGAGGCACTCGTCGATCACGCTCGGCGGCGAGTGCGAGAAGACGCTGTGCGCGTGGACCACGTCGAAGTGGCCGCCGGGCAGGAAGTCCAGCCCGAGGTCCCCGACGAGGGTCAGGTGGGGCAGCTTCGCCTGGAGGCCCCGCTCGGTGAGGGTCCTCTTCGCGGCGATCAGGATGTCCGGCGAGATGTCGATGCCGTAGTAGTGGGCGGTGTCGAGGTGGTCGATGAACCGCCAGCCGCCGCGCAGGTTGCCGCAGCCGATGTCGAGCATGCGGTGCTCGGGGCGCAGGCCGTGCTCGACCAGGTAGTCGAACTGCATCCGCCCGAGCGCCAGCCAGCGGTCGTGGGTCCGGCTGCCGACCGCGGCCTCCGGGTCGCGGCGGGTGTCGGACGCCATCACCGCCCGGTAGTAGTCGACGTGGCGCGGGTGCCTGAGCCGCAGCCACGCGTCCCGGCCGGCCCGCAGGACATGGGGGCCGACGCGGTCGGGGTGGCGCAGCGCGTACCGGACCTTGTGGGGGAGCGAGGCGCGGTCGCTGCGCAGCTTCTGCGGGGACCTGGCGTCCTGGGGCATGAGCGGGTCGACCTCCGGGTGAGGGGCTGGGCGGTGAGGAGGGTGCCGCGAGGGTGTCAGACGCGGCGGCGCGGCGAGGGGACCGCGGTGACGGTGAGTCCCGGGCGGTGCCACCCGGCGGGGCCGTGCCGGTCCACCGGAACGCCCGGTGTCCTCGGGCCGGGTCCACCCCGGCAGGGGCGTCCCGGCCGCCGGGCCGTGCACTCCTTCGGCGCGCGGCCGGACGGGTCGTGGAGGCGGTGCCGGTCGGTGTCACGGTGGCGCACGCCCCGGCCGGACGTGGAGTGGTGGCGCACGCCCCGGCCGGACATGGAGCCGACCGGACGGGCATCGGTTGGACTGTCAGTCCAGCCCATGGACGTGTAGTCTCGGCCTCCTCGGGCGTCGAGCGGAGAGGCACCTCGTGCACGGAACGGCCCCGGACGCCGAACGCGATGCCGTCCTCGCCGCGTTGCGCCCCGTCGTCGACGGCATCGCGGCGACGTTCGGCCCGGTCTGCGAGGTGGTCCTGCACGACTACCGGCGCCCGGAACGATCGGTCGTGGCCGTCGCCGGCTCGGTGACCGGGCGGACGGTGGGCGGGGCGATGAGCGAGATCGGCATGCGGGTGCCGGCCCGCGGCGACGAGGCGCGGGACGAGCTGAACCACGTCACGCGGACGCACGACGGCACCCTGCTGAAGTCCTCCACCATGGTCCTGCGCGACTCCACGGGCGCCGTCTTCGGAGCCCTGTGCGTCAACCTGGACGTCACCGCCGTCGGCCGGGCCCAGGCCCTGCTCGGAGCCCTCGCCGGAGCCGCGGGCGCGTCCGCCGACCCGCCGGCGACCACCTTCGGCGACGACATCGACCAGGTGGTCGACGCCATCGTGGACGCCCACCCGCTGCGCCGGGACCGGAGCTGGACGGCACTGGACCGCGCCCAGCGCCTGGCCTTCTTCCGCGACCTCGACGGACGCGGCGTGTTCGCCGTACGCCGCTCGGTCGAGCAGGTCGCCGCCCGGCTCGGCATCTCCCGGGCCTCCGCCTACCACTACCTCGCCCAGGCCCGTGCCGAGCCCGGCCCGGCCGCCGACTCCCCCTGAGGACACGCGTGACGACCACCACCCCGCCGGTCACCCTCGACGACGTCCGTTCCGCCGCCGCCCGCCTCGAAGGCGTCGCCCACCGCACCCCGGTCATGCGCTCGCGCACCCTGGACGCCCTGGCCGGCGCCGAGGTCTTCCTCAAGTGCGAGAACCTCCAGCGGGTGGGGGCCTTCAAGTTCCGCGGCGCCTACAACGCGGCCTCGCGGCTCACCCCGGAGCAGCTGTCCCGGGGCATCGCCGCCTACTCCTCCGGGAACCACGCCCAGGCGGTCGCCCTCGCCGCGCGCGAGCTGGGCACCACCGCCGTGATCGTCATGCCCGAGGACGCGCCGCCCTCCAAGCGCGCGGCCACCGCCGGGTACGGTGCCGAGATCGTCACCTACGACCGCTACACCGGCGACCGCGTCGCCGTCGCCGAGGCCCTGGCCGCGGAACGGGGGCTGAGCCTGATCCCGCCCTACGAACACCCGCACGTCATCGCCGGACAGGGCACGGCCGCCCTCGAACTCGTCGGGGAGACGGGGCGGCTGGACGCGCTGATCGCACCGGTCGGCGGCGGCGGACTGATCGCCGGGAGCGCCACCGTGGTCAAGGGCCTGCACGCCGGCACCCGGGTGATCGGCGTCGAGCCGGAGGCCGGCGACGACACCAAGCGATCCCTGGAGGCGGGCCGGCGCGTCACCGTACCGGTCCCGCGCACCATCGCCGACGGCCAGGCCCTGCACACGCCGGGCGAACTGACCTTCTCCCTCAACCGCCGGTTGCTCGACGAGGTCGTGCTGGTCCGTGACGACGAGATCCGGGACGCGATGCGGTTCGCCTTCGAGCGGCTGAAGACCGTCCTCGAACCGAGCGGCGCCACCGGACTGGCCGCCCTCCTCACCGGCCGCGCGGGCCCCCTGCCCGGCCGGGTCGGCGTCATCCTCTCCGGCGGCAACGTGGACGCCGGCCGCTTCGCCGACCTGTGCGGCGGCACCCGCTGACACCGTGCGCCCCCCCGGACGGCGGCGCCGGGGCGCCGGGCGGACGACGGAAGGCGGGGCCGGGAAAGAGGAGCGTCATGTTCGAGGCGAAGACGCTCGACAAGCCGGACGAGCGGCGTGATCCCCCCCCGCGGGCACATCGAGGCCGTGCTCATGGAGGGACTCGACGTCGCCGTCGCCACCTTCGAACCGGGCTGGCGCTGGTCGGAGTCGGTGGCGCCCATCGCGGGCACCGGCAGCTGCATGATCGACCACAACTGCTACGTGGTCGAGGGCCGTGTGCGTCCGCAGGGACGACGAGGGCACCGAGAGCGAGGCGGGCCCCGGCGACGTGTGCGTCTGCTCGCCCGGGCACGAAGCCTGGGGCGTCGGCGAGGAGCAGTGCGTGGTGTACGACTTCGCCGGAGGCATGGCCAAGGAGTACGCCAAGGCCGACCAGACCGGGAGCCCGTGTCCCGCCGGCGATGACCGGGGCAACGACGGAACGACGGAAGGGAGGGGGCCAGGAAGGCGGACAGCAGCGTCGCGAGGAACCGTCCGGGGCGGTGCCGGATCGACCGCAGAGCCGGTACGGACATCGCTCACATCCCCGTCGGCACGTCGTCGCCGAGGTGCGCGAGCCGCTCCGCGACCGCGTCGGGGGCCGGGGCGTCCGACCGCCCCGCCAGCCGCCCGTCGGCGAGGAGGAGGACCGAGTCGGCGACCGGATCGTGCGTCACCCTCACCACGGTCCGGCCGTGCACCAGCGCCACCCTCCCGGCGCGCGTCCTTGCCCGCCGGAAAGCCGGCCTCGGCGCCGCGTCCGGTCCGTAGTCCGACCAGCGCGCGTCCGGTGCCCGGTGCCCGGTGCCTGGACGGAGCGTGTCGTCGACGCAGGCCGAGGACGGGGCGACGCGTACCGCGGCTCCTCGGACCGGTCGCGTCGAGCGGGCGGAAGGTCCCGGTCTCCGGGGGGGAGCGCAGGGTGGTCCGGACACGCGGTCCGGGGCAGGAGTACGCCGCGGGTAATGTGAAGGTCTCCCGCCCGCCCCGTGTCCCTGGCGCACGCTCCGTAGTCCGACCCTGGAGGTCCCTGCCCGATGGCCCATTCGGTGGGTATCAAGGACGTCGCCCGCGCCGCCGGAGTGTCCGTGGGCACGGTCTCCAACGTCATCAACCGCCCCGACACCGTCGCGACCGAGACCCGGGCACGCGTGCTGTCCGTGATCGACCGGCTCGGGTACGTCCGCAGCGAGTCCGCACGCCAGCTCCGCGCGGGCCGGAGCCGCATCATGGGACTCCTCGTCCTGGACATGGGCAACCCGTTCTTCGTCGACGTCGCCCGTGGGGCCGAGCGGGCCGCGCGGGACGCCGGGCTCGGCGTGATGGTCTGCAACAGCGACCAGAACGCGGGGGAGGAGGCCGAGTACCTCTCGCTCTTCGCCGAGCAGCGGGTCCGCGGCGTCCTGCTGACCCCGGCCGACGCCACCGGCCGCAACATCGAGGGCTTCCGGCGCCACAACATCCCCTTCGTGCTGGTCGACCGGGTCGCCGAGGGTGCCACCGAGTGCTCCGTCTCCGTCGACGACGTCGCGGGCGGCGCGCTGGCGGTACGTCACCTGGTGGACGCCGGGCACCGTTCCCTCGCCTACGTGAGCGGCCCGCCCGGCCTCCACCAGGTGCGCGACCGCCGCACCGGCGCCCTGAACGCGCTCGCCGAGGCCGGACTCGCCCCCGAAGCCCTGCGCGAGCTGCCCACCGAACGCCTCGACGTCGCCGCGGGCCGGGACGCCGGGGCCCGTCTGCTCGGCCTCGTCGACCGGCCGACCGCCGTCTTCTGCGCCAACGACCTGCTCGCGCTCGGCGTCCTTCAGGCCCTGTACGCGGCCGGCGTCCGCGTGCCCGAGGACCTCGCGATCGTCGGCTACGACGACATCGAGTTCGCCGCCGCCGCGGCCGTGCCGCTCACCTCCGTGCGCCAGCCCGCCGTCACCATGGGCGCCCTGGCCGCCGAACTGCTCCTGGAGGAGACGGGATCGCAGGGCACCGACCGGGCCCACACGCACCGGCGGGTCGTGCTCCAGCCCGAGCTGGTGGTGCGGCGCTCCAGCCTCGCCGCGCGCTGACCGGTCATCCGGCACGATGTCGTGATCCCGGGGCCGACGGCCGCGGGGCCATGTGCTGAACTGGGGCCCGGCCGGGACATCCGGCCGTCGCATCCGTCCGTCCCGGGAGCCCCGTTGACCGTCAGCTACCGCCAGCCCGGCGTCGTCCTCACCGACCGCCGATTCACCGTGCCCCTCGACCACGCCGACCCCACCGGCGAGACGATCGAGCTGTACGCCCGTGAGGCCGTCGCGCGCGACAAGGCGCACCAGGACCTGCCGTGGCTGGTCTACCTCCAGGGCGGTCCGGGCTTCGGGGCGAACCGTTTCGTCGGGCGCCCCGCCTGGCTCGGCCGCGCCCTGAAGGAGTACCGCGTCCTGCTCCTCGACCAGCGCGGCACCGGCGCCTCCACGCCCGCCAACCGCCAGACGCTCCCGCTGCGCGGCGGCCCCGCAGAGCAGGCCGACTACCTCACCCACTTCCGCGCCGACGCCATCGTCCGCGACTGCGAGGCGATCCGCCCCGAGGTCACCGGCGGCGCCCCGTGGGCGGTCCTCGGCCAGAGCTTCGGCGGCTTCTGCACCGTCGCCTACCTGTCGCTGGCCCCCGAAGGGCTGAACACCGCCCTGATCACCGGCGGCCTGCCCTCGCTGGACGCCCACGCCGACGACGTCTACCGGGCCGCCTACCCCCGCATCGAACGCAAGGTCGTCGCCCACTACGCCCGCTACCCGCAGGACGTCGAACGCGCCCGCCGCATCGCCGACCACCTGCTCACCCACGACGTCGTCCTGCCGAACGGCTACCGGCTCACCGTCGAGGCCTTCCAGTCCCTCGGCGCCATGCTCGGCGCCGGCGACGGCAGCCACCGCCTGCACTTCCTCCTGGAGGACGCCTTCGTCCGCACCCCGCGCGGACACGAACTGTCCGACGCGTTCCAGGAGCAGGCACAGGGCCTGCTCTCCTACGCGGGACACCCGCTCTACGCCCTCGTGCACGAGGCGATCTACGGCCAGGACGCGCGCCCCACCGACTGGTCGGCGGAGCGGGTCCGCGCCGAGTTCCCGCGCTTCGACGCCGCCAAGGCCCTGGCCGGCGACGAACCGCTCCTGTTCACCGGCGAGTCGATCCACCCCTGGATGTTCGACTGCGACCCGGCGCTGCGCCCGCTGCGCGAGACCGCCGAACTGCTCGCCGCCCGCACCGACTGGACGCCGCTGTACGATCCCGCCCGCCTCGCAGCCAACGAGGTGCCGGCCGCCGCGGCCGTCTACCACGACGACATGTACGTCGACACCGCCCACGCGCTGACCACCGCCCGCACGATCCGCGGCCTGCGCACCTGGGTCACCGACGAGTTCGAGCACGACGGCGTACGGGCCGGCGGCCCCCGCGTCCTGGACCGGCTGCTCGCCCTCGCCCGCGACGAGGTCTGACCGGCCCGGCGTCCGAGTTCCGGGCGGGGCGCCGGCGGGCAAGACGGAGCCGACGACCACGCAACTGGAGCCCATGCCCGGCGACTGGCGGCGCGCGCTGGCCGTCGTCGCCCACCCGGACGACCTGGAGTACGGCCGCTCGGCGGCGATCGCGTCCTCGAAGGCTGCGGCGAGCGGTTCGGCGTCGACGACGACACGCTGCGTCCGCTGGTGGGGGGGAGTCCGCTCCCGCGGGAGGCCATGAACCACTGGGCCTCCACGGGCGCTTTCAGCGTCCACGTCGGCTACCTGGGAGATCAGCGAGGCGCTGCTGCCCTGTGTCTGGGCAAGGCCATGGACGGCCCCGCGTCCTGGGCCGGCGACTCCGCGGTCCGGAACGGAACGCCATCGAGATCCGCGACGGAGTCGTCCTCATCCCCTTCCAGTACCGGAATGCCGAGTACCAGCACCGCACGGTGGACGAAGCGGCACGAGCTGACCAGGTCGGCCGAGGCCATCGTCGCGTACCCCCTGTACGGGAGATGTTTTCCCGTTGTACGACTGCTCCGTATCTGATGGCGGAGGCTGTGCACGCGGCGGCGGCAGTGGTGACAACGTTGTCTCGACGGAGCCGGAGCGTGCGTGGATATCGCGATGCTGGAGAGGTTCCGTGTTCACAAGATCAAAAACAGGCCCGAAAAGCCGTAGAAGACCCATGAGGTGCACCGCCGCACTGCTGGCCGGCGCCCTCGGTCTCGCCACCCTGTCCGGCGTCACCGGTACGGCTGCAGCGGCTCCGCAGGCGTCGTCCGGTGGCAAGGACTACACGGAGCTGGTCGACCCCTTCGTCGCCACCGCCGGTGACGACGGCAACGACCTGCCGGGTGCCCAGGCGCCGCACGGGCTGGCCAAGGTCAACCCGATGACCACGCCGGACCGCAACCACTCGGGGTACGACTACGACGAGGACCACATCGCCGGGTTCACCGCCACGAACCTGGACGGCGTCGGCGGTTCCGGTGGCGGCGGTGACCTGCTGGTCGTGCCGACCTCCGAGCAGTACGAGAGCCGGCCGGCCACCAGCACGTACGCGCACGCGTACAGCCACGACGACGAGACCGCGACGCCCGGCTACTACCAGGTGGGCCTGGACGCCCCCGCCGGGACCATCGACGCCGAGATGACGGCGACGACGCGCACGGCGCTGGAGCGGTACCGCTTCCCCGCCGGGGCACGGCCGCAGCTCGTGCTCGACCTTGCCAACAACTTCACCAGCCGCACCCGCGCGACGATGGACGCGACGACGCTCGCGGACGGCACCACCGCGATCGACGGCCTCATCGCCGGGTCGTTCAACGGCGCCTCGTACCGCATGTACTACCACGCCACCACCAACGTCCCCGTGACCTCCCTGGAGAGCTGGGGCGGCGACGGCAAGCTGACTGACGCGACCTCGCAGGACGGCACCGACACCGGCGCGGTGCTCGGCTTCGACCCGGCCGACGGCGACGACATCGAGCTGCGCGTCACCCTCTCCCCGATCAGCGCCGAACAGGCCGCGACCGACCAGGCCAATGAGGTCGGGGGCGCCACCTTCGAGCAGGTGCGGGCGGCGGCGAAGGCCGCCTGGAACAGCACCCTCGGCGCCGTCGCCGTACAGGCGTCCAGGACGGCCGATCCGGACGCGACGCTGACCAAGCAGTTCTACACCCACCTGTACCGCATGTACGCGCTGCCGGTGAACGCCACCAGCACCAGCGGTACCTACCGGGGTGTCGACGGGGCGGTGCACAAGGCGAACGGGTTCACGTACTACGACGGCTGGTCGTCCTGGGACGACTTCCGCAAGTTCTCCGTCGAGGCGTACATCGACCCGGCCACCTACCGGGACATGGTGCAGTCGGCCGTCATCCTGTTCGCCGACGCCCGCACCGCGGGCAAGAGCCTCAGCAGCCTGACCCACTCGGTGCCGACCGTGCGCTGGGAACGGCTGGCCGTCGTCATCGCCGACGCGCTGTCCAAGGGGTATGACGGCTTCGACCGGCTGGACGAGGCGTATCCCGCGCTGAAGTCGTATGTCGGGTACTACACCGGGACGCAGTTGCGGCAGGGATACATCGCGGGCGATCCCGGTACGACCGTGCAGCGCGGGTACGACCAGTGGGCGCTGGCGATCATCGCGGACGCGCTCGGCAAGGACGCGGACGCCGCGAAGCTGCGCACCCAGGCGACGATGGCCATCGACAACCTCGTCAAGCCGGCCGCCTGGACGGCCGCCGACGGCACCGAGGTCGGCCTGCTGACCCCGCGCGCGGCCGACGGCGACTGGCAGAGCGCCGACTACGAGAAGTTCGAGGCGGCCGGTCTCTACCAGGGCACCCTGTGGCAGTACAACTGGTACGACGCCTACGACATGGACGGCCTCATCGAGGCGATGGGCGGCACCGAGGCGGGCCGGGCCGCCATCGAGCACATGTTCGGCGAGGACTCCGACGCCGACGACGGCTCGACCATGCTGCACTCCAACGCCAACGAGATCGACCTCCAGGCGCCCTACCTCTTCAACTACGTCGGTGAGCCGAGCCTGACGCAGAAGTGGGTGCGCTCCATCTACACCGGCGAGACCTGGAACCGGTACATCGCGACCGGGTCGACCGATGAAGCGCCCAGTTCCGGCGGTGAGTTCACGCCACCGGTCAAGACCAAGGTCTACGAACTCGCCCCGGACGGCTTCCTGCCGACCATGGACAACGACGCCGGCACCATGTCGACCATGTTCGTCGCCGCCGCGCTGGGACTGTTCCCGGTGACCGCCGGGTCCAGCCAGTTCCAGATCGGCAGCCCGTTCTTCGACTCCACGACGATCACGTATGCCAACGGCAGCCAGTTCACCGTCAAGGCCGACGGGGTGTCCGCCCACAAGTACTACGTGCAGCGCGCCACCCTCAACGGCAAGCGGTTCGACAACACCTGGCTGGACTACTCGCAGGTCATCGCGGGCGGCTCCCTCGACCTCACGATGGGTGCCAAGCCGTCCTCCTGGGGTGCGAAGACCGAGCCCGCGTACTCGTTGAGCACGAGCACCGACGACGGTGACACCGGGCCGGGCAAGGGTACGTCCGTCCTGGCCGCCCGCCCGGCCAGCGTCGACACCGACGCCGCCGGGGCCGTGCACGACAGCGTGCGGCTCACCCTGTCGGGCAAGGCGACGTTCGCCGCCCGCAAGGGCACCAGCCTCACCAAGTCCGGGGCGGCGTCCGTCACGGGTCTTCCGGACGGTGTGACGGCCGACCTCCGGGTCACCGGCACGCGTACGGCGACCCTCACGCTCACCGGCAGCACCGAGACCGACGTCCGCCTCGGCCTCACCTTCCGGGACGCGGCCTTCGCCCACAAGGTCCCGGCCTCCTCCGTGACCGGCACCGGTGTGTCCGTGACCGACCCCCTGCGCATCTCCGCCGCCGCGGTGCAGCGCGAGGCGCTCAGCGACCTGACCGGCCAGGCGTCCCTGGTGCGGGAGGGCAACTACTCCGACGGCTCCCACACCGTCTTCCGGTCGGCGCTCGAACGGGCCCGGACCGCCCTCGCGGACAGCGACGCGGCCACGTCCACCCTCATGGCCGCACACGACGCCTTGCGGTCGGCGATCGACGCGCTCACCCTCGACGAGGGCGGGTACGCCGTCCTCCAGGCGGAGGACCCCGACCAGAAGGAAGGCCCGAGCCTGGTCAGTGAGGCGTACTACTCGGACGGCGACCTCGGCGGTGTCACCGAGGGCTCGTGGGTGCGCTACTCCGGCCTCGACTTCGGTGGCGTCGCCCCGCAGAGCATCTCCGTCCGGTACGCCAACTCGCAGGCCACGACCGCGACACCGAGCAGTGTCGACGTGCACGCCGGGGACGCCTCCGGTCCGGTCGTCGCCACCGTCTCCCTCCCCGGGACCGGCGGCTGGCAGTACTACACCACCGTCCAGGCGGCCGTCACCGACCCGGACGCGCTGCTGGACGCCTCCGGCGTGACGTTCGTGTTCCACGCGCCGTCCGGCCAGCAGTGGGTGTCGAACTTCGACTGGTTCCAGTTCTCCCCGGACCACGTCCCGTCGTCCGGCTCCACCACGACGCTCGCCACACTCACCGCGGCCAACTCCACCACCACCGGCAACGGTTCGGCCGCGCTCAAGCTGTCCAACGGCATCTTCGAGAACGTCACCAACGGCGCCTGGGCCGAGTGGCGAGGCACCGACCTCGGCGACGGCGCCGACACGGTCGCCGTCAGCTATGACAAGCCCAGTTCCCGGGCGGCGTCGGACTCGCACATCGAGCTGCACCTCGGGACGAAGGACGGTGACCGGACCGTCGCCATCCCGCTCGACTACACCGGCTCCGGCTGGGGCACCGTGGCCACCACGACCGTACCGCTGGACCCGGACGTCTTCACCGAGGTCCAGAACGTGTACGCCACGTTCGTCTCCAGCACCCAGACCGACGCCCAGCCGTACGTGGCCAACGTCTACTCCCTCACCCTGACCCGCAGCGCCGACACCCCGGTCGGCTTCGACGCCACCGCCTGGCAGGCGAACAGCGGCGGCGGGCTCAAGAGCGAGACGGCCACCTGGAGCGACGCGGGCGCCGCCACCAGCCTCGGCGGCACCTACGACGGGGCCTGGCTGGACTACGGCGACCTCGACTTCGGTACCTCCGCGAAGAACACCGTCACCCTCACCTACGTCAACAACTCCGCCCGCTGCGGCACGGGTTCCGCCGTCCAGCTCTATCTGGACTCCTTCGACGCGGACAGCCCCGGTACGCCGTACGCGACCGTCCCGCTGCCGGTCACCGGCAGCTCGTGGTCGTCGGGCGGCACGACCAGCCTGGCCCTCCCCGAGGGGATCACCGGCACCCACCGGGTGCACCTGCGGCTGACCACGACCGCGGACTCCGCGCACCCGTACGTCGCCAACCTGGGCCGGATCACCTTCGCCCACGCCGAGACGCCCGCCGGCACGGACAGCACCGCGCTCGGCAAGGCGATCGAGCAGTACGCGGGTCTCGCCGCCGACGCGGACCGGTACGGCACGATCGACTTCGGGGTGTACGAGCGCGAGCTCGCCGCCGCCCGTGACCTGCTCGCCGCCGCCGACGACGCGACGCAGCTGGAGGTCGACACGCGGACCCGGAGCCTCACCCTGGCCGCCAACCAACTGGTCCCGCTCCCGAGGCTGAAGCTGGAGGACCTGGTCAGCGCCGCGGCGGCACTGAACAACGCCCGGTACACGGACGCGTCCTGGTCGGTGTTCACCACCGCCCGCACCGCAGCCCAGGCGGCCGTCGCGGACGACGCGGCGACCGACGCGACCCTGACCGCCCGCTACCAGGCCCTCGACCGCGCGATCTCGGCGCTCCGGACGCAGCGCAAGACGGCGCCGACCGCGCCCGACGCGGTGTCGGTCACGGCGTCCGGCAGCAGCGTGACGGTCGCCTGGTCCGCTCCCGAGGACGACGGCGGCTCCCCGGTCACCGGCTACGAGGTCACCCTCAGCGGCGGCCACCAGGTGCGGATCGACGACCCGGCGACCCGGGCCGCCACCTTCACCGCCCTGAAGGACGGGGCGTCGTACACGGCCCGGGTCCGCGCGGTGAACGCCGTCGGCAGTTCGGACCGCAGTGCCGCCACCCAGCCCGTCGTCACCGGCGACAGCAGGCCCCAGACACCGACCGTGACCGGCGTGGTCACCGACGGCAAGCGGGTCCGGGTGACCTGGCACGCGGCCGGTGACGGCGGACACCCGCTCATCGGCTACACGGTGACCCTCGACGACGGCACCACCGTGTACGTGTCCGGCACCACGGACACGGCCCTGCTCACGACCGGGAGCGGAGCGAAGACGCACACCGCCACCGTCACCGCGGTCAACCTGGCCGGTGCCTCGGACGACAGCACCGACCCGACCACGGCCGCCACCGACGACCCCACCGGCTACGAACCCTCCCCCTTCCCCGACGACACCCTCGGCGCGGACTACGCGTCCGACTCCTGGCCGCAGACCGACGACGGGAGCGACTACTTCACCAACCTCCTCAGCGGCATCGACGGCCTCGGCACCGACATCCTCGGCGCCGACACCGGGACCGACGCGCTCACCGCGGAGAACGACGAGATCACCGTACGTATCAACAACGCGGCGACCCAGGCCCAGGTCGACCGGGCCGAGGTGGACGCGAACAGCAGCGGCACCGTCACCATGGCCGACGGCCTCGGCTCCCGGCTGGGCGAGATCTACCTCGACGCCCTCAACGGCGGCGACCTGCCGAAGACGAACGCGCTGTTCGGCCGGGTCACCCAGGACCTCGACACCCACGACGCGGCGAAGGAGCACTACGACTACCCGCGCCCCTACGTGCGGCTCGGGTTCGTCGGTGACGGCGGGCAGATCTACGAGTCGCAGGACGGCGGCTACAGCGGGCTGGCCGGCCAGGGTTCGTACCCGAGCGGTCACACCTACGGCGGCTTCGAGGCGGGCACCATCCTCGCCACGCTGCTGCCGGAGCTGGCCCCGTCGATCCTGGCCCGCGCCTCGGAGTACGGCGACAACCGGATCGTCCTCGGCTTCCACTACCCGCTCGACGTGATGGGCGGCCGGATGACCGCCCAGGCGACCGTCGCGCACCGGTGGGCGGACCCCGAGTTCGAGAAGCTGCTCACCCAGGCGCACACCGAGATGCGGAACGTGCTGCTCGCGGCGTGCGAGGCGAAGGGATACGGCGACACGCTCACCGAGTGCGCGGGTGACCCGTACGCCGGGCTGAGCACGGCCCAGGCCATCGACCTGTACACGCAGCGGCTGACGTACGGCTTCTCCCAGGTCGGCCAGTCCGGCCGGGCCCTCGACGCCCCGTCCGACGCGGCGGCGCTGCTGATCACCGCGTTCCCGGAGCTGACCGCCGAGCAGCGCACGCAGATCCTGGAGCAGACCGCGACCGACTCCGGCTACCCGCTCGACCTCACCGCCGAGGGCGGGGCGAGCTGGCAGCGGATCAACCTCGCGGCGGCGATGGCGGCGGACGTGGTGGTCAACGCCGATGGTTCGGTGACGGTGACCAACTTCTCCGACGCGACGAAGGCGAGCGTCGCGGACGCCTCCGCCATCACCGTCGGGGGCGTGCCGATCGACGGGTTCGACCCGGATGTGTCGACGTACGTCGTGGACCGGCCGACGAACGGGAAGCTCCCGGCGGTCGGCGCGGTGCCGGCCGAGTCCGGCGCCCGGGTGAAGGTCGGCACCGGCAGCGACACGGTCTCGTCGTCCACCGCCGGGTTCACCACCCGCACCGTCACAGTGACCTCGGCCAACGGAACGGTGGTGCGCACCTACACGGTCGGCTTCCAGCGGGCGGACCACGATCGCCGGCCGTCCTGGAACACCGGCGTCGGCGGCATCGACCGCGGCGGCTCCGACGGCACCGGGCTCTGGTCACCGGCCAGGGAGTGGGAGGTGACCGCGGGACGCGCGTCCCGCTGATCCGGCGCGGCACCCCGCCGCCGGTGTGACGGCCCGGCCGGTCACGCCGGCGGCGTGCGTCGCGCGGGGGCGGAGCCGGGTGGCCGGCGTGGCGGCGCCGCGGGTCAGGGGCGCGGACATGATGTCCGCGACGCTGGTACGGCCGGCGACGTGGGCGTCGAGCCGGCGCCCGGGCCGGCGGCACCCGGGACAGGGCGGTGTGGAAGACCCAGCGTACGTGCGCGGGTTCCTCACCGGGTACGCCGAGGCCGCGGGCGAGCAGTTCGGCGGGAAGCCGCGGTGACCTTCGAGGTCTTCACCCGGTAGTGGCACGGAAGGGGGTGGCGGGAGCCGCGGAAGCGGCCCGTGTCCGCGACGGACGGCACCGTACCGCCGGGGATCAGTCGGCCACCCGGTGCACGGGACAGCGGGGCGCCGAGGCGGCGTCCCCGGTGACGGCCGCGCGGTCCGCTTCCGTACCGGGCCGGTCGCTCCCGGCCCGCCGGTCCAGGTGCAACCGCAGCCCCTCCGGCATCAGGGTCAGCCGCTCGGTCACCCGCAGCCGGTAGTCCGGCTCGGGCCGCAGTGCGTAGCGGCGCAGCAGCAGTCCGAGGACCAGCGTCGCCTCGTGCAGCGCGAACTGCCGCCCGATGCACGCCCGCGCCCCCGTCCCGAACGGCTTGAAGGTGTGCGGGGCACGCGCGCGTACGGCCCTGGCGTCGAAGCGGTCCGGGTCGAACTCCTCGGGGTCCGGCCCCCACACCTCGGGGTCGCGGTGCAGCATCCCGGCGAGCACCAGCGCCCAGGCGCCGCGCCGCATCGGGTGCGTACCGTCCAGCACCGTGTCCTCGCGGGCCTCCCGCGCGAAGGCGGGCGCGGTCGGCCACAGCCGCAGCGACTCGTCCAGCACCCGGCGCACGTACCGCAGTTTGGCCACCTGCCCGTAGCCGGGCGCCTCGGTGTCACCCCATAGGCGGTCCACCTCGGCGCGGGCCCGGGCCGCGACGTCGGGGTGCCGGGCGAGGTAGTGCAGGGCGAAGGTGAGCGCTCCCGAGGTGGTCTCGTGGCCGGCCACCAGGAAGGTGATGACCTGCCTGCGGACGTTCTCCGGCGAGAGCCGCTCGCCGGTCTGCGGGTGGGCCGTCTCCAGCATCCGGTCGAGCAGGTCGCCCGCTCCGGCCCCGCCGCCGGCCGCCCGGCGGGCGTGGACCAGGCCGTCGACCGTGTGGTTGAGGTAGGCGATGTCGGCGCTGTTGCGGCGGCTCGCACCGCGCAGCAGCCAGGGGGCCAGCGGCGCGGGCACGGTGTTCAGACGCTGCGCGTGGGTGAGCGTGCCCACCATCGCGGTCACGAAGGGATGGGGACGGGACCGCTCGAAGGAGCCGAAGTCGTGTCCGAACCCGGTGCGCGCGATGGTCTCCAGGGTCAGCTTGGTCATGTCACCGGGCACGTCCACCGCCCGGCCCGCCGCCTCGGCCCGGTCCCAGTGGTCCGTGAGCCGTGCGGCCACGTCCAGCATCATCCCGTGGTAGCCCGCCATGGCCTCCCGGCTGAACCCGGGCGCCAGCACGTCGTGCGCGAGCTGCCAGTTGGGCTCGTGGTTGTACGCCGTGAACAGTCCGTCCCCGGCGACCGGCCGCAGGTTGGCCACGCCGAGTCCCACGTGCTTGGCGAACCGCTCCTCGTCCGCGAGGTCGGCGGCGAGGGAGGCGCCCCACACGAAGACGAACTCCTTGCCGAAGGCCCGCCGCCGGAATATGGGCCCCAGCCGCGGGGCGTAGTGCAGCGAGTCCTGCATCGGGGTGTGCCTGCTCGCTCCGAACACGTCCCCGAGCAGGGGGAGCCGGTACGGCGGGCGGGGAATGCGGTGCAGCTCGGGCCAGCCCAGTTCGGCGCTGCGGAAGCCCTTCGGCGGTCCGCCGGGTGCCGGTGCGTTCGTCGTCTCCGCCATGACGCGATCTCCCTTGACGCAGCGGTGTGCCGCATGTGCAGAGGCAAGCGTGTTGTACATGGATTCAATAACGCGCCTCAGTCTCGTCCCGTTGTTGAACCGGCGTCAAGTAAGGTGCGGGCATGGCCGCGAACCAGGGCGAGCGCACCCGCCGGAGGCTCCGTACGGAGGACCGCCGGGAGCAGCTGCTGGCGGTGGGCGCGCGGCTGTTCTCGGAGAGCCCCTACGACGAGGTGCGGATCGAACAGGTCGCCGAGATCGCCGGCGTCTCCCGGGGCCTGCTGTACCACTACTTCCCGAACAAGCGGGACTTCTTCGCGGCGGTCGTCGAGCGGGAGAGCGCGCGCATGCTGCGGATGACGGCGGCCGTGCCCGGTGTTCCGGTTCGTGAGCAGCTCACCGCCGGCCTGGACGCGTACCTGGAGTACGTCCGGGCCCACGCCCACGGCTACCGCGCCTTCCATCGCGCCGACGCGGCCGGGGACCGGGCCGTGCGCCGGGTCTACCGCAACGCGCTGGCCGCGCAGGAGCGTCAGATCCTCGCGGCCCTGGCCGCCGATCCGGAGTTCGGTCCGGGCTTCGAGGAGCGCGCCGAGGTGCGGCTGGCGGTGCGCGGCTGGCTGGCCTTCACGACCGCGGTCTGCCTGGAGTGGCTGCGGGAGTCGCAGCCGGCCCGGGCGCAGGTGCGGGAGCTGTGCGCGCGGACCCTGCTGGGTGCCATCGCGCCGTGAGCGCCGCCGTTGCCCCGCGCAACGCGCCCCCGTTCTGCCGAAGCGCGTCGTCCCGGCGCGGTGGAGAGGTCTCGTGGAGAACACGCGTCCTGGTTGGCGCACGCGGCGATCTCCGATAGGTTAGGTGAGCCTTACCTAATGAAGTGATGGAGGTTGGGGATGGGTGACAGCCACACCTGGACGGCCGCGCCTGCCGCGGCGGAACAGGCCCGTTCCGTGCTCGCCGCCGCCTGGTCCTGCGCGGTGACCGCGGAGGGCGGCCGCGAGGAGTTCGTCGGCGCGCACACCGTGTCCGACGACGGCCGGGTGCTGCTGCACGTGCCCGAGGACAGCGCGCTGCTCGCGGCGGCGATCTGCGCGCCCCGCGGGGAACCGTCCGCCGTGCTGGAGTTCGCCGACGTGGCGCCCGTCCCGGTGCGGGGGCGGATCAGGGCCCGACTGTGGCTGGCGGGCTGGTTCGCCCTGGAGGACGGCCACTTGGCGTTCCGGCCCACGCGCGTGGTGCTGCGCCGGCCGTCCGGTGCCGTGGTGGTCGACCTCGACGAGTTCGCCACCGCCCGGCCCGACCCGCTGGCCCTGGCCGAGGCGCGGCTGCTGACCCATCTCGCCGACTGCCACGGCGACGCGGTGGAGCGGCTGACCCGGCTCGTCGACACCGACAGCCTGCACGGCGCGGTCCGGGTCCGGCCGCTCGCCGTCGACCGGCACGGGCTGACGCTGCGCATCGAGCGCGTCCGCTCCCAGGGGGACGTACGACTGCCCTTCCACGCGCCCGCCGACGGCGTCGCACAGCTCACGGAGCGGATGCACACGCTGCTGGCACAGGCGAGCGCGGCCTCCTGCCCCCGGGCCCTGCATCGGCAGCGTACGGACGGGGACGGGTGAGGCGAACAGCGCGCCCACCGGGGGGCGGTTCGCCCCCGCCCCCGCGTGGACACGGTCCGTCCCGTGCCGGTGGTCCGTCCCGTGCCTGAGGCACGCGCCTGAGGTCCGTCCCGTGCCGGTGGTCCGTCCCGTGTCCGTGGCCCGCTCCGGCGTCCGTCGTCGGCCCGCGGTTACCAGTCCCCGTCCTCGACCGGCACACCCGGGGCGTCCTTCAGTGGCCGTACCTGCTGCGGCGCGGGCGTCTGCCACGGTTCGTGGTCGTCGCCGATCCAGTCCCCGACCGGCTTGACGTCCTGGAGCGGCTCGGTGGGCGCGAGGTCGTGGGCGTCCTGGTCGTAGTAGTCGTACCAGGGCAGACCGGCCTGCGTGTACGCCGCCCGGTCCACGGGGGAGGGCGGAGGCGCCTCGCCGGTGATGTGACGCCACTGCGGCGGCGTGACCAGATGGACGAAGACCCGGCCCGCGGGCCGCTCGGCCCAGTCCGCAAGCGGCCGTTCGTCCCGGTAGACCTCCTGCCGCATGGAGCCTCCGACGCCGAGCCCCATGGCGGGCGCCGGCCGGGCCCCGGCCGCGCCCGGGGCCGCCGGGGCGGCGGCCATGGGCATCGCCGCGCCGTAGGCCCCGCCCGACCGGGCCGCCCTGCGCGCGGTCTCCGCCCGGCGCCGTTCCTCCTCCCGCCAGCGGGCCAGCGCCGCCTCGCCCAGCGGGAAGGCCTGCAACTGGACGCCGCCCCAGACCTCCGCACCGGTGACCTGGCCCTCGACGGTCGCACCCATGCCGAGCGGCACCGCCACGAACTGGCGCACGGTACCCGCCCCGGAGTTGATGCCGTCCAGCCAGGGCTGGCGGGGGAGCACCACGTAGTTCTGCGGGTCACGGGCCAGCCGGTCGCTCCAGGGCCTGCCCGAGACGGCGCACACCTTGCCCACCCCGACCTGGAGCGCGGCGGGCTCCGTCGTGCCGGCGAAACTCAGCCACATGGCCTCGCGCAGGTACACCGGCAGCATCACGCCGCCGCGCGCCCGCCACGCCTCGGGCACGGTGCCGGCGTAGTCGGCGACCCGGCGGACCGGGAACTCCCCGAGTCCCGGCGGCAGCGGGTGGGTGCCCGTCTCGGGCAACCGCAGGGTGCGGATGAAGCGCACCGCCGCTCCGCCCGGCAGCAGCAGCCTGTTCCCGTCGATCCGCACGCTCGTGCCGGTCATCCGTACGCCCCCTTTTGTTCCGTCGGCGGACCTCGGTGTCTGCACCGGCCCCCGCCGTCCTCCATGGTCCCGCACCCGGGCACGGTCGCGAACCCGAGCATGCTCCGAGTCCGAGTACGGTCCCGAACCCGAGCATGCTCCGACTTCGAGTACGGTCCCGAACCCGGGCACGGTCCCGCACTCAAGAACGACGCGCGGCAGCCTTCCGGTTCCGCTTCCGGAGCCGGGACCGCACCCGATCCCGCGCCCGGGTCAGCCGCGGCATGCGTTCGCGCTGCTCGTGGGTGTGGCGGTCCAGTTCCTCCAGGAGCCGGCGGGAGCGGTGCTCGGTGTCCATCTCGTCGATGATGCGGTTGACCTCGGTCAGTACCGCACCCCGCAGATGCCACTGCCGGGCGTCGCGCCGGACGTCCTCCAGCAGCAGTCGGGCGAGTTTGTCCCGGGTGACCGCCGCCTGGCGCAGTTCGGCGGAGAGGCGTTCCTCCGCGGACTCGGCGTCGTCGCTGGCGCTGGTGGTGACCAGGACCGCGAAGCTGACCACGGCGTCGGCGATCTCGGCCAGGAGCTGCTGGACGGTGGCGCCCGTCTCGGCCGGGAACAGGGGCTCCGGCTCCCGCTCCTTCGCGAGGTCGGTGAAGGTCCGGGCGAGGACCCGCATCACCACGGTGCAGATCTCCAGGGTGTCCAGGCCGGTGCGCAGCACCACCCGGTGCAGCAGCCCTTCGCGTACCCGGGGGTTGAGCCGCAGGCTGTCCTCCGCCTGCCGGAGGTCCTCGTCCACCTCGCCGATGTCGTGGTCGAGGCGGCGGGCCTCGTGCAGCCGGGCCGCCGCCTGGTGGAACGGCGTGCTGTCGGCGGCCTCCTCACCCATGCGCAGCATCAGCTGCCGCACCCGCCGGGCCAGCCCCTCGATCGACTCGCCCGCCTGCTCCACCCACACCGGAGGGGCGAGCACGAGGTTGAAGGCCAGTCCGACGACGGCCCCGATCAGCGTCTCCACCACCCGCGCCCACGCCAGGCTGCCGTGCGAGGTCACGCCGAGCACCAGCATCGCGCTGATGGCCACCTCGGCCACGAACTCGTGCGCCCGCACCAGGTGCCCGACACCCAGCGCCGCCACGATCAGCAGGGCCAGACTCCACCAGCTGAGCCCCACCAACTGGCTGAAGGCGATGGCGACCAGGACACCGGCCACCACGGCGTTCACCCGGCGGAAGCTCATCTTGAGCGTGGCGTACAGGGTCACCTGGACGACCAGCAGCGCGGTCAGGGGCGCGGTGAGCGGCGCGGCCGACTTGTCGGGAGTCAGCCGCACCGCGATCACATAGGCGATCGACGCCGCGGCGGCCGAGCGCAGCGCCTGCACGACCAGGGGGTCTCTGAGCCATTTCACCCGCCGCACGGCCGACGCGGCCCGCTTTCGTACATCCCGCATCCTCGGGCTGTTCCCTTCCCCAGGCGCATCGAACGTATCCGGACAGGACGGTAACCGGACAAAGGGGGTAGGAACGGTTCTCACGCGCCGCGCGCCACCGGCCGTCCGGAATCTTCGGACGGTCCGCCTCGCCGAGAGAATCACGCGGTCACCTTGCCGAGGAACGCGGACAGGCGGCCGACGGTACGGGCGACCTGTTCCTCCAGGGAGAGGCTCTCCTCGAAGCGGGCGCCGCCCTCCGGGACCTTCCTGCCGCGCAGGTACAGGGAACAGGCGAGGTCGGTGCACATGTACAGGCCGACCGCGTTGCCCTCGCGTCCGGCCGGGCCGGCCTTGCGCGCCGTCATCAGGGAGACGCCGCCCCGGGGGTGGGTGGTGAGGCACAGTGCGCACATGCCGCGCCGGAGGAAACCGCGCCGGCGGGCTGGAACCGCAGGGCCACGCCGGTGACGCGGCCGTCCCCTTCGGTGACCGGATGGCTGCGGTCGGGTGCGCCCGGATCGCGCCAGCCCAGGAAGTCGAGTGCGTCCCAGGGGCGGGCGTCCAGGTCCCGGGGGATGTGCAGGCGCTTGGCCTCACCCCTCGAGCAGTTGATGGACGAACCACGGCCGACCTGCTCGGTGAGCGCTCTCACGGGAACCCCTCTGTGCGGAGACGTGCGGAAACCTGGGGGCCCTAGGTTCGCCCAGCCCAGGGAGGCCGCGAAGGGGGAGCCAGTGATGTGCGGGAGCGCGAATTCATAGCATGAATTAAGTAACGAGGGAAGTCGCGTGCCGCAGCCCGTCAGAGGTATGTTGCAGACCGGGCACATCACGGGAGGCGCCACATGGCGGGGCGGAACGGGCGCACGGTACGCGACCTCAGGAGGGCCAACCGTACGGCCGTGCTGCAGCGGCTCTACTTCGATGGACCGCTCAGCCGCTTCGAGCTGGGCCCCGCGACCGGGCTGAGTTCCGGGTCCGTCAGCAACGTCGTCGCCGACCTGGCCGCCGACGGCCTGGTGGAGGAGGCCGGCAGCGTCGACTCCGACGGCGGCAGGCCCCGCACCCTGCTGCAGGTGGCCCCCGGCAGCGGCCACATGATCGGTGTGGACGTCGGTGAGACCCGGGTGCGCGTCGAACTGTTCGACCTGACCCTCACCGAACTGGCCCGCGCCGAGCGCCCGCTGACCCAGCAGCGCTACGACGTCGAGGTGATCGTCGGCCACATCCGCGACGGCGTCACCGAGGTGCTGGCAGTGGCCGGCCTCGCACCCGAGCGGCTGCTCGGCGTCGGGATCGGCGTCCCCGGCATCGTCGAGCACACGCCGGACCGGGGCGCCGTCGTGCACGGCCAGACCATCGGCTGGGACGCGGTCCCGCTGGAGGCGCTGCTCCGCGCCGGCTCCCCGCTGCCCGACACCGTCCCCCACTTCATCGACAACGGCGCCAAGACCCTCGGCCAGGCCGAGATGTGGTTCGGCGCGGGACGCGGCGCCCGCAACGCGGTCGTCGTCCTCTTCGGCTCCGGTGTGGGCGCCAGCCTCGTCACCCCCGACGTCGAGCAGGGCCGGGCGGTCGAGTGGGGTCACCTGACGGTGCGGGTCAGAGGACGCCGCTGCCGCTGCGGTGCGCTCGGCTGCCTGGAGGCGTACGCGGGCGCCGAGTCACTGCTGGCCCGCTGGCGGGAGGAGGGCGGCCGGGTGCCGGAGGGCACCGACGAGGAGACCGCCCTGACCGCCCTGCTCGCCGCCGCCCACCCGGCCGACGACCGGACGGCCGACCCGGTCGCGCTCGCCGTCCTGGAGGAGACCGCCGAGTACCTGGGCGCCGGCCTGTCCGACCTGATCAATCTCTTCCAGCCCGAGCGCATCCTCATCGGTGGCTGGGCCGGACTCCAGCTCGGCACCCGCTTCCTGCCCGCGGTACGCCGTCACGCGGTGTCGTACGCGCTGCGCCACCCCGCCGAGAAGGTGACGGTCGATCTGGGGCGGCTCGGTCCGGACGCGGTGACCGTCGGCGCCGCGATCCTGCCGCTGGCCGACTTCTTCGCGCGCGGTGGCCGGCGCCCCCAGCCGGAGCCCGACCACCCGGCCCCCGCCTGGCGCACCGCCCTCGAGGAGCGGGCCCCGCACTGATGTTTCGCTGGTCACCGCGGAGGTACCCGGCGTCGCTCGGACCATCCGCAGGACCGTGGAAAAGGAGCGCGCCGTGACCGACCACCGCCTCGAAGGACCGGGCGAGTCCGGTGACCCCGTCCCGCGGGACATGCCGGACCAGCAGGCCGGCCCCGGTGACGACCCCTGGGAGGCCGCCGCCCCCACCCGGGAGCAGCTCGAGCAGGGTCAGCGCCCGGAAGGCGACGAGGACACCGGGACCGACGACGAGAGGGCGGACGAGGCCGGTGCCGGTACCGACGTCCCCGACACCGACGAGGCCGGGACGGGCCGTCGGGGAGCCCCCCGCCCGGGGGCGGGGCAGTCCGGACAGCCGGTGCCCGACGAGTCCTCCGGCTGACGACGCTTCCGCGCGACGGGCCCACGACGGGCCGGTGGCCTCCGCCACGGCGGGGGACACCGGCCCGTTCCCGTCTTCCGGCACTCAGCCGACCTTGCGCCCCCGCAAGGGCTCGGTGGCCGCCCCGGCGCCCTGCTGGAAGCCCTGGAGGAACTCCTCCAGTACCGCCGTGGCCGTGTGCACCGGACGCCAGCCCAGCTCCGCCCGGGCCCGGGTGCAGTCCATCAGCGGCAACCGCAGCACCGCGTCGAACAGGTGCGGGGAGGCGGGCAGCAGGTGCAGCCCCCACGCGGCGGCGATCGCCGAGCGGGCCGCGGTTCGCGGCAACCGCACCGGACGCGCCCCGAACATCTCGCCGAGCAGCTCGGCGTCGACCGGCGGTTCGGCGGCGAGGTTGAACGGGCCCCGCGCGTCCTGCGAGCGCACCGCCAGCCGGTACGCATGCGCCGCGTCGTCGGTGTGGAGCGCCTGTACCCGCAGCCCGGGGACGTCCGGCAGGAAGGGGAGCAGCTCCGGGCGCGCGAGCGGACCCGGCAGGAACCTGCCGCCGAAGATCCGGCGCTGCTCACTGGCCGACTCCCGCTTGAAGAGGAAGGCCGGGCGCATCCGCACCACCCTGATTCCCGGGTGGTCGCGTTCGAAGACGTCCAGGACCCGCTCCAGGTAGGCCTTCTCCCGGCAGTAGGCGGCGTCCGGCCAGCCGTGCGTGGGCCACGACTCGTCCACGGCGTGGTCCTTGGGCCCCGGCGAGTACGCGCCGACCGACGAGGCGTGCACCAGCGCGGGCACCCCGGCGGCGGCCACCGCCTCGAAGACCCGGAGGGAGCCGAGTACGTTCGTGCGCCAGGTCGTCGCCGGGTCGTGCGTCGGCTGGAAGGCCCAGGCCAGGTGCACCACGGCGTCGGCGCCGGCGAGGTGGCCGGTCAGCTCGGCCCGGTCCGAGGCCAGGTCGACCGCCACCCACTCCGTCTTCGGGGGCGTCCACTCGGGAATCCGCCGGGCCAGCCCCACCACGGACCCGACCTCCGGGTCCTCCGAGAGGAGCCGGACCACACTGGTGCCCACGTTGCCGGTGGCACCCGTGACCACGATCCTGCTGCCCGCCGTGCTGCTCACCTTGCGCTCCTCTCGGTCACGTACCCGTGCGGATACCCGTGCGCTGGGCACCGGGTACCCGTATCGGCGAAGGGGCACGCAAGGAGAGGCCCCGACCGCGACGGGGGAATCACGATCGGGGCGATCAGGGGCGGACACGGAGGGCGGTCGCCTCTCGGCGAAAGGCTCCACAGGGCTTCAGCCGAACGATCGTCCCTGTGGGCGGAAGGTGAGGCCCGGGGACACTGTCCCCTCCGTGCCCACGCCTTGTTCAACGGGGGAGGGTCCGCCGGTGTTCCGCCGGCTGTCGTGTTTTGAGGTGATGTGAGTCACTGCGTCCGGGGTGCGGGGACGATCTCGGCCCACAGGTTCTCGGCCTGCAACAGCAGCGTGCCGAGGACAGCGGCCTGTGCGGCCCCCTGTCCGGCGTGTTCGCGCAGCCCTTCCTGCAGGCGCTGGTGCAGCTCCTCCATGGTCGCCTCCGTCGCCTCCTCCGGACGGGACCCGGCGGCCTCGCCCAGCATCCGGTCGGCCTCGGTGCGGCACGCGTCGCCGATCAGGCACAGCAGCTGCGCGTAGAGGTCCAGCACCGGTCCCTCGGGCGGGGCGGGGGTCCGCTGCTCGTCGGCCGCGACCGACAGCGTCCGGGTCAGCGCCGTGATGTGGCCGGTGACGCGGTTCCAGCGCTGGTCCTCCTCCTCGGGAGGGACGGCGGTGGGCGCGCGGTTGAGCAGCCGCAGCGGGCCGTAGGTCAGGCGCAGGCTCTCCTGGCTCCAGGACCGCGCCGACCGCAGTGCCTCCGCACGCCGCTGCATTCGCGCGGACGTACTCGACCAGCCGGTGGCGGTCTGCGCGTCCCACTCGGTCTTGTGCAGGTCCTCCGCGACCGTGTGCAGGACGTCGCCCGCCTCCCGCGCCAGAGCCGCCAGGTTCTCCCGCACGTCGCGCAGATGGATCGGCGGCAGGACGAGGGCGTTGACCGCCACGCCGATGAACGCGCCGAGTGCCGCCTGCCCCAGCCGGTGCCCGACCGCCGAGGCCGACACGGCCGTCCCCGAGACCAGGACGAACACCGCGGTGGTGGCCGCGTAGATGCCCTGCTGGCCGAAGCGGGACCAGTTCGCGACGAGCATGAGCACCGGCAGCGACAGCGCCAGAGCCCCCGTGTGGTCGTCGGTGAGGACCTGCGCCCCGGACGCCAGCAGCGCCCCGGTGCAGATGGCCGCGAACTGCTGCGTGGCGAGCCGGACCGAACTGTAGACCGTGGCCTGGACGAGGACGAGCGCGACCCAGGGCGCCATGAGCGCCATCGGGTCGTCCATCCAGACGCCCGCCACGAGCCAGGCGAGCAGGGCCGCACCGGCGGCCTTCAGCGACTGGACGACCAGGTCGCGTTCACGGCCCGGCCCCCGCCAGGCGGCCCCGGCGGCCCGCCCGACGACGACCGCCTCCCGCCACACCGCGTCCCATGGCCGCCACCCCCGAAGTCTCTGCCTGCCCGTTCCTGTCACAGCGGTCATGCGGTACCGGGTTTCCACGAGACCGGCCGGTACGTCCGGATGTGATCCACGACTCGGCGGCTCACGCGAAGGGGCTCCGCTCCAGGGAGCCCAGCAGGTCGGCCGGGTCGGCGTAGACCGCGTCCGCGCCCGCCTCCTCCAGGTCCGCCCGGGGCAGACCGCCGCACAGTACGGCCACGCAGCGCACCCCGGCCCGGCTGCCCGCCCGCATGTCCCAGACGGTGTCGCCGACGAAGACCGCCCGCTCGGCCGGCACCCCGGCCAGCTCCAGGGCGTGCTCGACCGGCTCGGGTGCCGGCTTGCCCGCGCTGACGTCGTCGGCGCTCGCGGTGGCGGCGATCGCGTCGTCCGCGTCGATCGCCCGCCGCAGCGCGCCCAGCTCCGGACCGCCGGCCGAGGTGGCGAGGACCACCTTCCAGCCGTCACCGGCCAGGCGGCGCAGCAGCGCGCCCGCGTCCGGCAGCGCCGGCAGGCGGTCGAAGTACTGCCCGTACAGCGCCTTGTGGGCGGCGCTCAGCTCCGCGTCCTGGTCCGTGTCCCGGTCCTCGCCCAGCAGGTGCCCGACGAGGTCGGTGGAGGCGAGGCCGACGGCCCGGTGGATGGCGTGCATGGGCACGCGGTGCCCCGCCTGCCGGAACGCCTCCCACCAGGTCGCCACATGCAGGTGATTGGTGTCGACGAGGGTTCCGTCGACGTCGAACACGGCCGCCCGTTCCATGTACTGTTCCCTTCCTGGTCCGTGGATCGCCCGGCGGGTACCACGTCAGCCGCCCGCCACTCCGGACGGTGTACGGCCTTCCCGGGTCCAGGCCAGCAGCTCGTCCCGCGACCACGTGGTGACCACGCGCTCCGCGGGCACCCCGCACTCCTGAGCCCGCGCGCACCCGTGGATCTGCCAGTCCAGCTGGCCGGGCGCGTGCGCGTCGGTGTCGACGGAGAACAGCACGCCCGCCGCCACCGCCCGGCGCAGCAGCCGGCGCGGCGGGTCGAGCCGCTCCGGCCGGCTGTTGATCTCCACGGCCGTGCCGGACTCCGCGCAGGCGGCGAACACCTCCTCCGCGTCGAACTCCGACTCCGGCCGCCCCCGTCCGGTCAGCAGTCGTCCGGTGCAGTGCCCGAGAACGTCCGCGTGCGGATCGCGTACGGCGGCCACCATGCGGCGGGTCATCGCGCGGGCGTCCATCCGCAGCTTGGAGTGCACCGACACCACCACGACGTCGAGCCGCTCCAGCAGTTCCGGTTCCTGGTCGAGCGAGCCGTCGTCGAGGATGTCGCACTCGATGCCGGTCAGCAGCCGGAACGGTGCCCAGGTCTCGTTGAGCGCGGCCACCTCGTCGAGCTGCTCGCGCAGCCGCTCGGGGGAGAGCCCGCGGGCCACCGTCAGCCGCGGCGAGTGGTCGGTCAACGCGGCCCACTCGTGTCCGAGCGCCGCCGCGGTCCGGCCCATCTCCTCGATCGGGCTGCCGCCGTCCGACCAGTCGGAGTGCAGATGGCAGTCGCCGCGCAGCCGCTCCCGCAGCCGCTCGCCGCCCCGGGCGAGCGGGGTGCCCGCCTCGCCCTCCAGCCTCTCCAGGTAACCGGGCGCCTGCCCGGCCAGGGCCTCCCGCGCCACCTGTGCCGTCTTGGGACCGACCCCCTTCAGCGACTCCAGGGAGCCGGCCCGCTCACGCAGCTCGGCGGCCGGCAGCCCACCCAGCACCCGGGCCGCGGTACGGAAGGCGCGGACACGGTACGTCGGTGCCTGGGACCGCTCCAGCAGGAACGCGATCCGCTCCAGCGCCTCGACGGGTTCCATCGGCGCCTCCTCCGTACTCGTCCGGCTCGTCCGTACTCGTCCGGCTTGGTCCGCTCTCGGCTTGGTCCTCCTCCGGCACGTCCAGGGTTCCCCAGTGCCCCGGGGCCCGCACCACGAGCGGGCGGTTTGCCCGTACCGCGTCCGGACAACTGGGTTCCCCGCGCGGGGCCGAAGTGCCGGGGGGCGCCGAAGAGCGTCGAGAAGGAGGCCCGGCCTGCCCAGCCCCGGACCGTCCGGCGCAAAGGTGGCCGACCTGGCCGGCCCCTTCCTGTGCGGGCAGAACGCGGCCCGGCGCATGATCCGGCAGGGGAGGGCGGCCGGATCGCATCCGGCGAGCGATGCCCGGCGGCGGCCCCGAGCGGGAGCGGAGCGTTGCGGCCTACCCTCGATGCATGACCGAAATCGACGCCCCGCACATCGGCGGACCGCGGGTTCTCGTGCTCCGGGTGCAGCCGGGCACGCCGCCGTTCCGGATCGTGGAGATCGACGGCCAGGTGGTCGGCGAGGCCAGGGGCGTCACCGACGTCCTGGAGGCCGCCGCGGCCTTCGGCATCACGGTCCACGACCTCGACGACCCGGACGTGGTCCGCTGGGTGGGCGGGGACAAGTTCACCTGGATGCCGCACTGACCCCGCCCGGGTGCCTCAGCCGACCGTCCACTTCTGGTTGGCGCCGCCCGTGCAGGTCCAGATCTGCAGCCGGGTGCCGTTGGCCGAGCTGTTGCCCGCGACGTCGAGGCACTTGTCGGCCTGCGGATTGACGATGTCGCGCGCCGCGGTGACGACCCACCGCTGGGCCGCGCTGCCGTTGCAGTCCCACAGCTGGACGACGGTGCCGTCCGCCGTCCCGCCGCCGTTCACGTCCAGGCACTTGCCGAGCGCCCGGACCGTGCCGTCGGAGCCCACCGTCCACCGCTGGGCCGCGGTGCCGTTGCAGTCGTAGAGCTGTACGGGGGTGCCGTTGGCGGAGTTCGCCGCGGCGACGTCCACGCACTTGCCGGCCAGGCCCCGGATCGCGCCACCGGTCCCCGAGTCGCTCGTCGTCACCGACACGTGGTCCACGACCAGCGACTGCGGGAAGACCGTCGAGCCGTCCGGGTCGCCGGGCCAGTAGCCGCCGACCGCCAGGTTCAGGATCAGGAAGTACGGCCTGTTGAACACCCACTGCTTCCCGCCGAGGTCGGCCGGGGTGCGCCGCTGGTAGACGTTGCCGTCCACCGACCAGGTGATCGAGTCGGGCGCCCAGTCGACGGCGAAGGTGTGGAAGCCGTCCGCGAAGGCCTGGCCGCCCGGCAGGGTGTAGCCGGCGCCGATGCCGCCCGAACCGGAGTAGCCGGGGCCGTGGAGGGTGCCGTGCACGGTGGAGGGCTCGAACCCGACGTTCTCCATGATGTCGATCTCACCGGAGTCCGGCCAGTTGACCGGGGTGCCCAGCATCCAGAACGCCGGCCACATGCCCTGCCCGCGCGGCACCTTCATCCGGGCCTCGACGTGCCCGTACTGCGCCGTGAACCTGCCCGAGGTGTTGAGCCGGGCGGAGGTGTACTGGCAGGTTCCGTACCAGCACTGGTAGTTGGCGGGATTCTCCTTGCGGGCCGTGATGACCAGGTGGCCCTGGCCGTCCAGGGCCGCGTTCTTGTTGCCGGAGGTGTAGTACTGCCGTTCGTGGTTGTTGACGTTGTCGCCGGTCTCGACCTGCCACTTCGAGGAGTCGACGGCCGCGCCGGCGGGTCCGTCGAAGGTGTCGGAGAACGTCACGGCGGCGGCCGCGGCGCCGGCGGACCCGGTGGCCGCCGGTTCCGCCTGGGCGGGGCCGGACACGAGGGAGGCGGCCAGCCCGGCGGACAGGGCGGCGGCGAGGAGACATCTGCGGAGCAGGCGTGGACGGGCCACGGCTCTCCCTTCCGTACGGCGTCCCGGGGGCGGGAGCACCGACCGAGGTGGGGGGTAGGGGTGTCTCCTCTTGATTTAAGTGGTGAACTAAGGGGTGGTCAATACCTTGGTACGGACCACCCGGCCTTCCCTCAGGAGCGGGGGCGGCGTGCGTGCACCGCGCGGCTCATCCGCCGGCCCAGGAGCAGGTAACCGATCAGCGCGCCCGTGGTGTTGAGGATGACGTCGTCGACGTCGAAGGCCCTCCCGGTGACCAGGGCGCCCTGGGCGAACTCCACCAGCAGCATCACGACCGCCGTCAGCAGCAGCACCCGCAGCACCCCGCGCGTGCGCGGGGCCACGACCGGAACCAGCACGCCGAAGGGGACGCCCAGCAGCAGGTTGCCGCCGATCTGTTTCACGGCGTCACGCAGCGCGGGCTGGTCCAGATAGGCCCTCAGCGAGCGCCCGGGATGCATGTTGGTGTGCGTCAGCGCCTCCGAGGCGGGGGAGGGGTGCAGGGTCAGCCGGGCCAGCACCACCGCGAACGCCACCATGAAGACGAAGGCGCACGTCATCGCCAGCAGGCGCAGCGGGAGGGGGAGCGGGCGCCGTTCGCGCCGGTCGGCTTCCTCCGGTTCGGGGGCGCGCGGGGTCTTGGCGGTACGGGGGCGCAGTAGGGAACGCGGCCCCGTTGCGGCACGAGCCATTCGGTCCTCCAGTCGTCAACTTCCCTGCATGGTCGGCCGGTTACCCGCCGAATCGCCGAGGATGCGAGGCGAGCCGTGGAATCCGGGCCCCGGCCCGCCCCGCCCCCTCCGTCCACCCCCGGCCGGACCGGTTTTCCCGGCGGTTCCGGCCGGGGCGCGGGTGAGGTCCGCGCGTTCAGGTCCCGTAGGTCACCCGTACCTCCTCGAAGCCGAGGGAGCGCAGCAGGCCCTGGAGCATCGCCGTGGTGTTGGTCTCGGCGCGCGCCTTCAGCTCGCTGTCCTTCGCCGCGTCACCGATGTGCCGGGCCGCGAGCTTCTGCACGGCCTGTTCACCGTTCGGGTTGTCCGAGAACAGGTCGCCGAGGCGGTCGAGGAGCCCCCGCTGCTTGGACACGGCGTAGGAGCGGTCGGGGTCGAGGGCCGGTTCACCGAGCGCGGCGTGCGGCAGCCGCAGCGTGGCCGAGGTGCGGTCGTCATCGACCGTCACGTCGTTCTCGCCCACCTTCCCGAGGTCGACGTAGGCGTCGACGGTGCCCGCCCCCACGTACAGGGTGCGGGTGCCGCGGATCGCGTCGGGCAGCAGCTTGGTGTCCTTCTCGAGGTCCACGACGACCTGGAAGTTGCCGGACGCGGCCTCGTAGCGGCTGATGTCCTGGATGGACTCCAGCAGGGCCGGACCCGAGCGGTCCCGGGTCTCGGAGCCGAACAGGTCCTTCAGACCCGGCACGACACTCAGCCGCAGTCCCGCGAAGAGCACGACGAGCACCAGCACGAGCGCGCTCAGCACCTTCGCCCAGCCGGGCATGCGCCCAGGGTGGTTCCTGATGGGAGTCGTCATGGCGACGGCCCTCCTTCCTATGGTCCGGATGCCCTCCATCTCCCCGCACAGGCAGAGCAGTTGACGGCCGAAAGAAAGCACCGGGGTTCGGGGGCGCAGGCGTGGGACGGTCCTCGGAAACCGTGGGCCGAAAGGAGCACCGGGTGACCCCGAGGAGTCGGCGCGTGCGGGGGGTCCCGACCTGAGGAAGCCGACGGCTTCCGCCTGGCGACCCCTCCCGGAATCCGTGCGACCGGATGTCCGTAAGCTGAGGTCCCCGGTCGGTCGGGATCACGCGAGGAGCGGTCCGTGCGAGACATCGCCGTGTTCAGCGGTAGTGCCCACCCCGAGCTGGCCGAGGAGGTCTGCGCCCACCTGGGTGTGCCCCTCAGCCCCACCCGGGTCAGCCGCTTCGCCAACGACTGTCTGGAGGTGCAGCTCCAGGCCAACTGCCGGGAGCGGGACGTCTTCCTGATCCAGCCGCTGGTCAAGCCGGTCCAGGAGCACCTCGTCGAGTTGCTGCTGATGTGCGACGCGGCCCGCGGGGCGTCGGCCGGCCGGATCACCGTCGTCATGCCGCACTACTCCTACGCCCGCTCCGACAAGAAGGACGCCCCGCGCATCTCGCTCGGCGGGCGTCTGGTGGCGGACCTGATGGTGGCGGCGGGCGCGAGCCGGGTGCTGGCCATGACCCTGCACTCGCCCCAGGTGCACGGCTTCTTCTCGGTGCCGGTCGACCACCTGCACGCGCTGCGCGAACTGGCCGCGCACTTCCGCACGTACGACCTGTCCCGGACCACGGTCGTCTCGCCGGACCTCGGCAACGCCAAGGAGGCCGCCGCGTTCGCCCGGATGCTCGGCGCCCAGGTCGCGGCCGGTGCCAAGCAGCGGTACGCCGACGACCGGGTCAGCATCAGCACCGTGATCGGGGACGTCGCCGGGCGGGACGTCATCGTGCTCGACGACGAGATCGCCAAGGGCAGTACGGTCCTCGAACTCCTGAGCCGGCTGCGGGAGGCGGGGCCGCGCACCATCCGCGTCGCCTGTACGCACGGGCTGTTCGCGGCCGGCGCGCTCAAGCGGCTCAGCGAGCAGCCGGACGTGCTGGAGATCGTGTGCACCAACACCGTGCCGGTGCCGGCCCGCGACCACACGGAGAAGCTGCGCGTGCTGTCCATCGCCCCCGCGCTGGCCGAGGCCGTGCGTCGTATCCACAACGGCGAGTCGGTCAGCGCCCTGTTCGACGCACCGCCGACCGGGTGACGCCGAGCGCGTCCGCCACGGTCGGCCGCGGCGGCAGCAGCCGCGCCAGACCGGTGATCCGCAGCATGCGCAGGGTCAGCGGGTGGGTGCACACCAGGTGCACCTGCCCGCCGTGGTCGAGCACCCGGCGACGGGCCCGGAACAGCAGCCGCAGCCCGGAGCAGTCGAGGAACTCGATCCCGCCGAGGTCGAGCACGACCGGGGCGCCGGGGCGTTCCGTCTCCCGGTCCAGGTGCGGGGCGACCTCCGCGGCCGACGCGATGTCGATCTCGCCCCGGAGCTCCAGCACCGTGTGCCCGTCCTCCCGGCGCACGCGCAGATGTCGGGTGGGCGACGCCAATTCCTGCCGCACGGCGACCTTGCCTCCAGCCTGTTCCGTCACTCAACTGACCGCTTCGCCCGGGAAGTTACCCCGATCGAGCGAGTTTGATCATGTGTGCTTGACATATGTCATCCAAATTTCGCAGCCAGGTCGATCGGTCGCCCACGACGGCCGCGGACCAGTCGGTCACCGACGAGCCGAGGAGCCGAGGAGGCGAGCAGTCGACTGCGAGGACGAGCCTGCCCGTGGTGCGCTCGGACCGCCGAGGACGGGACGTCCTGGCCGATGGCTCGCATGGTGTTCACGTCGCTCATGGTCACCCGGCTCGCCCTGCTCCGCCACGTCGGGAAGCAGTGTGTACGGTCCCTGGCGGAGCGTGACGGAATCCTCACTTCCACCAAGCCTCGAAATTGATCATTTGAGCTTCCCAACCGATAAGCTCCCTGGCGGCGCTGCGAGTTGACGTGATCCAGACGGGTCGGCTCGCGGTGCGTACTCATGAGTGCGGTCCCCTTGCACACCCCCCATGTTCGATCGTTCTGGTTCGAAGGATGCAGATGGAACTCGCCACTCCGCCACCGGCGGCGCGGGCCCCTGTCGCCTGGCACGGCTGGTGGCTGATGCCACTGGGCCTGGGCGGCGGGACGGTGGCCGCCACGTTCATGAGTTCGGAGCGACTGGCCACGGCCGCCGCCGGTGTGGTGGCGACGGCGGCGGGCACCGTCTGTGTGCGCCTCCTCCTGCGCACCCGCGCACGGCTGCGCCGGACCGAGCACGCCCACCGCGCCGCCCAGACCGAGCGGGCCCAGCAGTGGCAGCAGCACGTGTCCGGCCTGGAGCGCCAGTTCTCCGCCGAACGGGCCGCCCTGGACGCACGGCTCACCGAGCAGGCGCAGGCGTACGAGACGCGGCTGACGGAACACTCCCGGGCCGGTGAGGACCGGCTGGCCGAGCAGGCCGCGGCCTACGAGACCCGCCTCGCCGAGCAGGCCGCGGCGTACGAGACCCGCCTCGCCGAGCAGGCCGAGGCCTGGCAGGAGACGCTGGGTCACCAGCTGGCCGCGGTGTCCCGGCTCGCCGACGAGCAGCTGCCCGACGCGATGCGCAGGCTGCGCGCCGGCGACGCCATCGACGACGTCCTGCCCACCGTCGAGCAGTGCGCCAAGGTCGGTGCGGACCTGCAGGCCGAGCTGCGCAAGGTCCTCAGGACCGCCCTGATCGGCGTCGAGGCGGAGTTCGACCGCTCGACCTCCGCCGAGCAGGCCGTCATCGGCGTGGGCAACCGCATCCACGTCCTGACCAGCAAACTCCGCGCCCGACTGCACGAGTTGCAGGGTGAACACGGACGGCTGCCGGCCGTCGCCCGTGGGCTGATGGAGCTCGACCAGGCCATCGGCCCCGCCGACTGCCTCGCCGCCAGCATCGGTGTGCTCGGCGGCTCCGACCGCCCGGGCCGGCAGTGGCAGGAGCCGCAGCGCCTGCTGAGCGTGGTGCGCGGCGGCATCGGCCGGATCAAGGACTTCCACCGCGTCGAGCTGCGCCACCTGCCCGAGCTGGGCGTCGACGGCGGTCTGGTGGACCACCTCACCCTGGTCTTCGCCCACCTCCTGGACAACGCCGCGCGCTACTCGCCGCCCACCGAGCCGGTGATCGTCTCCGGCAAGGAGGTCCCCAACGGGGTCGGCATCGAGATCCAGGACTCCGGCAAGGGCCTCAGCGAGGAAACGAAGCGCGAGGCCGTACACGCCCTCGCGGGAACCTCACCCGGCCCGGGACTCGGCGGCATCTCGGAGGACGCCAACATCGGCCTGCGCGTCGTCGGAGCCCTCGCCCGCCGCTACGGCATCCGTGTGACCTTCGCCGACTCGCCCTGGCTGGGTACGTCCGTCGTAGTCGTTGTGCCGCACAAGTACTTCGGTCCGCTGCCGGCCGCCACCACGGCCGGTACTGCCCCGGAGGCCCGGCCGGACACCGCACCGCTCGTCGGCGCGGCACCGGCACCGCGCCTCGCCACCGCCCCGGCCGGCGGCGACACCGCGGAGACCGCTGGGGCCGGCGGCGACACCGCGGAAACCACCCCCGGCGGCCTGCCCAGGCGCCGGAGCAGGCGCGAGGAACCGGCCGCCGGACGGGCCCCGGCGGCCGTGACCGCCGACCGGGCCGGTCCGGCCGCCGTCGCCTCCGTCCCGCCGGACGCCTCCTTCGCCGGCCTCGCCGCCTTCGCCACCGCCGGACGCGAGTGTGCCGCTACGGCCGGCGCCTCCCCGTCGGCCGTAGCGGCAGCCCTCCCCGCCCCGACCACCGGTGGCGCGTCCACCGAGCACCGCACTGAAGAGAGCGACTAGTCCCCATGACGCACCAGGGAACCGACGTGAGCTGGGCGCTCCGCGACCTTGTCGAGAGCATCCAGGAGATCCGCTTCGCCCTCGTGGCCTCCAGCGACGGCAAGGCCATCACCTCCTACGGCGCCGAAGACCCCGACGACGTGGACCGCTTCGCCGCGGTGGTGGCCGGACTGCAGGCGCTGGCCCAGCCCGTCGCCGAGCAGTTCCCGCAGCACGCGGGGCAGTTGCGGCTGGCGATGATCGAAGTGGACGGCGGGCACCTCTTCGTCGTCCGCGCCGGCCTGGAGACGTATCTGGGCGTCCTCGCCCGCGAGGGCCTCGACCAGGGCCTGCTGGGTCATCAGATGCGCGACCTGGCCCGCAGGATGGGTGAACTCCTCGGCACCACTCCGCGCCAGGAGGAGCACTCTGGATGAGTGCTCCCCGCCGGCCGTCCGACCCGTCCGGTCTCGAGCGCTACTACGTCCTCACCGGAGGACGCAGCGGGCCGGGCGGTTCGGCGTCGACCCTCGACGTGGCGACCCTCGTGGTCTCCCGCGCCGCGCCCTCACCGGGCATGCAGCACGAGCACGAGGAGATCCTCCGGCGCTGCCGCGAACCGCTGTCGGTGGCCGAACTCGGCGCCCACCTCCACCTGCCCTTCAACATCCTCGCGGTGCTGCTGTCCGACCTGCTCCAGGCGGGCCGCGTCGAAGCCCGTGATCCCATCCCGGCGCACGGCGCCGGCCGCGGGCCCGACCTCGCGCTCCTTGAGGAGGTACTCAGTGGACTTGAAAGGCTTTGACGGCCCCGGGGCACCGGCGGCCGGGGACACCCGCTCGGTGAAGGTGATGATCGCCGGCGGCTTCGGCACGGGGAAGACCACCATGGTCCGCTCCGTCAGCGACATCAAGCCGCTGACCACCGAGGAGACCCTCACCGAGGCCAGTGCCGGCGTCGACCGCCTCATCGGAGTCGCGGACAAGACGCAGACCACCGTGAGCCTGGACTTCGGCAAGATCAGCCTCAACGACACGCTGATGCTGTACCTGTTCGGCACCCCGGGCCAGGAGAGGTTCTGGTTCCTGTGGAACGGCCTGTTCAAGGGCGCGCTCGGCGCGGTCGTCCTGGTGGACACCCGCCGGCTGGCCTCCAGCTTCCGCGCGATCGAGGAGATGGAGCGGCAGAGGGTCCCCTTCGTCATCGCGCTCAACGTCTTCCCCGACTCCCGCCCCTACCCGGTCGAGGAGATCAGGGACGCCCTGGACGTTCCGCCGCGCACACCGGTCGTCGCCTTCGACGCCCGTGACCGCGCCGCCAGCCGCGACGTGCTGGTCACCCTGATACGGCATCTGAAGGACCGCTCGCCCGCCGCCCCGGAGTCCCGATGAACGACGACCAGACCCCGTCAGGCCTCACCGGCGGCGGCTGCCCGGTCGCCCCCGGTGAGGGCGTCACCCGGCTCTACGGCCCCGAGGCGGCGACCGACCCGCACGACATCTACGCGCGGCTCCGCAAGGAGTACGGTCCCGTCGCGCCGGTACTGCTGGAGGGCGACGTCCCCGCCTGGCTGGTGCTCGGCTACCGGGAGAACCGGCGGGTGCTGGACAACCCCTCCCGGTTCAGCCGCGACTCGCGGATCTGGCGGGACTTCCGGGACGGCCGCGTCGAGGCGACGTCCCCGCTGATGCAGATGGTCGGCTGGCGTCCCGACTGCGTGTCCCAGGACGGCGAACCGCACCGCCGGCTGCGCGGGGCGGTCACCGACAACCTGTACGCCGTGGCCGGCCGGGGCATCCGCCGGCACGTCACGCACTTCGCGCACAAGCAGATCGACGCCTTCGCCGACGCCGGCCGCGCGGACCTGGTGGCCGACTTCGCCGAGTACCTGCCCATGCTCGTCCTCACTCGCGTCTTCGGCCTCGCCGAGCGGGAGGGGCGCACCCTCGCCGAGTCCAGCAGTCAGGTGATCAAAGGCGGCGCGGACGCCCTCACGCACAACGAGCGCATCATGGGCATCCTCGGTGAACTCGCCGCGCGCAAGCGCGCGGAGCCCGGTTCCGACTTCGCCTCCGGCCTCATCGGGCACCACTCCGGCCTCGACGAGGACGAGATCGTCAACCACCTGCGCCTGGTGCTGATCACCGCACACACCACGACCAGCAACCTGCTGGCCCGGGCGCTCCAGCTCGTCCTCACCGACACCGCCTGGCTGTCCGGCCTGGTGAGCGGGCAGCTCAACCTGTCCACGATCGTGGAGGAGGTGATGTGGAACTCCCCGCCGCTCGCCGTGCTGCCGGGCCGGTTCGCCACGGCCGATCTGGAGCTGGGCGGCTGCGCGGTCAAGGAGGGCGACCTGCTCGTGCTGGGTCTCGCGGCCGGCAACCACGATCCCGAGGTCCGCCCCGACACCGCCGTCTCGGTCCAGGGCAACGCCTCGCACCTGGCCTTCAGCGCGGGCCCCCACGAGTGTCCGGGGCAGAACATCGGCCAGGCCATCATCGAGACGGCCGTCGACGTCCTGCTGCACCGCCTGCCCGGGCTGCGCCTCGCCGTGCCGCCGGGCGACCTGACCTCCACGGCCTCCACCTGGGAGTCGCGGCTGGACAGTCTGCCGGTCGAGTTCACCGCCCCGGCGTAGCGGCCGAGCGGGTCGACGCCCTTCGGCGCTCGACCACGCCGAAGGCCTCCGGTGTGCGGAGCCGCCCGGGACCGCGCCCCACGGAGGGGCGCGACCCGCTCCGGGCCACCGACGCGGACCGTCCGCCGTACCGGCGCCGCCCGTGCGCCGTACGGCCGCCGGCCACCGCCGTACGGCCGCCGGCCACCGCCGTACGGCCGCCGGCCACCGCCGTACGGCCGCCGGCCACCGCCGTACGGCCGCCGGCCACCGCCGTACGGCCGCCGGCCACCGCCGTACGGCCGCCGTACGTCCGTTGACCGGCGGTGCCGGACACCCCGGTGCCCGGCACCGGGGTGTCCGGCCGGGCGGCACCGCCGTCTCACACGGCCAGCAGGTCGTCCACCGACCCCCGCCCGGCCAGCTCCGCCGTGGCCACCGGGCCCTCCTTGACCGCCGCGTAGCGGCCGGTGGTCAGCGCCCACTCGTAGTTGCCGTTGATCCAGTGCTGGATGGCCTCCACGCCCATCGTCACCCGGGCGCGCTCCTCCGCGTCCAGGTCCAGCTCGTCGCACATCAGCGGCACCCGGCGCTCCAGGGCGACGTACTCGTCGAGACGGCCGGTCGTCATGCGGTACGCGGTGTCGGCGGCCTCCTGCCACGAACAGCCCCGCTCCCGGTGCAGGACGGCGATGAGGTTGTGGCCGTCACCGCGTCGCCGCTCGCGCTCGAAGGAGTGGATGTCGTTCATGAACCCGATGGTGTCCGCGGCCAGATCCCGCAGCCGCTCCATCAGCGGATGCGCCATCGCCGCGGCGGGCACCTCGAAGCCGCGGCTGCGTTCGCCCGCGTCGATGCTGTGGTGGATGCCGACCGTACGGCGCCGGAAGACGGCGTACTCGTCGACCCCGAGCGTCCCGGCCCGGCCGCCGGCCGCCAGGTCGACCTCCTCGCAGTGCGCCACCAGGAACCGGCCCCAGGAGGCTGCGAACCGCGACCTCCAGGTCAGGGACATGCCATCCGAGAGATGGGCCCAGACCTCCGTCCAGGCCAGGGTGACGGGGCACACCACCCGTGGCGGGGTCCCCGCGGGGCGCAGCGGTGTGACGATCAGCTCCCGCGCCACCTCCGCTATGCGCTCCGCCCGGTCCGGCCGGCCTGCGTCGAACTGGTCGTCGAAAAGGAAGGCGAGGGAGAACCAGTTCATCAGGACGACCATGTCGTCCGCCGAGGCGTGGGGGTAGGTGCGGGCGGCGGCCTGCGCCAGGTCCCAGGACCGGTACTCCTCGAACCCGGTCCGGCTGCGCACCAGGCCCCACTCGCGCACCCAGTGCAGGTGCCGCTCGCGGGCGGGGGCGAGGTGCGGGCTGACGGGGGTGTCGAAGGGGAGGTCGAAGCGAACGTCCTGGGACATGTGTTTCCTTTCGGGAGACGGAACGCAGAGTCCCCCCGCCCTGCGGCCGGGCGACCGCAGGGCCGCCCGCGCTCTCGAACCGGGCTTCCCGCACGGGAAGTTGAACGGAGAAGCGATCCGAGGCTGCCCCGACCCTAAATGATCTACGCGGCACCCGCTGGTGATCTTGGTTACTGCAAGGAGGATGACGACCCCCGCCGGGTGCGCGTCGGCGTCGGACCGACCCGGGACGCGGTGATGGCCGAGGGCACCGTCGAGACCGTGGAGCCCGCCGAACTGCCCATACGGGGCGCCGAGTCGTACGCCGCCGGGGCCGGCATCGACCCCCGGAAGCGCGCCGCGCCCCACCGGTCCTCCCGCGTCGTCCCGCGGCGCGGCCGAGCCCGGCCCGAGGCCGACGGGCCGGAAGGACGCGAGCTGATGCGCGGCGGCCGGTGGCCGCCGCCGACTGATTCGGCCGGGCCGGGATATCCGCAAGGAGCAGGGCGCGGGGCACGACCGCCCCGCGCCCCGAATCCTTCGGAGGAGACATGGCACTGGTCAACGCGGGCTACGTGGTGCTCGACTGCGCCGAGCCCGAGAGGCTCGCCGAGTTCTACAAGGGACTGCTGGGCGCGGAAGAGACCGAGGCGACCGCCAACCGGATCGAGATCCTGGGGCCCCGCGGCTTCCGCATGGCGTTCCGGCGGGACGCCAACGCGGTCCCACCGAGCTGGCCCCGCCCCGAGAACTCCCTCCAGGCGCACCTGGACTTCGTCGTGGAGGACCTGGACGACGCCGAGCGCGCGGTGGTGGGGCTCGGCGGGCGCCCGCTGGAGGCGAAGGACCATGCGGGCCCGCACGAGGAGCGTGGCTTCTCCGATCCCGCGGGCCACTCCTTCACCCTGCGCCACGGCATCGCGCCGACGGCACCCAAGCAGGGCTAGCGCCTGCCGGGTGCCGTCGGCGGTGGGGGACCGGCCGGACCCCTCGGTCCGGTCAGTCCCGGCCGCCCTTGCCGTCGGCCGGCCAGATGCCCGTCGAACGCTCGACGGCCTTGGCGCCGGCCCGGTCCACGGCGCTGCGCACCGTGGCGAAGATCGCGCCCTGGATCGCGGCGGCCAGCAGGACCTCTCCCCAACCGCGGTCGGGGTCCAGCGCGTCGGGCGCGTCGTCCTCGTTCCGGAGCACCTTCCAGGTCTTCTGGAAGGCCATGCCGGCCAGCGCGCCGCCCGCCCAGCCCAGCACGAAGCCGACGGGCTTGTAGGCGAGGGGGAGCGACTTCTTCTTGTTCTTGCCCACGTGGGTCTCCTTGGATCGGGGTGGGTCGAGCGGGGCTCGGGTCGGTGGTGCGGTCAGGGCCTGCCCCGGGCGGGCACCGCCTCGTCGGCGCGGACCGGCCCGGGCGGTGTCCCGTCGCCGAACGGCCGGCCGCCCAGCTCCTCCCGGTGATGGGGCGTGAGCCAGCCGGCCAGGTCGGGTCCGAGGGGCACGACGGCCGTCGGGTTGATGCCGGTGTGCACCTGGTAGTAGTGGCGTTTGATGTGGTCGAAGTCGACGGTGTCGCCGAAGCCGGGGGTCTGGAACAGGTCGCGGACGTAACCCCACAGCACCGGGTTCTCCGTGATCTTCCAGCGGTTGCACTTGAAGTGGCCGTGATAGACGGCGTCGAAACGTACCAGTGTGGTGAAGAGCCGGATGTCCGCCTCGGTGATCGTGTCACCGACCAGGTAACGCTGCCGTTCCAGCCGGGGAGTCAGCTCCTCCAGGCGCCGGAACACAGCCGCGCAGGCGCTCTCGTACTCCTCCTGGCCGGTCGCGAAGCCCGCCCGGTAGACGCCGTTGTTGACGTCCTCGTAGACGCCCGCCATGACCTCGTCGATCTCGTCGCGCAGGGCGTCCGGAAAGAGGTCGGGCGCGCCCGGCCGGTGGAGGGACGTCCACTCGGTCGCGAAGTCGAGGGTGATCTGCTGGTAGTCGTTGGTGACCAGCTTCCCGCTGGGCACGTCCACGACCGCCGGCACGCTCACTCCGCCCGGATAACCGGTCTCCCTCCGGTCGTAGGCCTCGCTGAGGTAGCGGATGCCGAGGACCGGATCGCGGCCGTCCGGGTCCAGGGTGAAGCGCCAGCTGCGGTCGTCCTGGATCGGATCCGTGACCGCCAGGGACAGGGCGTCCTCCAGCCCGAGCAGCCGCCGTGAGACCAGGGCGCGGCTCGCCCACGGACAGGCACGGCTCACCACCAGCCGGTAGCGGCCGGGTGCCACGGGCCAGCCGTCCCGGCCGTCCGCGGTGATCCGGTCCGCGAAGTGGCTCCTGGACCGTTTGAACGCCTTCCTGCCGTAGCCGCTGTTGCCGGGCGTCGCGCCGTCACCGCTCATGGCCCTGCCTTCCGGTCGTTCCTGTGCTCTGCTGGACGCGTTCCCCGTTTTCGGCCGTCGGCACTGGCCGACGGCGCACAAGGCGGGTGTGAGCCCGGCCGGCCGAGGGCATTCGGCCCCTCGTGACTGGGACAGCCTCGCAAGACAAGACCGACCGTAAGACCGAACGCGACACGGAGGACGGCGCCGACCGCAGGACGCGCGTCACGGTCCTGGTCGCCCTGGCGGCCAATCTGGTGATCGCCGTGGCCAAGGCGGTGGGGGGATTCCTCGCGGGCTCGCCCGCGCTGCTGTCGGAGGCGGCGCACTCCGTGGCCGACAGCATGAACGAGGTCTTCCTGCTCGCCGCCCTGCGCCGCAGCCGCCGCGCCGCCGACCGCAAACACCCCTTCGGATACGGCAAGGAACGGTTCTTCTGGTCCCTGCTGGCGGCCGTCGGCATCTTCGTGATGGGCGGTTGCTTCTCCATCTACCAGGGCGTCGAGGCCCTGCGGACGGGTGCCGAGGAGGACCTCGACGGTTACGTGGCGGGGCTGATCGTGCTCGGAGTCGCCCTGCTCGCCGAGGGGACCTCCCTGCTGCGGGCCCTGTACCAGGTGCGGGGCCAGGGCGGGATCGCCACCGGGCTGCGCGACCCGGCCCTGCGCACGGTCGTCGCCGAGGACGGCACCGCGGTGCTCGGCGTGTCCCTCGCGATGACCGGCATGATCCTGCACATGGTCACCGGCCAGGTCGTGTGGGAGGCCTGCGCCTCGCTCGCGATCGGCGCGCTGCTCGTGTACGTGGCCTACCGCCTGGGCCGCGAGGCCCGCGACCAGTTGATCGGCGAGGCCGCCGACCCGGAGGCCAGCGGCCGGATCCGCTCGCTGCTGCGGGCGCAGCCGGAGATCGACAGCGTCGAGGCGCTGTTCACCATGAAGACCGGGCTCGACTCCACCCTGGTGGCCGCCCGCATCGACCTGGTGCCCGGTCTGGACAGCGAGCGCGTGGAGGAGGTCGCCGTGCGTATCAAGAAGTCGATCGCGCACACCGTTCCCGAGGCGCACCAGATATTCCTCGACGTCACCGACCGGCCCGCGCAGGAGGCAGCGGAAAGCCCCGCCGCGACGGGGGAACGCGGCGGGGCCTGAGGGACGCGTTCCCGGTCGCCGGCGGTCCATGCGCGCGAACCGGGAAATCCCCCCCGCCCGGGTCAGCCGCCGTCGGCCGGCTCCAGGACGAACACCGGGATCTCCCGGTCCGTCTTCTCCTGGTAGTCGGCGTACGGCGGATACGCCGCGACGGCACGCTCCCACCACGCGGCCTTCTCCGCGCCGGTGACCTCACGGGCCGTCATGTCCCGCTTCACCGGGCCGTCCTGGAGCTCCACGTGGGGGTCGGACGTGACGTTGTGGTACCAGACCGGGTGCCGGGGAGCCCCGCCCAGAGAGGCGACCACGGCGTAGCGGCCCTCGTGCTCGACGCGCATCAGCGGTGTCTTGCGGATCTTGCCGCTCCGCGCGCCCCGGGTGGTCAGCACGATGACGGGCAGGCCCGTGTCCAGGAGGGTCGTGCCCTTCGTCCCGCCCGAGCTCTCGTAGAGCTCGACCTGTTCGCGCACCCACTGCGTCGGGCTGGGTTCGTACTCGCCGTCAAGAGGCATGGCATCCGTCCCATCATCGCGTCGTACGGCCGGTCGGCACCGCGGTCCCGCGAGGGCCGGTGCCGCGTTCCTCCCTACCGTATTGCGCCCGCGGACTTCCGGTGCGGTGCCTTCGCCTCGCGCGTCCCCCACCCCACCACAAGCCGTGCGGCACGGTCGTGTCGCCGGCCGCCCGCCCCTGCCGGCCCCGAACGGCTCCTGGCCGACGGCGGAGCACACCAAGGCGTCGGCGGGATCCGGCGGACCGGTGCGGCCACCGGGCGGCCCCATCCAGCCACCTCCGTCCCGCACCCGGCCGTGCGGGACGGCCCGGCGGTCCGTCACCACGTCCACGGGGACGGCCTCGCCGTGGCCCGGGCGTTCGCCCCGGGCCCCTGTCCGGTGCGGTGCCGGCCGGGCGGCGATCCTCGGCCAGTCCGCTCCCGTCACCGATGTGGCCGACTTTCCCGTCGCCACCTAGATGCCTGAGGCATCTAATGAAGATCGGCACGACGCACCCTTCGTCTGCGAGGTCTTCCATGACGGACACCGACACGACGACGTCCGGGGACACGACGGCACCCGTCGCCTTCCCGCAGGACCGGACCTGCCCCTACCACCCTCCCGCCGGCTACGACCCGTTGCGCGCCGCCCGGCCGCTGGCCCGGATCACCCTCTTCGACGGCACCCCGGCCTGGCTGGTGACCGGACACACCGCCGCCCGCGGGCTCCTGGCCGACCAGCGGCTGTCCACCGACCGCAGCCGCGACGGCTTCCCGGCCACCTCGGCGCGCTTCGCCGCGGTACGCGACCGCAGGACCGCGCTGCTGGGCGTCGACGACCCCGAACACCGCGTCCAGCGCAGGAAGGTGCTTCCGGAGTTCACCCTCAAACGCGCCGCCGCGCTGCGCCCCCGCATCCAGCGGATCGTCGACGAGCGGCTCGACGCGATGATCGCGCAGGGCCCGCCCGCCGAGCTGGTGACGGCCTTCGCGCTGCCCGTGCCCTCGATGGTGATCTGCGCCCTGCTCGGCGTCCCCTACGCCGACCACGAGTTCTTCGAGGAGCAGTCCCGCCGGCTGCTGCGCGGCCCCCGGCCCTTCGACACCCGGGACGCCACCGACCGACTGGAGGCGTACCTGGGCGAGCTGATCGACCGCAAGCGGGAGGCGCCCGGTGAGGGACTGCTGGACGACCTGGTCCGGCACCGGACGGGCGAGGACGCGGCCGACCGGGAGGAACTGATCGCGCTGGCCCTCATCCTGCTCGTCGCGGGCCACGAGACGACCGCCAACATGATCTCGCTGGGCACCTACACCCTCCTGGGCAACCCCCGGCGACTGGCCGAACTGCGCGAGGACCCCTCGCTGCTGTCCGGCGCGGTCGAGGAGCTGATGCGCGTCCTGTCGATCGCGGACGGGCTGCTGCGGCTGGCCACCGAGGACATCGAGGTGGACGGGCAGATCATCCGGGCGGGCGACGGGGTCGTCTTCGCCACCTCCGTCATCAACCGCGACGAGAACGTCTACCCCGACCCGGACGCCCTCGACTGGCGCCGCCCGGCCCGTCACCACGTCGCCTTCGGGTTCGGCATCCACCAGTGCCTCGGCCAGAACCTGGCCCGTGCCGAGCTGGAGATCGCCCTGCGCACCCTCTTCGAGCGGCTGCCCTCGCTGCGCCTGGCCGCCCCGGCGGAGGAGATCCCCTTCAAGCCGGGCGACACCATCCAGGGGATGCTGGAGCTCCCCGTGACCTGGTAGGAGGCTTTCGGCATGCACATCGGCATCGACCAGGACACCTGTATCGGCGCGGGCCAGTGTGCGCTGACCGCCCCGGACGTGTTCACCCAGGACGACGACGGCTACAGCGCGGTCCTGCCGGGCCGGGAGGACGGCGGCGGCAGCGCGCTGGTGCGGGAGGCGGCCCGGGCGTGCCCCGTGGGCGCCATCACGGTCTCGCAGGCGGTGGGCTGACCCCGGGACGGTCCGCGCTCGCGCCGCCCGCCCCCGCGGCGTCCAGCAGTACCCGTGCCGCCTCGCGGGCCTCCCGCGCGGGTCCCGTGCCGCCCGTGACGCCCGCCGACACCATGGCGCCCTCGGCCAGCAGGAACAGCTGCCCGCCCATCGCGGCGGGCAGCCCCGCGTCGGCCACCAGGCGGTCGAGGAACGTGCGGAACGCCTCCTTGTGCGCCCGCACCCGGTCCGCCACGGGGGCGGACGTGGCCCCCAGTTCACCGTACGCGTTGATCCACGCGCAGCCGCGGAAGTCCGGCTCGGCGAACCACTGCCCGAGCCAGTCGAAGACGGCCAGGATCCGCGGGCCGGCCTCCTGATGCCGGCCGACGTACTCCGCCAGCCGTCCCCGCCAGCGCTCGTCGCGCCGCTCCAGGTACGCCACCACGAGCTGCTCCTTGGCCGGGAACAGCCGGTACAGACGCTTGAGGGAGACGCCGGAGGCGCCGCGGACGTCGTCCATGCCGACGGCCTGGACGCCCCGTCCGTAGAAGAGCCGCTCCGCCGCGTCCAGCGCCCGCTCGCGGGCGACCTCGCCGTCCATGGTGACCTCTTCCCCGACGTGTTCCCCGACGCGGCCCGGAGGGCTGCCCCTTGACGAGAGAACGGGCGTTCTCCTACGGTACCAGCCAGCTGGAGAACGCACGTTCTCTCTTCTCTGCACGGAGGTTCGACCATGACGACCGACCGTCCGCCCCTCCCGCCGTTCACCCGTGAGACCGCCGCCCGGAAGGTGCGGGCGGCCGAGCACGCCTGGAACACCCGCGACCCGCACCAGGTCGCACTCGCCTACTCCGAGGACTCCGTGTGGCGCAACCGCGACACCTTCCTCACGGGCCGCGCCGCCATCGTCGAGTTCCTGACCGCCAAGTGGGCGCGCGAACGCGACTACGCGCTGCGCAAGGACCTGTGGGCCTTCGACGGCCACCGGATCGCCGTCCGCTTCCAGTACGAGTCCCGTGACGCCGGCGGGCAGTGGTGGCGCTCCCACGGCAACGAGCTGTGGGAGTTCGACGAGCACGGCCTCATGACCCGGCGCGAGGCGAGCATCAACGACGTGCCCATCGAGGAGTCGGACCGCCGCATCCTCGGGCCGCGGCCCGTTGAGTAGGGTTCCGGGATGAGCGAACAGGCCGGGAGCGCCGAAGCACCCTTCCTCTACGTCGTCGTCTGCGCCGCCGGCGTGGCCTCCGGCGTCACCGAACTGGTCACCGCCGCGCAGGAACGCGGCTGGGAGGTCGGCGTCTTCGCGACCCCGGTCGCCATGGGCGGGTTCTTCGACACCGCCGCCGTCGAGGCGCGGACCGGCCGCCCCGTCCGCTCCGCCTGGCGCCGCCCCTCGGAGCCGCGGCCCTTCCCGGCTCCGGACGCCGCCGTGGTCGCCCCCGCCACCTTCAACACGGTCAACAAATGGGCGGCCGGCCTGGCCGACACCCTGGCCCTGGCCACCCTGTGCGAGGCCTGCGGCCTGGGCGTCCCCGTCGCCGTCCTGCCGTGCGTCGCCGACGCGCTGGCGTCCCATCCCGCGTACCGGGAGAGCGTGGCGCGGCTGAGCGGGATGGGCGTGCGCTTCGGCGACCCGTACACCGGGGAGGCGGGGGAGGGCGGCGGCCTCCCGGACTTCGCCTGGCGGCGGGCGCTGGACCTGCTCGAACAGCGCTGACCCGCCCGGCCTCCGGGCCCGCGCGAAGACGTACGCTCGCGACTGTCACCGATGATCCCGAAGACAGGAGCAGCAACGATGCGGTACGTGAAGCTCGGTTCGACGGGCCTGGACGTCTCGCGGATCTGCCTGGGCTGCATGACCTACGGCGTGCCCGACCGCGGTACGCACGGGTGGACCCTCGACGAGGAGGCCTCGCGCCCGCTGATCCGGCAGGCGCTGGAGGCTGGCATCACCTTCTTCGACACGGCCAACGTCTACTCCGACGGCACCAGCGAGGAGATCGTCGGCAGGGCGCTGCGCGACTTCGCCCGCCGCGACGACCTCGTGCTCGCGACCAAGGTGCACGGCAGGATGCGGCCCGGACCCAACGGCGGCGGGCTGTCCCGCAAGGTGATCATGACCGAGATCGACCACAGCCTGCGGCGCCTGGGCACCGACTACGTCGACCTCTACCAGATCCACCGCTTCGACCCCCACACGCCGGTCGAGGAGACGATGGAGGCGCTGCACGACCTGGTGAGGGCGGGCAAGGTCCGCTACCTCGGGGCCAGTTCGATGTACGCCTGGCAGTTCTCCAAGATGCAGTACACCGCCGAGCGGCACGGCTGGACGACGTTCGTCTCCATGCAGAACCACTACAACCTCCTGTACCGCGAGGAGGAGCGCGAGATGCTGCCCCTCTGCGCGGACCAGGGCGTCGGTGTGCTGCCCTGGAGTCCGCTCGCCCGCGGCCGGCTCACCCGCGACTGGGACACGGCCACCGAGCGCAGTGCCACCGACGCCTTCGGCAGCACCCTCTACCAGGAGGGCGACCGGGCCGTGGTCGACGTCGTCACCCGCATCGCCGGCGACCGCGGCGTGCCACGGGCACAGGTGGCCCTCGCCTGGCTGCTGCACCGGTCCGCGGTGACCGCGCCGATCGTCGGCGCCTCGAAGCCGCGGCACCTCGAGGACGCCGTGGCGGCGGTCGAACTGGAGCTCTCCGACAAGGAGACCGAGGAGCTGGAGCGGCCCTACGCCCCGCACCCGGTCGCCGGTCACTGATCCCCGCCCCGGCGCCCCGGGGGCCGGGGCGGCGCTCGCCTCAGGGGCCGGTGCCCGCCTCCAGGGCGGTGACGGACACCGAGGACTCGTCGCCGCCCACCGGGACCTCGCCGGCCGTCCACTCGACCTCGATCGGGTCCCGTTCGTCCGGCGGGGTGACGAGCAGCGCCGCCGGGGTCGCGGTGCGGGCTCCGCTGATCTGCGGGCTGGAGAAGGAGAGCCCGGCCCACGCGCTCTTCCCCGGCGTCAGCGTGAGCGTCTCGGGGGAGGCGGGCGCGCGCTCGGGGGCCGGGCCCAGCTGCTTGCCGGAGGCGTCCACGAAGGCGGCGCCCGGATAGCCGCGCACGGTGCAGGTGCGGTCGGAGGTGTTGGTCAGCACGACCGGGAAGTTCCGCTGGCCGGCGCCCGGGTCGACGCGGCCGACGGCCGCGCGCAGCTCGGAGGTGTGGCACCGCCCGTCGGTGCGGGCAGAGGCGGAGGCCGATCCGGCGGTGTCGGCGGGCGCGGTGCCGGCGGTGGGCGCGGAGGCGGTGCCGGAGCCGGGGTCCGGGCTCGTCGCCTGCGGGGTCCTGGTGGCCCGCGGGGTGCTCGTGTCCGGCGTGCCGCTCTCGTTCCCGCAGGCGGCCAGTGTGCCGAGGACCACGACCGCGCTCGCGAGCAGGGCCGTCCGGCGTAGCGGCCGGGACGTGTTCGCCATTGCTTCTCCACCCTCCCGTCGGGTCTCGCGCACGCCCGCCGCGGGAGACGGCGCCGTACGCCCTGGGCCTCCGAGTGTCCCGCGCGCGGGCCGGGAAACGAGGGCGCGCGGCGGTGACGGCAGCGCTGCGACGCGGGGCGAGGACCCCGTCCGCCCGCCCGCGCGCCCCCGGGCTCACTCCTCGTCGAGCAGCGCCAGCTCCGCCCAGATCGTCTTGCCCTCGGTGGTGTGCCGGCTGCCCCAGCGCTGGGTGAGCTGGGCCACCAGCAGCAGACCGCGGCCGCCCTCGTCCCAGGTCTTGGCCCGGCGCAGGTGCGGGGCGGTGTGGCTGCTGTCGGAGACCTCGCAGATCAGCGTGGACGTGTCGTGGATCAGCCGCAGCCGGATGGGCGGGGAGCCGTAACGGATGGCGTTGGTGACCAGCTCGCTGACCACCAGCTCGGCGGTGAACGACGCCGCCGACAGGGCCCAGCCGGACAGCTGCTCGACGACCTGCTTGCGGACGGGGGCGACGAGTGACGGGTCGGCCGGGATGTCCCAGGTGGCGACCTGACCGGCGGGCAGCCCCCGGGTACGGGCCAGCAGCAGGGCCACGTCGTCGGCGGCGCCGCCCGTCGGCAGCAGCGCGTGCAGCACCCGGTCGCACATCGCGTCCAGCGAGTCGGCGGAGGGCGCCAGCGCCTCGCGCAGCAGCGCCTGACCGGCGTCGGCGTCCCGGTCCCGGCTCTCCACCAGCCCGTCGGTGTAGAACGACAGCACACTGCCCTCGCGCAGTTCGAACTCGGCGGACTCGAACGGCAGTCCGCCCACGCCCAGGGGAGGCCCCGAGGGCAGTCCCACCTGGCGGGGCCGTCCGCCCGGCGGGACCAGGAAGGGCGCCGGATGTCCGGCCCGGGCCAGCGAGCAGCGCCGCGACACCGGGTCGTACACCGCGTACACGCAGGTGGCGCCGACCTCGCCGGCACTCTCGTCGCCGGACTCCTCGGACAGCCGGACGACCAGGTCGTCGAGGTGGGTGAGCAGTTCGTCGGGCGTCAGGTCGATGTCGGCGAGGGTCCGCACGGCGGTGCGCAGCCGGCCCATGGTGGCCGAGGCCTGGATGCCGTGGCCGACGACGTCCCCGACGACCATGGCGACCCGCATGCCCGAGAGCGGGATGACGTCGAACCAGTCGCCGCCGACCCCGGAACGCGCCGCCGGGAGGTAGCGGGAGGCCGCCTCGACCGCGGCGGTGGGCGGCAGCCACCGGGGGAGGAGGCTGCGTTGCAGCGTGAGCGTCGACTCCCGCTCGCGGGAGTAGCGGCGGGCGTTGTCGATGCAGACGGCGGCGCGGGCGGTGACCTCCTCGGCGAGCAGCCGGTCGTCGTCCGTGAAGGGGTGCGGCCGGCGGAACCGGGTGAAGACCGCGACGCCGAGGGTGGTGCCGCGGGCCTGCAGCGGTACGGACATCGTGGAGTGGATGCCGTACTCCGCCACCCGCCGGACGCGGACGGGATCCCACTCCCGCCACCGTTCCAAGTCGCCGCTGGGCACGGCGGCCACGATCGCGCGGCCCGCGACCAGGCAGTCGGCCTGGGGCGAGCCGGCCGGGTAGAAGTCCAGCCGCCCCGGCTCGGCCACCGCCTCCGGGCAGCCCGGGTTGACCGACTGGTGGGCCGCGCGGCGCAGACCCGCCGGCGGGGCGGGCACGGTGGCCGGCTCACCGCCGTGGTCCTGCGCGTCCAGCAGGTCGACGCTCACGAAGTCGGCGAGCGCGGGGACGCACACGTCCGCCAGCTCCTGGGCGGTACGGGTGACGTCGAGCGTGGTGCCGATGCGCACGCTGGCCTCGTTGACCAGGTGCAGCCGCTCCCGGGCGAGGTGCTGCTCGGTGAAGTCATGGGCGCTCACGCAGAGGCCGCGCACCTGGCCGCCGGCGTCGCGCAGGGGCGCGATGCGCGCGTGCCACGCGTGGGCGCGGATCTCGCCGGTGGCCTTGAGGTGGGTGTGCATGTCGTCCGTGCAGCCGGTGTCGAGCACCCGCCGCAGGCGTCGTTCGAGTTCCTCGTTCTGCGGCCGGCTGCCGAGGTCGGTGGGCCGCAGGCCGCGGACCCGGTCGGCCGGGAGACCGAGGAGTTGGGCCATGACGTCGTTGACGCCGCGCAGCCGGAGCCGTTCGTCGAAGATCATCGTGGCGCAGGGGGACTGGGCGAGGGCCGACGCGAGCAGCGGGTCGTCCGAGTGGCCGGGGCCGCGGTCCAGCGGGGCGACGGCGAGCCACGTGCCGGGTCCGCCGTCCGGCGACGGTCTGCGGTGGGCGAGCACCCACACGGACACGGTGCGCCCGTCGAGGTGCCGCAACGCCAGCGTGCCGTTCCAGCGATCGTCGCCGGGGCCGGGCAGAGGTCCGCCGGCGCCGGCCAGCAGACGGGCGGCGGGGCGTCCCACGACGTCGGCGGTCGGGTGGCCCAGCAGCAGGCGGGCCCCCTCGTTCCACTCCCTCAAGGTACCGGAGTCGTCGATGACGACGCGGGCCGTGGCGGCATCGTCGAACGGGTTGACCGGACTCATCGTCGCCACTCCATTGCGCACACCCACAGTGAACAGCGTGTCACCTGGGCCCCAGCGTAGTGCGTGCGGGCGCCGGGCGGACCCGAACCACCAGGCCCGCCCGGCCCCGGCGACGCAGGCGCCCCGGGCCCCCGGGCCGCACGGGGCAGAGAGGGCTTTCTACGCCCGTGACGGGTGCGTATGTGCGGCGTCAGAATCTGTTTGTTCGCGACCAGTTGTGAGTAGTTCCGGGCGCTGACGGCTTGGCGAGGGAGGTCCGCTCATGACGGTCGCCCGCGGACCGGCTCCGTTCGCCGCCACCGCCGCGCCGGCGGCCGGGGCGGCGCCGGGCTCCTCGCCGGCGTGGGCCGGGGACGTGGCGGCGGGAGGTGCGGGCCGCAGTGTCGTCGCGCCGCGCGACGGCCGGCCCCGACGGGGCCGCCGACGACACGGCCGACGCCGCCGGCCCCGCGTACGACGACTCGGCGTGGCGTGAGGTCGCCGTCCGGCACGAGCCGGAGCAGGGAGCAGACGCCCACCACCGGGCACGGCACCACCGGCGGGACCGGATTCCCGCCGGGCGGCCTCGGCTCGTACCGCCTCGCCCTCACCCTGCCGCCCGCCCTCGCCGGGAAGCGGATACCGGTCGGGTTCGACGGTGTGTACATGGAGGTACCGCTCCACCCCGCACGCCCCGCACGCCCCGCACGCCCCGCACGCCCCGCATGCCCCGCATGCCCCGCGCAACCCGTACGCGCCGCACGCCCCGCCCACCGAACTGCGCGTCGGCGGACGCGCCGTCGGCACCTTCGACGCGGTGCGCGGCTCCCGCGTCCGCCTCCCGATGGCCGGCCGCCGTCCCGGTGATGGTGGAGGGGTGATCCGCGTCAGCCGCCCGGAGGCTCCCGCGGCCCGGGTCCCGCACCTCGGGCTCCGGACGGGAAACCAGTCCCGTCCGAACCGTTGACGGAGTGTCATGTCTGCCACAAGCATGGCCTGCAACCTTTTTGGGAGCGCTCCCATAGCCGTGAACCCCTTCCCGACGACGTGAGCGTCACCCCCGCACCTCCCTTGAGGAGCCCAGACGTGAGAAGACGCAGAACCGCACTCGCCGTCTCCCTGACCGCCCTGCTGGCGGCGGCCACCACCGCGCTGCCCGCCGCACCGGCCGGGGCCGAGGAGACCGAGCAGGTCAGGAACGGCACCTTCGACGACGGCACCGACTCCTGGTGGACGAGCGGCAACGTCACCGCGGACGTGTCCGGCGGCCGGCTGTGCGCCGACGCCCCCGGCGGCACCGCCAACCGCTGGGACGCGGCCGTCGGCCAGAACGACATCACCCTGGTCGCGGGGGAGTCGTACCGCTTCTCCTTCACCGCGACGGGCACACCCGCCGACCACGTGGTCCGGGCGATCGTGGGCCTGTCGGTGTCCCCGTACGACACCTACCACGAGGTCAGCCCGCAGCTGAGCGTCTCCGGGAACACCTACTCCTACACCTTCACGTCCCCCGTCGACACCACCCGGGGCCAGGTCGGCTTCCAGCTCGGCGGCACGCCCGACGCCTGGCGGTTCTGCGTCGACGACGTCTCCCTGCTGGGCGGGGTGGCGCCCGAACCGTACGTGCCGGACACGGGCCCGCGGGTCCGGGTCAACCAGGTGGGCTACCTGCCGTCCGGTCCGAAGAACGCCACGCTCGTCACCGACGCGACCTCGCGCCTGCCCTGGCGGCTGAAGGACGACGGCGGGCGGACCGTCGCCCACGGCTGGAGCGTGCCGCGCGGCGTGGACGCCTCCTCCGGGCAGAACGTCCACTCGATCGACTTCGGCCGCCACAAGAAGCGCGGCGAGGGCTACACCCTGGTCGCCGACGGGGAGACCAGCCGCCCCTTCGACATCGGCACGGCCGCCTACGAGCGGCTGCGCACCGACTCCGCGAAGTACTACTACACCCAGCGCAGCGGCATCGCCATCAGGGACGACCTGCGCCCGGGCTACGCCCGCCCGGCCGGACACGTGGGCGTGGCGCCGAACCGGGGCGACACCGAGGTGCCCTGCCGGCCGGGCGTCTGCGACTACACCCTCGACGTCTCCGGCGGCTGGTACGACGCCGGCGACCACGGCAAGTACGTCGTCAACGGCGGCATCTCCACCTGGGAGCTGCTCAGCACCCACGAGCGCGCGTTGCACGCCCGCACCGGCGACCCGGCGAAGCTCGGCGACGGCACGCTCGACATCCCGGAGAGCGGCAACAAGGTGCCCGACCTCCTCGACGAGGTCCGCTGGGAGCTGGAGTTCCTGCTCAAGATGCAGGTGCCGGACGGGCAGCCGCTGGCCGGCATGGCCCACCACAAGATCCACGACGAGGCGTGGACCGGGCTTCCGCTGCTGCCCGGCGACGACCCGCAGAAGCGCGAACTGCACCCGCCGACCACCGCGGCCACCCTCAACCTGGCCGCGACGGCGGCGCAGGCGGCCCGCCTCTACCGCCCCCACGACCGCGCGTTCGCCGCGAAGGCGCTCACCGCGGCCCGCGAGGCCTGGGCGGCTGCCCTGGCCCACCCGGACGTGCTCGCGGACGAGAACGACGGGGTCGGCGGCGGGGCCTACCCGGACACGCGCGTCGACGACGAGTTCTACTGGGCGGCGGCCGAGCTGTACCTGACGACGGGGGAGCGGGACTTCAGGGAGTACGTGCTGAACTCCCCGGTCCACACCGCCGACATCTTCGGACCGCTCGGCTTCGACTGGGCCCGCACCGCCGCGGCGGCCCGGCTGGACCTCGCGACCGTGCCGAACCGGCTCCCCGGCCGGGACCAGGTGCGCCGCTCCGTCGTCCAGGGCGCCGACCGCTACCTGGCCACCCTGAAGGCACACCCGTACGGCATGCCCTACGCGCCCGAGGGCAACGTCTTCGACTGGGGCTCCAGCCACCAGGTGCTGAACAACGCGGTCGTCCTCGCCAGCGCCTACGACATCACCGGCGGCTCCAAGTACCGTGACGGCGCCGTCCAGAGCATGGACTACATCCTGGGCCGCAACGCGCTGAACATGTCGTACGTCACCGGTTACGGCGAGGTCAACGCCCACAACCAGCACAGCCGCTGGTACGCCCGGCAACTCGACCCGTCGCTGCCCGCCCCGCCCGACGGCACCCTGTCCGGCGGGCCGAACTCGAACATCCAGGACCCCTACGCGCAGAGCAAGCTCCAGGGCTGCGTCGCCCAGTTCTGCTTCATCGACGACATCCAGTCCTGGTCGACCAACGAGCACACCATCAACTGGAACGCCGCCCTGGCCCGGATGGCCTCCTTCGTGGCGGACCAGGGCTGACCGCACCCCCGAACCGCCCGCCTCCCGCGGTACCGCCGTGACACTGTCCTGACCTGCGGCAATTTACGGGTAAGTACCCGCGCGGTACCGTGGGAGGCATGCCAGCCCTGAACGTGGAGTTCAGCGACCGCGAGCTAGAGGACCTGCGGCAGATCGCCAAGGAACGCGGTACGTCGATGAAGGCGCTCGTGCGGGAGGCCGCCGCCGCCGACATAGCCCGGCACCGGGCGCTGCAGGAGGGGGCGGAGGCCTTCCGCCGGTTCTTCTCGGCCCACGCCGACGAGTTCGCGGCGGCCTTCCCCGACGACGAACCACCGCCCCTGCGGCGCGAGGGGCGGGCCGCCTGACCCATGGCACCGCTCCTGCACATCGACGTGCCCTGGCTGCTCCAGCGCCATGAGGAAGTGCTGCCGGAGCAGCCCGTCATCAACGACTTCTCCGCGCTGGTCGCCGCCGTCGCCCGGCACCGCGTCGACCCGCCCCGCCTCGGGGTGGACTCCGACCCGGCCTGGCGGGCCGCCGCCCTGCTGCACGCCCTCGCCGTGCTCAAGCCGCTGCCCTCGGCCAACGCCCGCTTCGCCTGTGCGACGGCGGTCGCCTACATGTACGCCAGTGACGTGGGCATGGACCCGCCCTACGGCGCCCTGGTCGACCTCGCACGCGACCTGATGTCCGGCAAGGCCGACGTCTACGGCGCGGCCGACCGGCTCCGGTCCTGGCAGATCTGACATCCGGGCGCCGGGGCGTGCGCCGGGAGGCGTGGCGCGGCGGTCCGCGCGGGTCTTTCCCGAGGGCGCACGGAACGCACGGGGTGCGCGGGGTGCGCGGGCTGTACCGGCTGCACGGGGAAGGCCGAAAGCCGGTGCAGGTGCCATGAGTTCCCGGGAAATCTGACCTTCTTTCAAAGAAGTCGTGTGTTGTCCGGTCGCCTTGTTGACCATGAGTGGTTTGTGCGAGAGTGAAGCACCCGGGGGGGTAAAGGCCGGGTTTCGCACGCGTTTTGGTGAGCCGGGTCGGTCTTCGCCCTGGCGAATGCACGCTCCCCACACCGCGCCCAAAAGGTACCCACCCATCGGGGTGCCCCCTTTCGGCGCCGGAACTTCTGAGTCACCTGTGCGTGGGAAGGAACATCTCAGTGCCCACCCCCCACCCCCCTCGGCCCGCGTACCCGCCCTCCGGCGGGGACCCCGGGGAGTCCGACGAGTCGCTGGCCGCACGGCTGCGGGACGGTCCGGAGAGTGACGCCGCCCGGTCCGGGGCACTGCTGATGGCCCGACACTGGCAGCCCGCCCATGACTACGCGGCCCTCTGTCTCGCCACGTCGGGGCAGGTCACCGCCATGGTCACCGCCGCCGCCTGGCACCGGGTGCTGGACCGTCTCGGTCAGGGTGAGCCGGCCACGGCCCTGCGTCCGCGACTGCTGGTGGCCGTGCGGGACACGGTCCGGCAGTGGTCCGCCGACGACGGGGTGTCCGCCGTTCTCCCGCAGCTGCTCAAACCGGCCGGCGGACGTGGCATGCGGGCGGCGAAGTCCCTGACCCCGGAAAACCGCACCCTGGCCGCACGGGCCTTCGCCGCCCTTCCCGGACCGGCCCGTTGTTTGCTGTGGCACACGGAGGTCGAGGGTGAGCCCCTGTCCGTCCCGGCCGGTCTGCTCGGCATGGACACCGACACCGCGTCGGTCACGCTCGAACAGGCGCGTGAGAAATTCCGGGAGGGTTGTCTGCAGGCCCATCGGCAGCTCGCGCCGACCCAGGACTGCCGTTTCCACAGTCGGCTCCTCGACGTTCCCATCCGCCGGGGAGGTGCTCTGCTGCCGGATGTCCGCAAGCACCTGGCGGACTGCCGGCACTGCCGGCACGCGGCCGAACAGCTCGGCCACTTCGAGCGCGGGCTGGGCACGCTGATGGCCGAGGCGGTGCTCGGCTGGGGTGCCCGGCGCTACCTCGACTCCCGCCCGGGCCGCGCGACCCTGGGCGGGCTCGCCAAGGGGGCCGCGCGGCACCGGAGCGGGCGCCCGGGGCTGCTGGCCCGGATGCCCGGGCCCCTGCGCGCGACACCGGGCCGGCCGCGCTCCGGCCGCTCGATGCTCAGGGAGTTCGGCGCGGCGTCCGTCGGCGTGCTGTCCGTCGTGCTCGTGGTGAGCGTGTGGTCGTACGACGGCGGCGCTGACCCGGCCGCCTCCACCAGCGCCGTCGGCGGCGCGGCGGCGGCCTCCGGGACCAGCCGCCCCGCACCGCCCGGCTCGGCGGGGCTGCCCACGGCGCCGGACCGGACCCGGCTGCGCAACACGGCCGCGGACCTCTGCCTCGACGTGCGGGACGAGCCGAAGGCCGGCGTCGGTGCCCGGCTGGCGACGTGCTCCGACGCGTGGACCCAGCAGTGGACCTACGAGGACGACGGCCTGCTGCGCAGCGTCGCCGACCCGGGCCTGTGCCTGGACTCGCAGGCGGACGCCGGAGTCGTCGTCCTCGGCACCTGCGCCGACGGGGGCACCGAGCGGGGCGACGACGTGCGCTACGACCTGTCCGGCCCGGGGGAGCTGGTGCCGCGCCGGAACAGGCAGCTCGCCCTCGCCGCGACCACCGCCGCGCCGGGCGCCGACGTCGTCGTCACGGTGCGCGACGGTTCCGACGGCCAGCGCTGGCGGAGCGAGCCGGTGCGGACGGACGCCTCCCGGTCCACCGTCGGTACCGGCGCCCCGGACGCCCGGAGCGTGGAGTTGCCGGGCGGCTGAGGGCCGGCCCTGACGGGGTCCACCGGGGCGGCCTGCGACCCGCCCCGCGGACCCGCGACGCGTCGGGCCGCCGACGCGGGCGGTCCGGCCGTGGACCGGGGCGGCGCACGGAAGGGGCCGGCGGAGCGCTCGGCGGCCGCCCTGCGGCGCAGCAGCCGGTCACCCGGGATCCTCGACGAGGTCGGCGGGGCCCGGCGTGGCCGGTGAGGCGTGCCCCGACAGGGCCAGGGTGAGGTCGAGTTCGGCCAGCAGGCAGCGGATCACGTGCTCGACGCCCGCCTGCCCGTCGAGGCCCAGACCGTAGACGTAGGGCCGGCCGAGGAGCACCGCCCGCGCCCCGAGCGCGAGCGCCTTGAAGACGTCGTCGCCGGTGCGGACGCCGCTGTCGAACAGCACGGTGAGCCGGTCGCCGACGGCCTCGGCCACGCGCGGCAGCGCGTCGGCCGCCGCGACGGAACCGGCGACCTGGCGACCGCCGTGGTTGGAGACCACCACGCCGTCCATCCCGGCATCGGCGGCCATCCGGGCGTCGTCCGGGTGCAGGACGCCCTTCAGGACGATCGGGCCGTCCCAGTTCTCCCGCAGGAACGCCAGGTCCGGCCAGGTCTTGGCCGGGTCGGAGAACATGCCGACGAAGTGCATCACCGCCGCGTTCGGGTCCTCGTGCACGGGTTTCGCCAGCCCCGCGAGGAACGCCGGGTCGGAGAAGTAGTTGGCGGTGCCCACGCCGTGCAGGAACGGCAGGTACGCCTGGTCCAGATCGCGCGGGCGCCACGACAGCAGCGGGGTGTCCAGCGTGACGAGGAGCACGCCGTACCCGGCCGCCTTCGCGCGGCCCAGGAAACTGCGGGTCACCTCGCGGTCCTTGGGCCAGTACAGCTGGAACCAGCGTTCGGCGTCCCCCATCGCCTCGGCGACCTGCTCCATGGGGGTGCTGGACGCCGAGGACAGGACGTAGGGCACGCCCTGCGCGGCGGCGGCCCGGGCGGCGGCCGGTTCCGCGTCCGGATGCATGACCGACAGGACCCCGACCGGCGCCAGCGCCAGCGGTGCGGGCAGCGGGCGGCCCAGCACCTCGACCGAGAGGTCGCGCTCGTGCACGTCGCGCAGCATGCGCGGCACGATCCGGCGCCGGTCCAGGGCCGCCCGGTTGGCGCGGGCGGTGCTGCCGTCGCCCGCGCTGCCCGCGACGTACCCGACCGGCCCGGGCCCGAGCCGCAGCTCGGCCAGTCCCTCCAGCCGGGTCGGATCGGTGGGCAGGCGCGGCACGGCGCCCGTCATCCCGTTCAGGTAGATCTCGTACTGGAAGTCCGCCCAGTGCTTCGCCATCCCCGGTCCCGCCTCTCGTCGTCGAGCTCGCGCCGTCAGCACCCTACCCGCGGGTACACAGAGCCGGACCACCGCGCGAACGGGCACGGTTCGGGGGTGTTTCAGGCCTATCGGTGAACGCGCGGATCACGCCATCCGGCCCGTTCATGCCTCAATATCCGATCAAGAACCGCCCAGTTCCGGACTTGGAACGTTCGAATTCCGTGACATCGCGCCACTGATTCAACACGCAAGGTTACCGAAACCCATGGGGTCGATATGAGTTTCGGCGACGGACTCGGCAGACTCGCGCTCGCCGTTCCGGCACCGACCGAGCCGGGCCGGCGACACCCTCGTATCGAGCGGAAGGATGCACACAATGCGGAACACCGCGCGCTGGGCAGCGACTCTGGGCCTGACGGCCACCGCCGTCTGCGGGCCCCTCGCCGGAGCCTCTCTCGCCTCCCCGGCCACCGCCCCCGCGTCGCTCCAAGCCCCCTCGGCCCTCGTGCTGACCATCGGGCACGGAGAGAGCGCTGCCACCGCCGTACCGCTTCGCGCGGTCACCCTGACCTGCGCCCCGACGGCCTCCGGAACCCACCCCGCCGCCGCCTCGGCCTGCGCCGAACTGCGCCGCGCGGGCGGCGACTTCAACGCCCTCGAGGCGGACACCGGCGTGCTGTGCACCCGGGAGTACGCGCCCGTGGTCGTCACCGTCGACGGGGTCTGGCAGGGCCGGCGCCTGTCCTACGAACGCACCTTCGCCAACGAGTGCGTGAAGAACGCGGGAAGCACGAGCGTCTTCACGTTCTGAGGACCGGGACCGCCCGGCCCGTTCGGCGTGACCGGCGCTCGCTACTGGGGAGTGCGAGCGCCGCCGTACGTAAGGCGCGGTCCCGCACCGGGGACGGCGGACGGAGTGGGGCCGTCCGCCGTTCTCCGGTATCCGGGGCGCCGAGGTCAGTCGGTCGCCGGGCCGTCGCCGGTGCCGGACGACCTGGCGCGGTGGCTCGTGTCGCACCAGGGGTAGCGCCGGCTGCGGCGACAGGTGCACAGGGCGACCTGGAAGCGGTCGGAGGACACGGTGGTCCCGTCCTCCAGCTCCACCTCCACCGGGCCCTCCACCAGCAGCGGCCCGCGGCGCTGGGCCTTGACCCGGCGTGGTGGGCCGGCGGGACGAGGGGTCTCAGACGGGGAGTTCGGCACGGACGACCACCAGCTCCTCCTCGTTCTCGGCCAGGGACAGCAGTCCGCGCTGGCGCAGCCAGCGCTCCCGGCCGCGCACCACGGGACCGAACGCGATCCGCTGCCGCCGGGTCACGGCCGCCTTCAGACCCGCCTCGCGCAGCTGCCCGACGGTCCGCCCCGGATCGCTGAGCGCCGACTGGACGAGCAGCAGCACACCGCCGGGGCGCAGCAGGGCGGGCGCCTCCCGGCAGATGCGGTCCAGGACCAGCCGGCCGTCGTGCCCCGCGTCCCAGGCCCGCGCCGCACCGCGCGGCCGGCGGCCACCGGCCGGTGCCGGCACGTACGGCGGGTTGGCCAGGACGAGGTCGAACGACTCGCCGCGTACGGGCGTGAAGAGGTTGCCGTGGCGGACGCGGATCCGCAGCCCGGCCCGGACGGCGTTCACCCGGGCCGCACAGACCGCCCGCCACGACACGTCCACCGCGGTCACCCGCGCGCCCCGCCGGGCCGCGGTCAGGGCCAGGGCGCCCGAGCCGGTCCCCACGTCGAGTACGGCCGCGGCCGGGGGCAGCGACTCGTCGGACAGCGCCCCGGCCAGCAGGGCGGTGTCCTCCTGAGGGGCGTAGACGCCCGGAAGCACCATGAAGTTCACGGAACCCGCGTACCCCACCGATCAGGAAATATGGGAGGTTTCGGAAGACTCGTGGTGCGTCCGGGGCAGCGGGGTGCGCAGGGACGAGCGGCCGGCCCGCCAGTCGGCGAGCAGCCGGGCGCCGAACCGGTCCTCGACGAGTCCGGTGGCGTCGATGCCGAAGGCGACGTCCGCCGCGAGGTGCGGCTCCTGCTCCAGCAGGCCGTCGATCACCTCGTGCCGCACGATCTGCTCGTGCACCGCGTCGGCCTCGACGTGCTCGTCGTAGAAGTGCTCGGCGGCCGGTCCGGCACCGGTGCGGCGCATCGCCTCGGCGAGCCGCCGGGAGCCGGGCGACGAGGTGATCTCGACCGCCGCGAAGTGACCCACCAGCGCGCCGCGCAGCGACCGGTGCAGGCCGAACAGGGACATCATGTTCACCGTGGCCAGGCACTCGGCGGACGCCGCGTCCAGATGGCGTCCGTACGTCGTGTCCAGGCCCAGGTCCGTCATCAGGTCGGCGAACAGGCGGGCGTGCACCCGGTCCGGACGGCCGCCGCCGTACTCGTCGAACTCCACCGCAGCCATCGCCGCCTTCGCGCGCCCCCACAGCCGGGGCAGCACCCAGGCGTGCGGGTCGGCCTCCTTCAGGTGGTACAGGGAGCGCTGGGCCGCGTACTCGCGCAGGTGCCACAGCTCGCCCTCGTCCCGCAGGAAGTGGCTGACGCCCTTGCCGTCGACCGGCTCGACGAGCAGCGCCCCGACCGCGTCCTCCACGGTGTCGTGCACCTCGGTGTCGGCGCGCAGCGCGGACAGGAAGCGGTCCTCCAGCGCGGCCCGGACGCGCAGCAGGCCGGGGTCCCATTCGAGGTCGGGGGAGACCCCGGCGAAACCCCGGTAGTGCAGCTCGTAGCACTGGTACAGGGCTAGCTGCAGGTCGTCACCGTACGCCGGCGCGGCGGCGGCGTCCTCCGGGCCGGGCAGCGGGCCCGTGCCGAGCAGGTACGCACCGACGGCCGCGGAGAGCGGGCCCCGGGCCGACGGCGGCTGTGGTCCTTCGAGGTCGTACTCCATGACGCCACGAGTACCCGGCGACCGCCCGGGCACCCCCGCCGCCCGTGCGTCGCGCGTCACTCCTCCCCGGCGTCCTTCTGTGCTCCGGTGTTCGGCGAGGTGGCGTCCCCGGCCTCGCCCCGGCGCGGTCGCGCGTCGGACTCGGCGTCACGGGGCCTGGCGTCCCGGATCTCGCGCAGGACCTCCTCGACGGCGGTCTCGGGCTGCTCGTGGGCGTGGTCGCCGTTCTGGGACACGGATGTCTCCTCTCCTCGTACGGTGGGCCGGATCGTCGGTTCGTTCGTCACGGCGCGGGTGTGGGCCGCCGCGCCGCGTCAGCTGGTCGTGGCCGCGATGCGCAGGGCGGCCGTCGGGGCGGGGTCCTGGGCGGTGGCCTCGTCGTTGCGGCGGATGACCTCCGCCCACCAGGACGGTCCGTCCTCGATGTGGCGCAGCAGGATGCCCTCCCGGATCGCCCAGGGGCAGAGCGTGACCGTCTCCAGTCCGGTCAGCTTCATCGCGGTGTGCCCGACCACCGCGCCGGCCAGACTCTGCGCCGCCCGCGGTGCAGAGATTCCGGGCAGCCGGGCCCGTTCGGCGGCGGACAGCGCGGCCAGCCGGCCGACCGCCTCACCCAGGTCCGAGCACCGCATCTGCCGCTCCACGAACGGCCCGTGCCGCCCCGGTGACGCCCCGCACAGCCGCCCGAGCTGCTGGAAGGTCCGCGAGGTGGCGACCGCGGTGCGCGGCCCCTCCCAGCGGATCCGCGCCGCCACGTCCCGCAACTGATGGCGGACCTGTCGGCGCAGCGCCTTGACGTGCTCCGGCGGCGGCGCGTCCTCACCGCCCTTGAGGAACTCGTGGGTCAGCCGTGCCGCACCGAGCGGCAGCGAGGCCACGAAGTCGGGCAGCCGGCCGCGGCCGAAGGCGACCTCCAGCGAGCCGCCGCCGATGTCGAGCAGGGCGAGCGGACCCGACCGCCAGCCCATCCAGCGCCGGGCCCCGAGGAACGTCAGCTCCGCCTCCACCTCGCCCGGCAGGGTGCACAGGGCGACCCCGGTGCGGTCGCGGACCGTGCGCAGCACCTCCAGGCGGTTCGGCGCGGCACGCACCACGGCCGTCGCGAAGGCCAGTGGGCCGGCCGCGCCCCACCGGGCCGCGGTCCTGCTCGCTCCTTCTACCGCCTCCACGAGCCGCTCCACGGCCTCCTCGGGCACCGGGCCGCCCGGCTCGACCTGCTCCGACAGCCGCAGCCGCCACTTCGCGGTGTGGACCGGCAGCGGTACCCCGCCCTCGGCGTCCGCCACCATGAGGCGGACCGTCTTCGATCCCACATCCACGACGCTGATACGCATGAGGGCGCAGGTACCCAATTATCCGACGCTCCAACGGCACGGCCGAAAACGGCACCCCGACGGGCAGGCCGGGAGCCGCGCCGCCCCGGCCCGCCGGGGCCGCCGGGCCAGGCCGGTCGCCGGACGGACGGCCACACAGCCGCCGCGTCGCCACAGCAGCGCCACCGGCGCGCCCGACAGCGCCCGGTGTCCGACCAGCGGCCCGACGTCGTCCCGCCACCAGCGGTCCTCCGGCCGGACCGTCCGGGTACGCACCCGCGAGGCGACGGCGACCCGCTCCACCGGGTCCGTCCGGTCGCTCTCCGCGCCGTCGCGCGCGGGCTCGGCGAGCGCGATCCCGCAGGAGCGGGCGACCAGCCTGCGGGCCGCGTACGTGGCGTCGGCGTCGGCGGCGGCCGTGGCGCGCCACCCCGGCCGCTTGCCGATGGCGGCCAGCAGGGTCCGGTCGGCCTGGGCACGTGCCGCCTCACCTGCCTTGATGCCGGCCGCCGTGCGGGACTCGTGGGTGCACTCCAGCTGCTCGGTCCAGCGGTCCAGCGGTCCAGCAGCCGGTACTGCCGGTCGACCATGCCCTGCCACGGCGCGGGGTCCACCAGCAGGTCCGGCCCCCGCGGTGCGATGGATCAAAACACGCGGCCCGTCCGCGCTTCCACTCAATCAACCCCTCCCACCAGGGCACTTGCGAAGCCCGAGGCTGCAACCGTGCAGGCCCGCGCATGCCTTGGCGGCGACTTCTTCACACGGGTCGCGACGGCCCGCGCGCTCCCTTGCCCCCGGCGGGCGGCACCGGCGCTCCGGCTCCCAAGGCCCGCAGGTCGCCGTGCGGTTGTGCAGATCCTCCAACGGGGGTGACCGGGTTGGGCCTGCGCTGTGCAGATTCACTGAAGCCGGGATTCCGGTCCCCGCCCGGAACGGAACGTCCCCGGCCGGATGCGCAGCGTGTCGGTCCGGTGGGATTGAACGGTTCGCCCGGCCCGCGCGTACCAACAGCCATCCAGGTGCCCCCAACAGCCGCCGGACGGCGGCGCGGAGCCCGTCCCAGGAGGTCGAGAAGGTTGAGTCACAAGCGCATTCCGAAGCGCAGGGCCGCGATGGCGGCAGGTGGTGTGCTGGCGCTCGGCGCGGCCGCCGTCCTGCTGCCGAACGCCAACGCCTCGCAGGACGGCGGATCCTCCGGCGACACCGCGTCGCCGAGGACCCTCAAGGCGGCGGACGCGCCGGATCTCGCTTCACAGCTCGCCGGCCTGCTCGGCGACGCCTTCGCGGGCTCGTACTACGACGCCGGCGAGCAGCGGCTCGTCGTCAACGTCGTGCCCGGCGGCGACGACCAGGTCGTCGTGCGGGCGAAGAAGGCGGGCGCGGACGTCCGCGAGGTCGACAACAGCATGGGCGAGCTGCGGAACGGCGCGCGGACCCTGAAGTCCGAGGCGACCATTCCGGGCACCGCATGGGCCATCGACCCGCGCACCAACAAGATCCTGGTGACCGCCGACCGCACCGTCACCGGCACCGCGTGGGACCGGCTGGAGTCCACCGTCGACGGCCTCGGCTCCGGCATGGCGACGATCAGGAAGTCCGCCGGCACCTTCAAGACCTTCGTCTCGGGCGGCGACGCCATCTTCGGCGGCGGCGCGCGCTGCTCCCTCGGCTTCAACGTGACCGCGGGCGACGGCTCCCCCGCGTTCCTGACCGCCGGTCACTGCGGCGTCGCGGACGACCAGTGGTCCGACGCGCAGGGCGGGCAGCCGATCGCCACCGTCGACCAGGCCGTCTTCCCCGGCGAGGGCGACTTCGCGCTCGTCCGGTACGACGACCCGGCGACCGAGGCGCCCAGCGAGGTCGACCTCGGCGACCAGACCGTCCCGATCAGCCGGGCCGCGGAGGCGGCGGTCGGTCAGCAGGTCTTCCGCATGGGCAGTACGACCGGACTGGCCGACGGCCAGGTCCTCGGCCTGGACGCCACCGTCAACTACCCCGAGGGGACGGTCACCGGCCTCATCCAGACCGACGTGTGCGCCGAACCGGGCGACAGCGGCGGCTCCCTGTTCACCCAGGACGGCCTCGCGATCGGGCTGACCTCCGGCGGCAGCGGTGACTGCGCGGTCGGCGGGGAGACGTTCTTCCAGCCGGTCACCACCGCACTGGAGGCGGTCGGTGCCACCCTGGGCGGCGACTCGGGCGGCCAGGCGGGCGCCGGGGAGGCCGGTGCGGGCGACCGGACCGGGGGAGAGCCGGCCGGGGGCGGTGACGCCGTCGGCGGTGAGGACGAGGCCGGCGGTGGACACGGTGCCGGTGAGGACGCCGGTGCGGAGGACGAGGACGCGGGCGCCGGTGCGGGTGACGGCGATGACGGCACGGGTGCCGGCGGTGGATACGGCTCCGGCCTGACGGGCTGATCCGGAACGCCCCGCATCCGCCGCGCGCCCACGGGCCCCGGCCGGCACCCGACGGGACCGGTCGGCGGTGGGCGGTCCGCCCCTCCGGCGGGAGGGACGGACCGCCGCACGGCGGGGCGCCACCGAGGCCGCCTCGCCGAGGGGTGACAGGACCCTCGCCTCAGCCCCGTGCCCGGAGCAGCATCAGGGCGATGTCGTCGGGCCGTTCCTCCGCACCCGTCTCGTCGCACACCAGGCGGTCGGCGAGTTCGTCCAGCGGCAGGTCACCGGCCCCGGCCAGCCGGTGTCCCAGACCGGTGAGGGCCTCCTCGAAGTCGACGCCGGGGGACTCCACCAGCCCGTCCGTGTAGGAGGCCAGCAGGGGGCCGGGGACGAGGTCGATCTCCGTGCACGGATACGCGGCCGAGGGGTCGATGCCCAGCAGGGGCCCGCCAGGCAGGTCCAGCACCTCCACCCGCCCGTCCGGACGGCGCAGCAGCGGCGGCGGATGCCCCGCGCGGGCCAGTGCCGCCCGCCCGCGCGCCGCGTCGAGCCGCAGGTACAGACAGCTTGCGAACAGCTCGGTGCCCAGGTCGATCAGCAGCCGGTTGGTGCTGCGCACGACGTCCTCGGGCGCCTGGCCGACGGCCGTGTAGGCGCGGACGGCGGTCCGCACCTGGCCCATCAGTCCGGCCGCCGTCACGTTGTGACCCTGCACGTCCCCGATCACCGCCGCCGACGCGGCCCCGTCCGGCACCAGGTCGTAGAAGTCGCCGCCGATGTCCATGCCGCGGGTGGCCGGCAGATAGCGGGCGGCGGCCTCGACGCCGGGCAGGGCGGGCAGCGAGTGCGGCAGCAGGGCGTCCTGCAGCCCGTGCGCCAGCCGGTACTTGGCGTCGTAGAGCAGGGCGCGGTCCAGGGCCTGCGCGACCAGCCCGGCCAGGCTGGTCAGGATCGCCCGCTCCTCCGTGGTGAAGGAGCGCGGTCGCTCGTAGGCGAGCACGCACGTGCCCACCGGCCGCCCCGAGGCGATCAGCGGAAGGAACGCCCAGGCCGCGAAGCCGTCGTTCGTGCCCCCTCGCTCCGGGTACAGGCGCCGCAGCTGCTCCCAGGACTCGAAGAACCCGGGCACCCCCGTCCGGAGGACCTGCGTGCCCGGGATGCGTGCGGTGAGCGGCGTGCCGTCGAAGCGCTCCGCGGCGTGCGCGTCCGGATACCCGCGGTGTCCGAGGACGTGCAGCCGGCCGGCCCGCGAGCCGAGGACGACCAGGCCCTGACTGCCGACCGTCGGGGCGATCTCGTCCGCGATCAGCCGCACCACGTCCCGCACGCCCACCGCCTCGGACAGCGCGCCGGTCAGACCGACCACCTGGGAGATCGTCACCAGCCGCGACGGGGCGGTCTCGGCCGCCACCGGTTCGGCGGGCCCCGGCCGCGACACTCCCCGGGCCCGGCTGACGCGCACGCTGAGCCCGGTCCTGGTCGGGTACAGCCGGAACGACAGCCAGTCGCGACCGACGTGGCCCGCGTCCAGCGCCTCGCCGCCGCGCTGGCCACCGCCGGCACCGTCCGCGACGTCAGCCATGCCGTCGTCGCGGCCCTGCGCAGGCCGCTGCGCGCCGACCGGATCGCGCTGGCCGAGCTGGAGGGCGACCGGCTCGTCGTCACCGTCCTCGACCCGCCCGAGCCCGAGTCCTGGCCCGAGCTGTGGCGGCTGGAGTGGCGCACCGAGTGGCCCGACGCACCGGTGCGGGCCATGCCCACCCTCGCCGCCGCGCTGCGCGAGGGCCGCGCCCGGATCTGGCCCCCCGGCACCGGCGAGCTGGAGCCCGCGCCCGCCGACGTCGGTCCCGGGGGCCTCGCCGTACTGCCGCTGCCCGCCGACGGCCGCATGGCCGGTGCCTGCCTGATCGGCTGGGACGCCCCGCACGAATTCGGCCCCGACGAGCGCGCCCTGCTCACCGCCTCCGCCGGCCTCGCCGGGCAGGCCCTGATGCGCGCCCACGCCTTCGACGCCGAGCACGAACTGGTCGGCATGCTCCAGCGCCGGCTGCTGCCGCGCCGGCTGCCGAAGCTGCCCGGCGCGGTCGCCGTCGCCCGCTACCTGCCCAGCACGGCCGGACTGGAGCTGGGCGGGGACTGGTACGACGTCATCCCGCTGCCCGACCACCACGTGGCCCTCGTCATCGGCGACGTCCAGGGGCACAGCGCCGCCGCCGCCACCCTCATGGGCCAGATGCGTACGGCCCTGCGCGCCTAGGCTGTCGAGGGCCACCCGCCGGACGTGGTGGTCTCCCACGCCAACCGGCTGCTGATGGACATGGAGACCGACCTCTTCGCCACCTGCGTCTACGTCGACCTCGACCTGGAGGAGCGCTCCGCCTGGTGCGTCCGGGCCGGGCACCCGCCGCCGGTGCTGCGCCACCGCGACGGCACGACGGAGATCGCGGAATCGAAGGGCGGTCCGCCGCTGGGTGTGATGACCCATACCGACTTCCCGATGAGCCCGCTGCGGCTGCGGCTGCGGCTGCGGCTGCGGCCCGGCACGCTGATCGCCCTCACCACGGACGGGCTCGTGGAGTCCGCCGACGCCGACATCGACGAGGGCATGGACCGCCTCGCGCACGCCCTGGCCGTGTCCGACCCCGCCCACCTCGGGCTCGTCGCCGACGCCCTGCTCGGCAACGCCCGCCGCAGCGACGACGTCGCCCTGCTGCTGGTGCGCTACGACGGCATGGCCGTGCGCCCGCTGCGGGAGAGCTGGTCGGTGTGGCGGCTGCCCGAGGCCGTGCGGCACGCCCGCCGCTTCACCCGGCGCGTCCTGCGCTCCTGGGGCGTGCCGGACGACGACGTCGACGGCGTCCTCCTGATCGTCTCCGAACTGGTCACCAACGCCCTGGTCCACACCGACGGCCAGGTCCGCCTCGACCTCACTCTGATCCACGCCCGGCTGCGCGTCGCGGTCGCCGACGCCTCGCCCCGCACGCCGGTCAAACCGACCCGCATCGGCTGGGAGGCCACGGGCGGACGCGGCATCCTCCTCGTCGAGGCGATGTCGGCGACCTGGGGGACGCTGCCGGTCGGCGGAGGCAAGCAGGTGTGGAGCGAGATCCCGCTGCGCCGCGCCCCCGCACAGGTGCCGGCGCCGCCGACGCGGTCACCCGGCCCGGCCCCGCACCCCAGGGCGCACGCGACCGGTGTTTCGCCGGAGGGCGCACGGGGACCCGCCGAGTGACGGCCCCGGACGCAGAAGGAAGATGATGCCCCATGACCACGGAAACCGTCGACAAACCCGTCGTCCGCCGTTTCGAGACGGGGTGGTCGAAAGCGCGACGCCTGCGGAGCCGGGTCGCGGTGCGCACCTGGATACCCGCCGTGGAGGAGGACGGCGCGTCTCGCGCACCGCGAACGGGCCAGGAGTCGAACATCGTCAGGGGCGAGGACTGAAACACGCCCCGGGGCGGTAGCAACCGCCCGGCGCGCCGGCCCCGGAGCCGGCGCGGTGCGCGTCCGGGCCGGCCGCGGACCGACGGGGGCACGCGGGTAACGTCGGTCCTCCGCCCACCCGTCTCCCCACCGCACGCAGCAAGGCACAGAACCGCCCATGAACCTTCTGGTCACCGGCGCCGCCGGATTCATCGGCTCCCGGTACGTCCGGACGCTCCTCGCCCCCGGCACGCCCGAGCCGCCGCGGATCACGGTGCTGGACGCCCTCACCTACGCCGGTACCACGGACAACCTCGAACTCGGCCACCCGCGGCTGGACTTCGTGCACGGCGACATCCGCGACGCCGCACTCGTCGACAAGCTGATGGCCGGGGCCGACCAGGTGGTGCACTTCGCCGCGGAATCCCATGTGGACCGCTCGATCGACTCCGCCGCCGACTTCGTCCTCACCAACGTCGCCGGCACCCAGACCCTCCTGGACGCGGCCCTGCGCCACGGGGTGGGGCCCTTCGTCCACGTCTCCACCGACGAGGTGTACGGCTCCGTCGACTCCGGCTCGGCGACCGAGGAGCACCCGCTGCGGCCGAGTTCCCCCTACTCCGCCTCGAAGGCGTCGGGCGACCTGCTGGCCCTCGCGTACCACCGCACCCACGGCCTCGACGTACGGGTGACCCGCTGCTCCAACAACTACGGCCCGCACCAGTTCCCCGAGAAGCTCGTGCCGCTGTTCGTCACCCACCTCCTCGACGGCCGACGGGTCCCGCTGTACGGGGACGGCCGCAACGTCCGCGACTGGCTGCACGTGGACGACCACTGCCGGGGCGTCGACCTGGTGCGCACCCGGGGCCGGGCCGGCGAGGTCTACAACATCGGCGGCGGCACCGAGCTGAGCAACCGCGACCTGACCGGCCTGCTCCTGGACGCCTGTGGCGCCGGGTGGGACCGGGTCGTGCACGTCGCGGACCGCAAGGGCCACGACCTGCGCTACTGCGTCGACTGGAGCAAGGCCCGCGACGAACTGGGCTACCGGCCCGGCCGCGACTTCACGGCCGGGCTGGCCGCCACCGTCGTCTGGTACCGGGACAACCGGGCCTGGTGGGAGCCGCTCAAGCGGCGCACCGACGGGGAGCCGTGAGCCGCACCCACGCACGCCGCCGCCGGGGACGAGAGGCCCCGGACTCCGCTCCCCGCTACGCTGGCCCCGTGCGCCTGCTGCTCATGTCCGACACCCACCTGCCGAAGCGGGCGAGGGAGCTGCCCGCGCCGCTGCTGGCGGAGGTCGCGCGCGCCGACGTCGTCGTGCACGCGGGGGACTGGGTCGACACCGCCACCCTCGACCTGCTGGAGAGCCGCAGCCGCCGACTCGTCGGCGTGTACGGCAACAACGACGGCCCCGACCTGCGTGCCCGGCTGCCCGAGGTGGCCCGGGTCGAACTCGACGGCCTGCGCCTCGGCGTCGTCCACGAGACCGGGGCCGCCCGGGGACGCGAGGCACGCTGCACCGCCCGCTTCCCGGACCTCGACGTCCTGGTCTTCGGGCACAGCCACATCCCCTGGGACACCAGCGCCGACAGCGGCCTGCGCCTGCTCAACCCGGGATCGCCGACCGACCGCCGACGGCAGCCGTACTGCACCTACATGACGGCCGTGATCGCCGACGGCCGGCTCCGGGACGTCGGACTGCACCGGCTGCCGCCCCGGCAGGCGGCCACCCGCCGGGGCTGAGCCGGTCCGCCGGCCCCAGCCGTCACCCGCGCGCGGCAGAGCCCCGGCGGGCTTCCCGGGTACGCGCCGGGAGCGGCGAGCCCGCGTACCCCGGCAGGCGGGCGACGATGCCGCCGTCCCTCCCTCGCCGCCCGGCGCGCGGCGTGACGTCTCCGGTCCGGCCACTGGTCCTGACGGGTGAGCGGCGTCGCCCGCCCGTGTCCGGCCCGGCCCGGCGGCGTTGCCCAGGGCATGATCTCCACACGACGTATCGCTGCCGTTGTCGGACTCGCCGCCGGGGTGACCGGTCTCGCCGCACCGATGGCGGGCGCGGCCGACGGGGGCGCGCCGGGTACCGGCAAGCTCAGCGTGACGAAGACGCTGGACTCGCTCGCCGTGAGCGACATGCCCGCCGAGGACCGGGCCCGGCTGCCGCGCCCCTCCCAGCAGCTGAACCGGCTCGACGACCTCAATCAGCTCCGCCAGTTCACCGGCCTGGTCTCGCCGGTGTTCGGCGCCGTCCCCGCCCTGGGCTGACGGCCGGAACGAAGCCGCCGTCGAGGGCCGCCCGATGCCGGGCGGCCCTCACGCGTGTCCGCGCGCGTCCGCACGCATCGGCCGCCCGCGGCCGGGAGGCACGCGGCCGCCGGCTCAGCGGGGCCGCGCGGACCTCGTGGTGCGCCCGACCGATCAGTTGCGCGTAGGGTCGGACGGAACGCGGAACGGCCGAAGAAGGGGTCAAGCACCATGGCGCAGGAAGTACGCGGCGTGATCGCACCGGGCAAGGACGAGCCGGTGCGAATCGAGACGATCGTCGTACCCGATCCCGGCCCGGGCGAGGCCGTTGTCAGTATCCAGGCATGCGGGGTGTGCCACACCGACCTGCACTACAAGCAGGGCGGGATCAGTGACGACTTCCCCTTCCTCCTCGGCCACGAGGCGGCGGGCGTCGTGGAGTCGGTCGGCGCCGGTGTCACCGACGTGGCCCCCGGCGACTTCGTGATCCTCAACTGGCGTGCGGTGTGCGGAAGGTGCCGGGCGTGTCTGCGCGGGCGGCCGTGGTACTGCTTCGACACCCACAACGCCGAGCGGAAGATGACCCTCGCCTCGACCGGCCAGGAGCTGTCCCCGGCCCTCGGGATCGGTGCCTTCGCCGAGAAGACGCTGGTCGCCGCCGGACAGTGCACCAAGGTCGACCCGGCCGTCTCCCCGCAGGTGGCCGGCCTGCTCGGCTGCGGTGTGATGGCCGGCATCGGCGCCGCGATCAACACCGGGAACGTCGGCCGCGGTGACACGGTCGCCGTCATCGGGTGCGGCGGCGTCGGGGACGCGGCGATCGCCGGCTCCCAGCTGGCGGGGGCAGCGAAGGTCATCGCCGTGGACATCGACGACCGCAAGCTGGAGACCGCCCGGGGCATGGGCGCCACCCACACCGTCAACGCGCGCGAGACCGACCCGGTCGAGGCGATCCGCGAGCTGACCGGCGGCTTCGGTGCCGACGTCGTCATCGAGGCGGTCGGCCGCCCGGAGACGTACCGGCAGGCGTTCTACGCCCGCGACCTGGCCGGCACGGTCGTCCTCGTCGGCGTACCGACACCCGAGATGAAGCTGGAACTGCCCCTGCTGGACGTCTTCGGGCGCGGCGGGTCGCTGAAGTCGTCCTGGTACGGCGACTGCCTGCCCTCCCGCGACTTCCCGATGCTCGTCGACCTCCACCTCCAGGGCCGCCTGGACCTGGACGCGTTCGTCACGGAGACCATCCGGCTCGACGAGGTGGAGCAGGCCTTCGAGCGGATGCACGCCGGTGACGTGCTGCGTTCGGTGGTGGTGCTGTGATGGCCGCCCGCATCGAACGACTCGTCACCTCCGGGCAGTTCAGCCTCGACGGCGGCACCTGGGACGTCGACAACAACGTCTGGCTCGTCGGCGACGACCACGAGGTGGTCGTCATCGACGCCGCCCACGACGCCGACGCGATCGCCGAGGCCGTCGGGGACCGCCGGCTGACGGCCATCGTGTGCACCCACGCCCACAACGACCACGTCAACGCCGCACCCGCCCTGGCCGAGCGCACCGGCGCCACCATCTGGCTGCACCGCGACGACCTGCCGCTGTGGCAGCAGACCCACCCCGACCGGGACCCCGACGCCTGGCTCTCCGACGACCAGGTCATCGAGGCGGCCGGCGCCGACCTCACCGTCCTGCACACCCCCGGACACGCCCCCGGCGCGGTCTGCCTGTACGACCCGGGCCTGGGCGCCGTCTTCACCGGCGACACCCTCTTCCAGGGCGGCCCCGGCGCGACCGGCCGCTCCTACTCCCACTTCCCGACCATCATCGACTCGATCCGCGACCGGCTGCTGGTGCTCCCGCCCGAGACGAAGGTCCTCACCGGCCACGGCGACCCGACCACCATCGGCGCCGAGGCACCGCACCTGGAGGAGTGGATCCGACGCGGACACTGACGCCGGTCCGGCTCACCGGTCCGGCTCACCGGGTCGGCGGTCCCGGTGAGCCGGACCCGACACGCCGGAGACACGCGTAAAAGGTGACAGAGGACGTCCGGCTTTCCCGGCACTCTCGTCCACGAGGCCCGCTCGCACGGGCCCGTGGACGAGAAGAAACGGGAGGCCGGACATGGCACGCTCACTGGAGGGCAAGGTCGCGCTCGTCGCCGGGGCGACCCGGGGCGCCGGACGCGGTATCGCGGTGGAACTGGGCGCGGCCGGCGCCACCGTCTACGTCACCGGCCGCAGCACCCGGGCCCGGCGCTCGGAGTACGACCGGCCCGAGACCATCGAGGACACCGCCGACCTGGTCACCGAGGCCGGCGGCCACGGCATCGCCGTACCCGCCGACCACCTCGACCCGGCGCAGGTCGCCGTGCTCGTCGACCGCATCGCCCGCGCCCACAACCACCTCGACGTCCTGGTCAACGACATCTGGGGCGGCGAGCACCTCTTCGAGTGGGACACCCCCGTCTGGGAGCACGGCCTCGACAACGGACTCCGGCTGCTGCGCCTGGCCGTCGAGACCCACGCCGTCACCAGCCACCACGCGCTGCCCCTGCTGCTGCGCCGCCCCGGCGGGCTGGTGGTCGAGGTCACCGACGGCACCGACGACTACAACCGCGACCACTACCGCAACTCCTTCTTCTACGACCTCGCCAAGACGTCCGTGCTGCGTATGGCCTTCGCCCTCGGCCACGAACTCGGACCGCGCGGCGCCACGGCCGTCGCGCTGACGCCGGGCTGGCTGCGTTCGGAGATCATGCTCGACCACTTCGGCGTACGGGAGGAGAACTGGCGCGACGCCCTCGACCGCGTCCCGCACTTCGCCATCTCCGAGACGCCCCGCTACGTCGGCCGGGCCGTCACCGCCCTCGCCGCCGACCCGGACGTGGCGCGCTTCAACGGCCGGTCCCTCTCCAGCGGGGGTCTCGCCCGGGAGTACGGGTTCACCGACCTCGACGGCAGCCGCCCGGACGCCTGGCGCTACGTCGTCGAGGTGCAGGACGCCGACAAGCCGGCCGACGTCACCGGTTACCGCTGACGGGCGGGGTCCCGGGCGAGGGTGGCCTCCGCCTGTGCCGGAGCGGCCTCCCGGGGGGTCAGGGGGTGCGGGCGCGGGTCGTCGCCGAGGTGGGCGGCGACCCGGTACGTCAGCGTGACGGACGCCTTCGGCGTCCGCGCGTAGCCGGCGTGGACGGCGAGCCGCCGCTCCTCCCCGCGGGCCGCGGTCTCCCGGCGGAACCGGTCCCGGCCGCTGCCGACCACGGCGAGGTACGAACCGGGAGCACCGATGACGACGTCCATGAGCGCGGGAGGTCGACGCGCGGGACCGGACAGCGGCGCACGGTGTCCGCCCGGGTGATCGCCTCGGCGGTACCGTCGGGCGCATGACGGACACACGGCGTTTCACGGACCACGCGGCACTCGTCACGGGCGCGGCCCGGGGCATCGGCGCGGCCACCGCCCGCCGGCTCGCCACCGAGGGAGCACGGGTGCTGCTGACCGACGTGGACCTCCCCGCGGCGCGGCGGACGGCGCGAGAGCTGACGGAACAGGGGCTCAGCGCCGAGGCGTTCGTCTGCGACGTGCGCGACCGGACGTCCGTCGAGGCGGCCGTGGCCCACGCCGTGGACACCTTCGGCGCCCTGGACGTGCTGGTCAACAACGCCTACGCGTGCACGCCCGACGCCCCGCTCTTCGAGGACGAGCCGGACGAGGCCTGGGCCCGCGACCTCGACGTCACCCTCACCGGCGCCCACCGCTGCTGCCGGGCGGCCCTGCCCCACCTGGCGGCCTCCGGGCGCGGTGCGATCGTGAGCATCGGCTCGGTCAACGGCGTCCAGGACTTCGGCAACCACGCCTACAGCGCGGCCAAGGCCGGCCTCGCCTCCCTGACCCGCACCCTCGCCGGCCACGCCGCCCCGCGCGGCGTCCGCGTCAACCTCGTGACGCCGGGCACCGTACGCACCACGGCCTGGGAGGGCCGGGACGAGGAACTGGCGGCCGTGCGACCGCTGTACCCGCTGGGGCGGGTCGGCGAACCCGACGACATCGCCGCGGCCGTCGCCTTCCTCGCCTCGCGCGACGCGTCCTGGATCACCGGCACCACGCTGGTGGTCGACGGCGGTCTGACCGCCGTCAACACCGGGTTCCGGCAGGCGACCAGGGAAGGGGGCGGTACGGACTGACGGCGCGGGCCGGGGCGCGCCCGACCGCGTTTGTCACCGTTTCGTCGCGACACGGGCGCGGTGGGCAACCGTCACGGCCGGACGGCGGTCTAGCAGGCGGGAATCGCACCGCGGGCGGCCTTCCGCCCGTTCCGCCGCTTCGACGCGAAAGGCTGACCGCCATGGGGGACATACGCAGACGAGGAGCCGCCACACTCGGGCTCACCGCACTGGTGGCACCACTCACGCTCGTGCTCGGCGCCGCACCGGCCCAGGCGGCGAGCTGCACCACGCAGACGGGCCCGCACCAGAAGAAGGTGGAGAAGTTCCTCGGCCGCCCGGCCGACGGCAAGCAGTCCACCGCCGACTGCAAGGCGATCCGCGCCTTCCAGTCCAAGCACGGCATCACCCCGAACATCGGCTACGCGGGCCCCATCACCTGGGGCGTGATGAACCTCATGCAGAAGCAGAAGGCCGTCGGGAAGAACCCGAACAAGTCGGGCAAGTGCCCGGTGAACAAGGGCCGCATCGCCTGCGTGGACCTCACCCTCCAGCTGAGCTGGATACAGGACGGCAAGAAGCTCGTGTACGGGCCGGTGCCGGTCCGCACCGGGCGCAACGGCCACGAGACCCGCACGGGACTGAAGAAGGTCTACTGGCGCAACATCGACCACCACTCGACCCTCTACGACGTGCCGATGCCCTACAGCCAGTTCTTCGACGGCGGCCAGGCCTTCCACTCGGCCGGCGTCAGCATGTGGAACCCGCCGGGCTCGCACGGCTGCGTCAACATGACGGAGAGCGACGCCAAGAAGTACTGGTCGCTGCTGAAGAAGGGCGACGACGTCTTCGTGTACGGCCGCAAGCCGGGCACCTGAGCGGATCGGGGCGCCCGGCCCGCGCCTCCGCGTCGCGGCTGACGGGCGCCCCGGCATCCGCTGCCGGGGACAGGCCGCCACCGGCTGTGACCTGAACCACGGGGAGATCCTCGCGTCCGCTGCGGAGGAGCCCCGACCGCCCGAAGTGGTGCACGACACGGTTCGCGGCGACCGGCGTCCGGGCCGCGCCGGCCGGCCCGAGGGTCACGGCGTCCGGCCTCCGCGGCCGGGGCGCACGGTGTCGTGCCGAACCTCCGGCTCCGGCTGCCGGCGCCGGGGCCGGTACGGAGGTGAACGGGCGGGCCGTGTGCGGCAGGACACAGGCGCGGTGAACGAACTCGCCGACAGGTCTTGACAGATGAGGAGATGGACGTGACCAGTAACACGGTCTGTTATGTCCGTTTTTCTCGCGATTACTCACATCGCCTTCACGCCCGGCGCCGTATGCTTCACAGCATGTCCACCACTGTTGAACCCTCCTCCGAGCGATCGGCTGCCGAGGTCAACGAGGAGATCCGGGCCCTGTGGCTCCGGTCGGGCGGGATACTGAGCGTCGAGCAGCGTGCGGAGTACCAGCGGCTCGTCCTGGAGTGGGCCGCCGCGGCCCCGGACCCCGTGAAGGCCGCCTGACCGGCGCCTGAGACTCCTCGGCGCATCGGCCCACCGGCCCGGGGTTCCCCACAGGACGGGTGTCCTTCTCGCACTGGCCTCAGCCGTCTGCCACGGCGTCGTCGTCCCCCGCTTCTCGGCCCTCGATCGAGCCGGGCGGTGCTCCCACCGCCGGCGGCCTGCTCACCCGGCGCGTCCACGGCGCCGCCGTCTCCTTCCCCGGTGAGGCCGGCGGGCTCGGCCTCGCCGTGCGTGCCGCTCTCCTAGTTTCTCCTCGTGCCCTCCCCCAGTAGGTCCGCCCCGCGGACCTACTGGGGGAGGCGCCGCCCTGTCCGGCCTGGGCAGCGGCGCCGCCACGCACGTCCTCGACCGGTCCTGAGCCGCGGCGCCATGAGCGTCGTCGTACCGGTGAGCGCCGTCACAGGCGACGCGCTGTCCTTCTGTGCGGCGTACTCGTCCTCGGGAGCGCCCCGACGCCCTCGCCCGGGTGGGATCGCCGTCACCGTGCCCGCGCTCGGTGGCCCCGGGCGCGGCCGGAGGCGTGCGGCCCGCCCGCCGGGGATGTGGCCGCGCGGCCCGCCCCGGCCCCTCCCGCCGGTCACCCCCACGTCGCCGAGTAGTGCCGTCGGTAGGCCTTGCGGTCCTGGTCCGCACGGATCCACCGGGTGGCCACCAGGGCGACCACGCTGCCCGCGACGACGAGCATGCCGGGGCCGACGTTGCGGCGGTCGGTGAGGCGGGAAAGCAGGGGAGACCCGTCGACGCCCGTGACGGACGCCGTGCCCCCGGGCGCCGCGGCGGCGCCGCCCCCGGTGGCCGCCGGTGACGAGGGCGCGGATCCCGCCGCCCCCTCCCGCGTCGAGACGAGCAGCCGGACGCCGAGGGACGCCATGGCTTCCGGCAGCGGCTGGAAGAACGTCGTGCCCCCGTCGTCGCAGTCGCCGCTGCCGCCCGACGTCACACCCAGCGCGATGCCCTCGGAGAACATCGGCCCCCCGCTGTCCCCGGGTTCGGCGCACACGTCGGTCTCGATGAGGCCGGACACCGTGCCCTCCGGGTAGTTGACCGTCGCGTCGAGCGCGGTCACCCGGCCGTCGCGCAGACCGCTGGTGCTGCCACTGCGGAACACGCGCTGTCCGACGGCCGGTTCGCCCAGACCCGTGATCCGCACCCCCTTCCCCTCACCGACCGCCACCACGTCGGCGCCGTCGCCCGCCCTGCCGTTCGCGTACTCCACCAGGGAGAAGTCGTCACCGGGGAAGCTCCCCGCGACCGTCCTGCCGACCTGCCGGCCGCCCCCCTCGTCACCGAACCAGACGGACCCCGTCGGTCCGCAGTGACCGGCGGTCAGGATGAACTCGCTCCGTCCGTCGGTCACGTTGAAGCCCGCCGAGCAGCGTCCCGCCGTGGAAAGGATCGGCTCGGCGCCGTTCAGGCGCGTGGTGAACTCACCCGGGGTGCGCTCCATGCGGACGAAGCCCCCGATGTCCTCCGCCACGCCCGTCAGGCGCGACCAGTCGTCCCCGGAGACCGTGCTGTCACCCCGTACCACCACCTCGTTGGCGCGGTAGTCGAACGCCCAGGCCGTCCCGGGCACCCGGGGCACCGAACGCAGCGTGGCGGCCGCGGACTCCAGCTCGGACATGCTGTGCCGCACGACCTTCGCCTCGGCGCCGGCCCGTCGCACCTCCCCGGCCGTGCTCCCGTCGGTGACCGCGACCACCGGCCGCCCGTCGGCGTCGAGCCAGTGCCCCGCCGTCCGGGAGGCGCCCAGCCGTGACACGAGCTCGGCGCCGGTGCCGGGCACCGTCCGCGCCAACGTGTGCGGCGCGGCGGACGGGCCGGGCGGTTCGCTCGCCACGGCCCGGGTGACCATCGTCCCCCCGAGCAGGAGTCCCCCGACGGCCGCCAGCTTCGCCGTTCGCCGGACGATGCGTCGTCGTGCGTGCCTCATGCCTGCGCTCCCGAACCCGACCGCGCGGCGTCGCCGCCGCGGGGGCCTCCGGACGTCGGGCGCCCTCCTCCCATACGGGGACGGGCGCGCCGGTGTTCACCGGACCGGAGGTCCCGTACGGCCCGGGGCGGACGCGGCGGCCCCCACGGCACCGGCCCCGGCGACGGAGGCCGCCGTGCGCCGGCATGCCGTTCCCCGGCCGCCCCGGGGGCCCTGTCTTGTGCCCCATGACCAGCACCCCGCAGCCCCGGCACGGCGGACCGAACCCCCTGCGCGCACTCACCCTCGACCAGCTGCGCCGCCGTACGAGCATGAAGTGGCGCACCCACCCCGCGGACGTGCCGCCGTTGTGGGTGGCCGAGATGGACGTGCTGCTCGCCGAACCCGCCGTACGCGCCGTCACCGACGCCCTGCGGCTCGGTGACACCGGTTGCCCCGCCGGCACCGCCTACGCCGAGGCCCTGGCCGCCTTCGCCGCCGAGCGGCGGGGGCTGGAACGACCTCGCCGTGGAGCGCACCGCCCTCGTGCCGCACGTGATGCTGGGCGTCGTCGAGATGCTCGCGCTGGTCACCGGGGCCGGCGACCCGGTGGTCGTGACCCCCCCCGGTGTACCCGCCGTTCCACCAGTTCGTGGGGCACAGGAGCCGGCGGGTCGTCGAAGCGCCGCTCGGCGCGGACCTGTGGATCGACCCCGTGGCGCTGGAGGAGGCGTTCCGGCGGGCCGCCGGCGACGGCGGGCGCGCCGCCTACCTGCTGTCCAGCCCGCACAACCCGACCGGCACGGTGCACACCGCCGAAGAGCCGGCCGCCGTGGCCGCCCTCGCGGAGCGGTACGGCGTGCGGGTCGTCGCCGACGAGATCCACGCGCCGGTCGTCACCGGAAACGTGCGGTTCGTGCCGTACCCGAGCGTGCCCGGTGCCGAGCGCGGCCTCGCGCTGATGTCGGCGTCCAAGGGGTGGAACCTGGCCGGACTCAAGGCGTCGCTGGCCCTCGCCGGGCCCGGGGCCGCAGCCGACCTGGCCCGGATGCCCGAGGAGGTCGGCCACGGGGCGAGCCACGTCGGCGTCCTCGCCCACACGGCCGCCCTGCGCGCCGGCACCGCCTGGCTGAACGCGGTGCCGACCGGCCTCGACGAGAACCGGCGGCTGCTCTCCGGCCTGCCGGCCGCGCACCTGCCCGGGGCCGTGCACCGCCCCGGGGAGGCGACCTGCCTCGCCTGGCTCGACTGCCGCGCGCTCGGCCTCGGCGACGACCCGGCGGACGTCTTCCTCCGTCGCGGCCGGGTGGACCTCGGCTCCGGCATCCCCTTCGGCACTGGCGGGGCGGGACACGTGCGCCTCGACCTGGCGGCTTCGCCGGAGGTGGTCACGGAGGCGGTACGGAGGATGACGGCCGCCCTCGGCTGAGACGACCGGAGGCGAGGCGGACCCGTCGCGTACCGGGATCCGCCTAGACTGCCGGATCATGGACGACGCCCCACTGGACCGGCTCGGCGCCGGCACATACCTGTTGGTCACCACCTACCGGAAGAACGGCACCCCGGTCGCCACCCCGGTGTGGGTCGTCCGGGACGGGGACGCGCTCGGCGTCTGGACGGCGGCCGACTCCTGGAAGGTCAAGCGCGTCCGCAAGCGCTCCGGCGTCCTGGTCGGCCCCTGCGACGTGCGCGGCAGGGCGACCGGCGACCAGATCCCGGCGACGGCGGAGATCTGCGACCCGGCCACCACCGCCCGCTACCGCCGGCTCATCGCCCGCAAGTACGGCGTCCTCGGCCGGCTCACCCTGCTCGGCAGCCGGCTGCGCCGGGGCGTGGACGGCACGGTGGGGATCAGGATCACCCCGACGCCCTGACCGGCGCTCAGGTCCAGGCGCGGTACGGCTCGTCGACCAGCTGGAAGACCGGTTCGCCCCGCACCGGGTCCTTGGCCGTGGACAGTCGCACCCGGTCGCCGCTGTGGATGCCGATGAGCGGGCCCATCACCCGGCCGCGCAGCACGAAACCCTCGGCCATCTCGATCAGGGAGACGTTGCGCGCGGCGGGGGTGTTGCGGTGCACCACCGTGGCGTGGCGCACCGTCCCCGCGCCCGCGCTGCGCTCCGTCCGCAGGTCGCTGCCGCGGCAGACCGGGCACAGCACCCGGTGGTACATGGTCGTGCCGCACCAGGTGCAGCGCTGGAAGACGATGGCCTCGGTGTCCGGGGCTGCCGGGTCGAGCACGCCCGTCGCGGAGCCCGCTGCCTGCTGAGCGACGGTTCCTGAGTGGTGGTACACGCTGGTCAACTCCCTGCACTCGGGCCGGAATCACGCGTGCGCGAGGGGCGGGGCACGCGAGTGCGCGGTCGCCGTGCCACCGTGCACGCCGACAGGGTATGGCACTGAGTGTCAGTCGTAAAGGCACTCCGTACCCTCGATTTCGGGGCCGTCGGCTTCCCGTCAGCCGCGGGTGAGGGCGGTCTCGACCTCCCGCACGACCTGCCACAGGGGCGTCCCGCGCCGCGAGACGACGACCACCACGTCGTCGTCCGCCCCCTCGGCCGGGGCAAGGACGGGCGCGTCGCCGAACGTGGACTGGGCGAACCGCAGCGCGTGGTCCACCGCGGCGACCGCGTCGTCCCGTCCCTCCGAACGCAGCCAGGAACGCAGGGCGTTGTTGTGCGCCGCGACCACCGCGGCCGCTATCACGTCGGCCCGCAGGATGCCGTCCGGCAGTCCTCCCAGGCGCCCGCGCAGGAAGTCGGCGAGGGCGCGCTCGTAGCGCCACACCACCGAGAGCTCGTACGCGCGGAGCCCGGACACCTTTTTGGTGAGGTGGTACCGCTGCACCGAGAAGGCCGGGTTCTCGGCGTACATGCGCACCACGAGCCGGGCCGCGTCGCAGACCCGTCGCACCGGGTCGGCGTCCTGCGGGGAGGCGGCCAGGAAGGCCGTCATGTCGGCCAGGCACCGCTCGTGGTCGGGGAAGACCACGTCCTCCTTGGAGGGGAAGTAGCGGAAGAACGACCGCCGTCCGACGCCGGCGAGCGCGACGATGTCGTCGACGGTCGTCTGTTCGTAGCCCCGCTCCAGGAACAGCCGGAAGGCCGCCGCGACCAGTGCGTCCCGCATCGGCGGCCGGGTGTCCGCCGCGTCCGCACGGTCCCCGCGGCGGGGCGCCGCGCTGCTGGAACTCATGGAGGGGAACGTAGCAGCTCACCGGGGTCGATGGCACTCAGTGCAGCCCCCGGAGGGAACTGAGTGCACCCGCCGTTCCACCGCACCGGTCGCATACGATCGCCTCCGGTCAGCCCCGAGGAGTTCCCCATGCCGTCCGCCCGCCCCCGCCTCCTGTACGTCACCGACCTGTCCTACGAGGCTCGCGGGCGGCGGTACTGCGACGAGGACATCCTCCTGACCGCCCGACTGCGCGAGGACTTCGACCTGGCCCTGTGCCACCCCGGGCAGGCCGCGGCGCTGCTGGACGGCTTCGACGCCGTCGTCGTCCGCAACAGCGGCCCCGTGCTGGGCCACCGGGACGCCTACGACGCCTTCCGCGAGCGCGCGGCCGAGCGGGGGACCCGCGTCTACAACCAGCTCACCGGCCGGGCGGACATGGCCGGCAAGCAGTACCTGATCGACCTCACCGAAGCGGGTTACCCGGTCATCCCCACCGTCGGCGGTGCCGCGGACCTGCACCGGCTGCCCCCGGCGGACGAGTACGTCGTCAAGCCCAGGCTCGGCGCGGACTCGACGGGCCTGCGGACCGTGGCCGCCGAGCGCGTCCACGAGGCGGTGCGCGCCGGCGCCGGGGACCTCCTCGTCCAGCCGCGCGTCCACTTCGCCCACGAGATCTCCTTCTACTTCGTCGACCACGACTTCCAGTACGCCCTCTACGCGCCGCGTCCCGACCGGCGCTGGGAGCTGGTGCCGTACGACGCCACCCCGTCGGACCTGGCGTTCGCGCGGCGGTTCATCGAGTGGAACGGCATCGAGCACGGCATCCAGCGTGTCGACGCCTGCCGGGCTCCCGGCGGGGAGCTGCTCCTGGTCGAGTTGGAGGACCTGAACCCCTACCTGTCCCTGGACGCCCTGGACGAGGCGGGCCGGAGCGCGTTCGTCACCGCCCTGCGGGCCGCCCTGTGGCGGCTGCTGGCCGCCCGTCCCGCCCGGACCGACAGCCCCTAGCATGGCCGCCATGGACGCCTTCCTCACCCGGCTCGATCCGGACATGTGCGTGGTGACGGCCGCAGCGGGCGGGGAGCGGGCGGGCTGTCTGGTCGGCTTCTCCTCGCAGTGCTCCCTCGATCCCGTGCGCTTCGTCGTGTGGATCTCCGAGGTGAACCGGACCTTCCGGGTGGCCCGGTCCGCCGAGGTCCTGGCCGTCCACCTGCTCGCCCGCGACCAGCGCGCGACGGCCGAACTCTTCGGCGGGCGGACCGGCGACCGGGTGGACAAGTTCCAGCGGGCCCGCTGGCGTCCGGGACACGGCGGGGCCGTGGTGCTGGAGGACGCCGAGGCGTGGTTCGTGGGCCGCGTCGTGGAGCGGCTGCCCGGAGGGGACCACGTCGGGTTCGTCCTCGAACCGGTCGAGTGGGGCGGACGGGAGGCGTCCGGCGCACCGCTGCTCCGGCTCGCCGACGCCCACACCATCCGGCCGGGCCATCCGGCCGGCTGACGCCCGCTCGCGGCGCGGGCCGCGCGGCGCGAACGCACCGGTCGGGTGCCTGCCGGTGCCGCGGGAGCCGTCGGGTCAGCGCCCGGCGGCTCCCCGCCCGACCAGGGCCTCGGTGACCGCCCGCACGCTGCGCGCGATGTGCTGCAACTGCAGGACCTCCGCCGCGTACAGCTTGATGGTGTGCTCGATGACCGACTCGGGCAGACCCAGCCGGGGCAGGTCCGCCCGGGCGGTCTGCAGCGCGGTGCGGGCCACCCGGACCTCGTGCTGCACCTGGATCTGCGCATGGCGGGCGAGCAGCACGGGGTGGCGCATCAGCGCCGGGTACCCGGCGTACCGGGCCGGCACCAGTTCACGCAGCCACTTGGCCGCCGAGCGCTCCCAGTCGTAACTGCCGGGGGCCTTGACCTGGCAGGGCCAGTCGGGGCTGATGCGCGTGGTCGTGAGGGGCATGATCATCGCTTCCGTGTGCGGCGTCGTCGGGTGGGGCGACGGGTGGGGCGGTCCCGGTCCAGGGGACGACCGGGACCGCCGCGGGCGCTCGCGCAGGCGATGCCCGTCGGAACACCCCGGGCGCGCCGGAGCGGGCAGGAATCGGCGGCCAGGGATGTTCGCGCAGGTATGGACGCGCTCCGGGACGACCGGGTCGCGATCCGTGAGCAGTATTTATATATGCCATCCGCTTTGCAAGACGTATGAAAACATTCATGCCTGCTCTGTTGCGAGAGGTTCCGTTTGCACCACCCCACGGCGTGCCCGCTCCCGAGCCGAGGGGGCGGCTCAGTCCCGCAGGAAGAACTGGTGCTGGTCGGCGACCTGCTCGTACTCCTCCAGGCGGGCCTGCGTCCGCTCGGGATCGGCGTCGGTCATGGCCTGGAGCAGGGCCGCGCACATCACGCCCGGCGCCGCGTAGGAGTCGAAGACCAGACGCGACCCCGTGCCGGTGGCGAAGGTGACGTCGGCCTCGTCGACCAGGGGGCCGAGCGCCAGGTCGGTGATCAGCGCCACCTTCAGTCCGGCACCGCGTGCCACCCGGACGGCGCCCAGGGTCTCGTGGGCGTGCCGGGGCATGGAGAAGGCCAGCACCCAGGTGCCCCCCGCCTCCCGGGACTGGAGCAGGGCGTCGTAGGCGACGCTGCCGCCCAGGGTCACCAGACGCACGTCGGGGTGGATGCGGCGGGCGGCGTAGGCGAAGTACTCGGCGAGCGAGACGGAGATGCGCAGCCCGAGGACGGTCAGCGGCGCCGAGGCGGCCAGCTTGCGGCCGACGTCGATCACCCGGTCGGCGTCGGCGAAGTCGCGCCGCAGGTTCTCCAGGTTCTCGATCTCGGCGTCGACGGCCGCCTGGAGTTCGTTGCCCCGGTTCTCCTCGGCCGTGACTCCGCCGCGGGAGCCCAGCGCGATCGACTGGAGCCGCTCCCGCAGCGCCGGGTAGCCGCTGAAGCCGACCGCCGAGGCGAACCGCGTCACCGACGGCTGGCTCACGCCCACCCGGTCCGCGAGGTCGGTGATCGACAGGAACGCCGCCTCGGGGAGGTGCTCGATGAGGTACTGCGCGATACGCCGCTGTCCCGGGGAGAGGCGGGGCCGGTCGAACAGCGTCCTGAGCCGGGACGTGGCGGAGACCTCCGATTCCGGCGCCGCCCGTCCCGAAGTGATCGCCGATGCCTGCGCGCGTGTCTGCTGCGGCGATGGCACGGGTGCGCCTCCTTTGTCTCCCACGGAGGTCAACATAGCCCACCCTCCGGGTCCGTCAGAGCGGCGTCACAGGCCATTCCGGAGCCCGTGCGCACCGGAATCCGGCCCGCACGGAACCGGCGTCCGCGCCCGCGGGGATAGCGCCGCGCCGACCGGGAACCCGCGTTCCGGAACGCATTCGCAGCACGCACGAGGAGTGGCAGTCATGACCGTCCCGGAAGAGAACCGGCCGAAGACCGACACCACCGACGACGTTCTCGGCCGGCACGAGGACGACGCCCCCCGTCAGCCGGGGGGCACCGGCCGGACCCTGCGCGAAGCCCTGGAGGAGGCGCACGTCCGCCCCGACGACTACGACGAGAAGTGAGCACCCGGTAGCGGCTCCGCCCCGCGCCGCCCTCGGGCGATCGCCCCCGAGCCCCCTCGGCGGGCGACACCGCGCGGGCGCCGTCAGCGGCTGCTTTCCGGCCGTGCGCATCACCACGTCGGACGACGTCCCCGACGGCCGCTGCGACGAGGCGAGCAGCGTGGCCGGCGGCGGCAGGCGGTTCCTCCCGACGGCGTGCGCCCCGGCCTGGAACCGGTCGAGGAGCGTGCCTCCGCAGCGGGGACTCGGTGAACGCCCTCTCCGGCGGCCGGCACCAGCGGGTACTGATCACCCGCGCGCTCGCCGCCGGACCCGAGTTGCTGATCATGGACGAGCCGATGGCAGGCGTCGGCCTGGCCAGCCGGGACCTGACCCGCGCGCTAGCGGACCCGCCGAGCCGCGCCGGGCGGCAACGCCCCCGCCGGCACCACGAGGTCGGCGCGGCCCCGGGTCGCGGCGACCAGGCCGGCGTTGCGCTGGTCGGTGCCGAGCGCCCAGGCGACCGCGTCCTCGTGGGACTTGCCGTACCGCTCGTGCCGCGCCACCAGCCGGCGGACCCGCTCCGGCTCCGGCAGCTCGCAGAACCACACCTCGTCGAGCCGGGAGCGCACCCGCGCCCAGGCGCCGGTCTCCAGCAGCAGGTAGTTGCCCTCCGTCACCACCAGCCGCGCCGACGCCGGCACCGGTACCGCCCCGGCGACCGGCTGCTCCAGCACCCGTTCGAAGCCGGGCGCGTAGACGGGGTCGTCGTCCTCGTCCTCCTCGCGCAGGCGGCGCAGGAGCGCGGCGTAACCGGCGGCGTCGAAGGTGTCGGGCGCTCCCTTGCGGTCCCGGCGGCCGAGCCGGTCCAGTTCGGCGTCGGCCAGGTGGAAGCCGTCCATGGGCACATGCGCCGCCCAGGGCTCGCCGCTCCCGTTCAGCTCCCGCACCAGACTCACGGCCAGTGTCGACTTCCCCGCGCCGGGACCGCCGGCGATGCCGAGGATCGCGCGCCGCCCGCCCTTCGGAAGGGCGCGGGCACGGGTGACGAGGTCGCGGAAGGTCAGTGGCACGCCGACCAGTGTGTCACCCGGTCGGACCCGCCCCGGCGGGGAACTGTGTGGGGTATGACGACGAAGCTCGGTCTTCCCGACGACATCCAGGCCTGCCTCTTCGACCTCGACGGGGTCGTCACCAGGACGGCGGTGGTGCACGCCGCCGCCTGGAAGGAGACGTTCGACGCCCTCCTGCGCGAGCGGGACGGCGCGGACTTCCGCCCCTTCACCGACTCGGACTACGGCGAGTACGTCGACGGCCGCCCCCGCGCGGACGGCGTGCGCACCTTCCTCGCCTCCCGCGGCGTCGAGCTGCCCGAGGGCGGCCCCGACGACCCGCCGGACGCGCGGACGGTGAACGGGATCGGCAACCGCAAGAACGAGCTGGTCCTGGCGAAGATCCGCACCGACGGGGTCGAGGCGTACGAGGGAACGCTGCGCTACGTCGAGGCGGTCCGTGCCGCGGGCCTCGCCACCGCGATCGTCTCCTCCAGCGCCAACACCCGGGACGTGCTGCGCTCCATCGACGCCGAGCGCCTGTTCGACGTACGGATCGACGGCGTGGTGGCCCGGGAGCGCGACCTGCCGGGCAAGCCGCACCCCGGCACCTTCCTGGCCGCCGCCCGCGACCTCGGGGTCGCACCCGCCCGTGCCGCCGTCTTCGAGGACGCGCTCGCCGGCATGGACGCGGGACGCTCCGGTCACTTCGGCTACGTCGTCGGCGTCGACCGCGTGGGCCAGACCGACGCCCTCTACGCCCACGGCGCCGACCGCGTCGTCCAGGACCTCGCCGAACTGGAGGGCCGGGCGTGATCACCAACCGGACGTACACCGTCGAGCCCTGGTCCGTGCGCGAGACGGCCCTCAACCTCGACCTGCTCGCCCAGAGCGAGTCCGTCTTCGCCCTGTCCAACGGGCACATCGGCTGGCGCGGCAACCTCGACGAGGGCGAACCGCACGGCCTGCCCGGCAGCTACCTCAACGGCGTCCACGAACTGCACCCGCTGCCGTACGCCGAAGCGGGCTACGGATACCCCGAGTCCGGCCAGACCGTCATCAACGTCACCAACGGCAAGCTGCTGCGGCTGCTGGTCGACGACGAACCCTTCGACCTGCGCTACGGGCGGCTCGTCGAGCACGAACGCCACCTCGACCTGCGACGCGGTGTGCTGGAGCGGACCTGCGAGTGGACCTCCCCGGCCGGTACGACCGTCCGGGTGCACTCCACCCGGCTCGTCTCCCTCACCCAGCGGGCCATCGCCGCCGTGTCGTACGAGGTCGAGGCCGTCGACAGCCGGACCCGGGTCGTCATCCAGTCGGAACTGGTCGCCAACGAGAGCCTCCCCGACCCCGACGGCGACCCCCGGACGGCCAAGGCGCTCCAGTCCCCGCTGGAGCCGGAGGAGGACATGGCCGTCGGCTCCCGGCTGCGGCTGGTCCACCGCACGCGGCGCAGTGGATTGAGGGTCGCCGTGGCCGCCGACCACGTGGTCGACGGCCCGGGGGAGATCACCACCAGCAGCGAGAGCAACACCGACGTGGCCCGTCTGACCCTCACCTCCGTGCTGGAGCCGGGACAGCGGCTGAGGGTGTGCAAGACGGTCGCCCACGGCTGGTCGGGAGCCCGTTCCCGGCCCGCGATGAGCGACCAGGTCGAGGCCGCGCTGGCCGCCGCCGCTCACGGCGGCTGGGACGGCCTGGTGGCCGAGCAGCGCGCCTACCTCGACGACTTCTGGGCCCGGGCGGACGTCGAGGTGCACGGCGACGAGGAGATCCAGCAGGCGGTGCGCTTCGCCCTGTTCCACGTGCTGCAGGCCGGTGCCCGCGCCGAGCAGCGGGCTATTCCGGCCAAGGGACTCACCGGCTCCGGGTACGACGGCCACGCGTTCTGGGACACGGAGATGTTCGTCCTGCCCGTGCTCACCTACACCGAGCCCAGGGCCGTCGCCGAGGCGCTGCGCTGGCGGCAGGACACCCTGCCCGCCGCCCGGGACCGTGCCACCCAGCTCGGCCTGCGCGGCGCCGCCTTCCCGTGGCGGACCATCGACGGCTCCGAGGGCTCCGCCTACTGGCCGGCCGGCACGGCCGCCTTCCACGTGGCCGCCGACATCGCGCACGCCGCGGTCCGGTACACGGCGGCGACCGGCGACACCGACTTCGAACGCGACACCGCCCTCGAACTCCTGGTGGAGACGGCCCGGCTGTGGCGCTCCCTCGGCCACCACGACCACCACGGCGTCTTCCACATCGACGGCGTCACCGGCCCGGACGAGTACAGCGCCATCGCCGACGACAACACGTACACCAACCTCATGGCCCGCTCGAACCTCCTGGCCGCGGCCGACGCCTGCGAACGCCACCCCGTCGAGGCGTCCCGGCTCGGCGTCGACGACGAGGAGAGCGCCGCCTGGCGGGACGCGGCCGAGTCGGTGCACATCCCCTACAACGAGGAACTCGGCGTCCACGAGCAGCACTCGGGCTTCACCCGCCACCAGCGCTGGGACTTCGCCCGCACCGGCGCCGACCAGTACCCGCTGATGCTGCACTTCCCCTACTTCGACCTCTACCGCAAGCAGGTGATCAAGCAGTCCGACCTCGTGCTGGCGATGTACACCTGCGGCAGCTGGTTCGACGCCCACTGCGACGAGGACCAGATCGCCCGCAACTTCGCCTACTACGAGCCGCTGACCGTGCGGGACTCCTCCCTGTCCGCGTGCTGCCAGGCCGTCGTCGCCGCCCAGACGGGACATCTGCGCCTGGCCTACGACTACGCCGCCGAGGCCGCCCTGATGGATCTGGCGGACCTGGAGCACAACACCCGCGACGGACTGCACATCGCCTCACTGGCCGGTACGTGGATGGCGCTGGTCGCCGGGTTCGGCGGCACCCGCCGGGAGCGCGACAGCCTGCGGTTCACGCCGCGCCTGCCCGAGAAGTTCAGCCGTCTCGCGTTCCGGCTCCAGTTCCGGGGACGGTGCCTGCGGGTGGAGATCGGCCCGGACAGGGCGACGTACACGCTGCTGAAGGGCGAACCCCTGACGATCCATCACCACGGGACCGCCCTGGCCGTGAACGGGGACGGCCCCGTCACCCGCGCCATCCCCGCGCCCAAGCAGCGCCCCACGCCCGAGCAGCCCCCGCACCGCCGTCCCAACGCCCGCTGACCGGCCGGACGGGGGCGGGATGGTGCGACTGGCCGAGTTCCGCCCTGCGCCTCGGTGGCGCGCGGGTTAGTTTGACCGTGTTTTCCGGGTTTCCGGACTCCCGCCACCGGCGGCAGGAGGTGAGGACCGAGCGGCTCCGCGACGCGCGGGGGTGAGGGGTGCACGATGGCCGACGGCGCGCACACCCTGCCGGCCGGCGGACGCCGGGACGAGGCGGTCCCGGCGCCCGGCGCCTCGCGGCGCCCCGGCGGTGACGCCCTGCTCGCGGCGGTGGCCGCCGTCTTCACCGCGACCCAGCTGATCCTCGTCCACCCAGGGATGGGGCTCGGCTGGGACGAGACGGTGTACGTCAGCCAGGTCACCTCCCACCACCCCGCCGCCTTCTTCAGCGCACCGCGCTCCCGGGGCGTCTCCCTGCTGGTGGCGCCCGTCGCGTCCTGGTCGTCGTCCACCGAACTGCTGCGCGGCTACCTCGCGGTGCTGTCCGGTCTCGGCCTGTATCTCGCCCTGCGGGCCTGGAAGGGCCTCTTCCCGGCCCGGGTCCTGGCCACGGCCGGCGCGTTCTTCGCGACCCTGTGGGTGACCCTCTTCTACGGGCCGCAGGCCATGCCCAACTACTGGGTCGCCGTCGGTGCCCTGATCTGCGTCGGCTGCTTCCTGCGGGCCCGGCGGCTGCCCGGGCGGGCCGCGCCGTGGGGTGTGGTGGCCGGTGCGGCGCTGATGGCGTGGATGCGGCCCACCGACGCCGTGTGGGTGACCCTGCCGCTGCTGGTGCTCGTCCTCGCACGCCGCCACTGGCCGCTGCTGCTCGCGCTCGTGGGGGGCCTCGCGGCCGGGGGAGTGGAGTGGGTGATCGAGGCGTACGGCTGGTACGGCGGCCTCGGGGAGCGGCTGTCCCGGGCCTCCGAGATCCAGGGCGGCCTCGGCTGGAACCTCGCCGTCGACGACCAGATGCGCAGCCTGGGCGGGCGGGGCCTGTGCCGCCCGTGCACCGGGCCGATGCCCCACCCGGTGGTGACCGCGTGGTGGATCGCCCTGCCGGTCCTCGCCGTCCTCGGAGCGGTCGTCGCGGTGCGGGCCCGGCGCGCCGCCCGCACGCTGGTCCCGCTCGCGTGCGCCGCGACGGCCGCGCTGCCGTACCTGTTCATGATCGGCTACGCGGCGCCCCGCTTCCTGCAGCCCGCCTACGCCCTGCTGGCCGCTCCCCTCGCCGACGCGCTGTGGCACCTGGTCCGTACGGAAGGCGGCCGGTGGCGGCCGGTGGCGGCGGCCCTGGTCGCGCTCGCGCTCGCCGGGCACCTGGCGGTGCAGTTCGCCGTCCTCGCGGGCACCGTGGACCGCAACGTCGAAAGCCGCCGCGACTGGTCCCGGGTCGCCGACGAACTGCACCGGCGCGGTGTCCGCCCGCCCTGTCTGGTCACCGGGCACGAATCCATCCCGATCGGCTACTACGCCGGCTGCTCCTCCGGCGCGACCAGCGGCAACAACGAGAACACCACCGCCGCCGAGATCCTGGACACCGCCCGCCGTATCCCGGTGGCCGCCGTCACGGGCCCGGGCGGCACCGTGCCCGGGTACGCCCGCGGCTGGACCCCGCACCGCGTCACCGACCTGACCGTCCGGGTGGCGCCCCGGGGCTGAAGATCCCGGGGCCGGACCGGGTTAAAGATCGCGTATCGGGAAACGCGAACCGGACACCGAGACCACCGACGACGCAGCTTGAGAGGGAGGCAGCGATGGGCACGGACCCGATGGCCGACGACGCCTACCAGCCCACCGGAACCAACGAGGAGCAGGAGGACGCCGCGCCCCTCGACCTCCAGGACGCCGTCGGCGAGCGGACCTACGACGACATGCTCGACGAGGGCTACTCCCCGCCGGAGAAGCCCCTCGGAGTGACCAAGCACGGCACCACGGCCGCCGAGCAGCACGACGGCGAGAGCCTCGACGAACGGCTGTCCCAGGAGGTGCCGGACGTGTCGGCACCCGCCGGGGACGGCGTGGGCGACAAGCCCGACGGCGAGGGCGAACCGGTCGACCCCGAGGCGGGGACCGAGCGCTCCGGCCGGCTGGTCGCCCCCGACGAGGGCGCCCGCGCCGACACGACCAAGGAGACCGTCGCCCAGGACGTCGGCATCGACGGCGGAGCCGCGGGTGCCGAGGAGGCCGCCATGCACGTCGTGGAGGACGAGACGGTGCTGCCGGACCGGGAGGACGACCAGGCGAGTCCCGGCCGGACCCGCTGACCCGCCCGGCGGGGCGCACCCGCCACCCGGCCCGGGCCGGTGCCGTGGGCACCGGCCCGGGCCTCGTGCCGCCGGGGGCGCCGGGTCAGGGCAGCAGCTTGTCGAGGGCGGCGGGACCCTCCTCGTCCAGCTTGCGCCGGGCCCATTCGAGGTTCTTCGCCGTGACGTCCCGCCCGGCCGCGAGGACCAGGTCCTCCGGCGAGACGTCGGTGCCGTTGCGGGTGTGGAGCAGGTCGTCCGGGGTGGTGCGGTCGTCGCCCGTGGGGGCTTGGGGCGGCCGCGAGGCGTCGGGCTGTGACGTCGACATGATCAGTGCTCCTCGGATCCGGGTCGCTGCTTCGGTGCCGTGCTGTTGTCGGTCCCGAATGTCCCGATAACACCATTCAACGCGGAAGCGGCCCGCGCATCCGGAGGACCGCCGGGTCCGTCCCGCCGCGCGGGGCACCATGACGGGTGAGCGGGCCTGCCGGGCGTCTTCCGTCCGGCAGAAGGACCAGGTCGTGGCATGCCCGCACACCCGCGGAGGGGGAGCGGGGAGGCGGGCCCCGGGCGGACGGGGCGAGGGCGTGCCCAAGCACGGGGCGGTCGGTCGTGCAGCGGTGGCGCCCGGCACGGCGGCACGGAACGGGCCGGCGGCTGCGGCGGCGCGGGCGGCGCGATCCCCGGCGGCCTCAGTGAGCCGTCGGGGGCGAAGGACTGAGGACGAGCATCGTGACGTCGTCCTCCACGTCCGGGCAGAAGCGCACGAGGTCGGCCCAGACCCGCTCGGGAAGCCCCGCGGACTCCCCGCCCTCCCCGTCCTGCTCATCCGCCCCGTCCTCCCCGTCCTGCTCATCCGCCCCGTCCTCCCCGGCGGCGAGCGCGGCCAGCCGGCCGGCCAGCGGATAGAACGCGCCGCTGCCGTCCCTGGCCTCGACCACTCCGTCGGAGGCGAGGAAGAGCCGGTCACCGGGGCGCAGGGCCACCGTGCGCGTCTCGATCGCGCCGGCGTCCGCGAGGCCGAGCCCGAGAGGCGTCCACGGCGAGACCTCCAGCTCGGTGGCCCCGCCGTCCCGCAGCAGGAGGGGAGGCGGGTTGCCGCAGACGACGACACGCACCTCCAGGGCGTCAGCGGAGAACTCCAGCAGCGCGGCCGTCGCGAACAGCTCGGTGTGCCGCGCGTCCGCCGCGTCCACCACCAGCCGCCGGTCGAGCCGCCCCGCCACCGACGCGAGGTCCGGCTGGTCGAGCACCGCCTCCCGGAACGCCCCCAGCAGCGAGGCGACCGTCGACACCGCGGACAGCCCGTGCCCCTGCACGTCGCCCGTGACGACCCGTACGCCGAAGGGACCGTTCCGCACGTCGAAGAAGTCGCCCCCGACGAGTGTCCCGCGCTGCGCCGCCCGGTACAGCCCCGTCAGGCGCACCGCCCCGACCCGCTCGGGCAGCGGAGGCACGACGGCGCGCTGAGCGGCCTCGGCGACCGTGCGCTCCAGATCCAGCTGGGCGTCACGGCGACTGCGGACGAAGGACACGAACACGCTGAGGGCGGCGACGAAGGCGACGGTCAGCAGATCGGTCTCGCCGGGGCTGTCGAGCTGGAAGGCCGGGACCTTCAGCAGCACGACCCCGACGCCGCCCAGCAGGGCGGTCGCGAGGGGACTGTACGACAGCACGGCCAGCGGCGGGACGGCACCCAGCAGGAAGCCGACGTCGAGCGGATCGTGGCTGACGAGCGTCGCCGCACAGATCACCACGAGCAGGACCGGCGGCAGCATCCGCACCCAACGGGGCGGCGGAGCCCCGCTCAGCCAGCTCCGCCGGTCCTCGCCCCGGCGCGGAGGCAGGACCGACACCTTTCGCACACCACCACGCTCCTACGCCGCCCCGGCTCCCGCACGCCGAACCGGGGCGGTTCGCGGGGTGTCCTAGAACGCGGTGAGCGTCAGGCGGATGCCGGTGGGCGCGGTGTCCTGGATGTAGGAGGCGAAGTCGGCCACGTCGTCGAAGGCGAATCCGTACGCCCGGCCGTCCTCGGTCGCCGCGTGCACCGCCTTCGCGTAGTGGTTGGTCAGGACGGTCCCGTAGAACGTCGCCGGGTCGGTCGTCGGCTGGTCGGGCGAGGAGATCAGCGTGGAGCGGTTGAACCCGGCGCCCAGCACCGCGGCGACCGGACCGGTCGTCCCGTCGTTGGGCGCGGCGAGGGCGCCGTCGCAGAACAGCACGTCCCGGGTGGAGGGCTTGGCGAAGGACACCTGGGCGGGCCCGTCGAAGGTCAGCCGGTCCCCGCGCACCCGGCCGGTGAAGACGCCGGCGTTGGTGGTGATCCTGAGATCCCTGCCGGTGTAGGTGCTCCACACCTCGTCGATGTAGGGGGCGAGGTAGTTCCCGGGGAACAGTCCGGCGTCCAGGCCGTGACCGGGCGCGATCACCCGCAGGTCGTCCACGGCCAGCGGCGCGAACTCCTCCACCCGGCGCACGGCCTCGAAGACGGCCGCCCGCCCGCCCGGGCGCACGGTGCCGGTCGTCTGGTCCTTGGCGCCGGTCAGCCGGATGGCGAGCGGCACGCTGAACATGTCGACCATGGTGGTGTTGCAGAACATCCCGGCGGAGTTGTGGGTGAACTCGGCGCAGTCGTGCAGCACTCCGTAGTTGGGGTCCGACTTCACCCAGCCCGCCGGGTACTGCAGTGCCGGGTTCCCGGCGCCGTCGGCGACCACCTTGAACTTCAGCTTCGCGCCCAGGGACACGTAGATCCGGCCGGAGAGGTACGGCAGTGACAGCGTTGTCGCCCCGCTGCCGGAGAGGCTGATCGCGTAGTCGGTGAAGCCGTCGGCACCGTTGTCCGACAGCGCCACCGGCACGACGGTCCCGTCGGCCGTGAGGCGCACCTGACGGCCGTCCTGGTTGCCGACGACGTAGACGTGCACGTCGGCGTTGCCGAAGGAACCGGTGCTGTTGACGATCGTCAGCGGCAGGGCACCCGCCGCTTCGGCCCGGGGAGCCTCGGAGTCTTCCGACCCGACGCCCGCGAGGGCGTGCGGGGCGACGGCGGCGGCGACCGGCGCGGCCACGACCGCTCCACCGAGGGCGACGAGCAGCTTGCGGCGGCCGAGCGGGCGCTGGTGACGAGAAGTCATGTGGGGGGTCTCCAGAGTGTTTCGGGGCATGGCAGGTGAGGGCGGGGAGTAGGAGAGCGCTCTCACGTCCGGCCGATGCTACGCAGAACGCATGGCTCGTCCAACCGGCTCCACACGGCCCCAAAGCCCATGATGCGCCCCCGACTTGGGATGATCCGGCACCGCACGGAACACGCTTAACCGGCGTTTAAGGCCCCCTTAATCCCTGCCGGAAATCAGCGGGCATCCATGTCCCCGCGCACAACCCCTCCGGACCCTGCGTGGGCTTCGTCGGCGTCCTGCCCGAACACCCCGGCCACGGGTACGCCTTCGACCGGCTCGCCGAGTGCACCCACGTCCTGGCCGGCCAGGACGCCGAGTTCATCTCCGCCGCGACCGACCGGGGGAACACGCCCACGGCTGTCGTCTTCGCCCGGGCCGGTCAACCGGTGGTGCGGGAACGGATCACCTTCCGTCCCCGGCGACCGGCCGGTGGCGCGTACCGCGCCGGGCCGGGACCTCCGGTGCCGGTGCCGGCGCCGGTGCCGGATGGCATGCTGTCCCGCACAGTGATCACCGGCGTTGGCGGAGGCGACGTCAGGTTCGAGGGCGAGGTCTGGCACGTGCGTGAGGCGCCGGCCGCCGGTGAGGCGGGGGAGGGCGGCCGGGAGATCGGGGAGATCCTGATCGACGACGCGGACTTCCCCTGGCTGTCGGGCCGGTTCGGCGCCGGCCCGGCGTTCGGCGCCGTCCAGGAGCTGTTCGCCCGCGAACTCGACCTCGCGGAACGGGACGACGAAGACCACCGGGTCCGGTGGGAAGCGGTCCACGCCGAGATCGAACGGCGTGTGCGGCTGGTCTCCCCCGACGGGCCCGTCGCCGAGTTCCTGCTGCGCATCCAGGGCGACCGGGCCTGGTTCCGGTGGAGCGACGAACCGTTCGAACGGGAACGGGCCGGCGGCTGACCCCCGGTCCCTACCGTTCGGGCAGCAGGGCCTCCGCCTCGGCCAGGATCTCGGTGACCCGCAGGCCGAACGCGGCGTCGCACGGATGCGGGTGCCCGCCCCCGGCCGAGGCGAGGAGAGCGTCCGCGGCCCGCACCAGAGCGGGCACCGGACCCTGCGTGCCGTCCGGGAGGACCGTCACGCCGGCCTTGCCGCGCAGCTCCACCGTCGCGCCCGCCGCGGCGGGCGGCGCCGTCAGGCTGAGCGTGAGGGTGCTGGACGCGCCGCCGGTGTGTTCGAGGACCAGGTGGACGGTGTCCCCGGGTCCCGGTGCCGCGGCCACCACGCGGCGGGCGTCGCCGAGAACCGGCAGCAGCACGGACAGCGCGTGCGGCCCCACGTCCCACAGGGCGCCCTTCTCCCGCCGCCACGGTGAACCGGCGAACGGGCTGTCGCCGCCGAACACCGCGCCGAGCCAATGCGCCCGGGCCGTGAACCAGCCCTTCGTCGCGGCCTGTTCGGCGATCCACCCCTCGGCCCCCGGCTGGAACCGGGTGGTGAAGAAGACGACCGAGGCGACGCCGTTCTCCCGCACCGCCTCGACCACCGCCCGTCCCTGCACCACCGTCACCGCGAGCGGCTTGTCGAGCAGCAGATGGCACCCGGACCGCGCCGCGCGCACCGCCGCCTCGGCCTGCACCGCCGGAGGCAGCGCGATCGCGACCGCCTCCACGTCGGCGAGCAGGGCGTCGACGTCGTCGTAGGCGCGCGTGCCGTGCCGGTCCGCCAGCTCCTTGGCGGCCTCCGGGCGGCGGCCCCACGCCCCCACGAAGTCCAGGTCGTCGTGCCGGCGCAGGGCGGGGGCGTGCGCCATGTCCGCCCAGGGGCCGGTGCCGAGCAGTCCGATCCGCATTGCCGTCGCCTCTCCACGCTGCCGGACCCGACGTCAGGGCCCGGATGTTCCTTCCGGACGGCCGGCGTACGCCACCCCGGCCGAGGCCGAGCGTGTCACACCGGCCGGAGGCCCGGGCAAGGCCACCCGGCTCCCGAGTCGCCCACCGCGCCTGAGCCGCCCCGCCGGAGTCGCCCCGTCGGGTGCGCGGCACCGGGGCGTCATGCCGTCCGCCCTTCCGCCCCCGCCCCGCCCTTCCCCCGTCTCCGTTCTTTCGCCCCCCGTTTCCTGTCTTCCGCCGCCCGTCTCCCGCCCCCGCCCGTCTCCCGCCCCCTTCCCGCCGCCTGCCTCCCGTCTCCCGCCGTCCACCGTCCCCCCGCCGCACGAGACCGGTGATATTGCCGATCCCCCCGGCCGCCCCGCCCGCCGACAGTGGCACGGCCAGCTCATCGGCGAAGCCCCTCCGGCGGATGTTCCGGGAAGCGACCCCACGTTTCCCGGTCGTGTGCGATCACCCGGACGGCCCCCTCGCCACGACAGAGAGGACCACTCCTCGTGCAGCAGAACCCCCACACCCACGCCGCGCGTCCGGCATTCCGCGGAACGCGGCGGCGGCTGGCCGGCCTGTCGGCGGCGGTCGCGGCCGTCATCGGCCTCAGCACCCTCGCCAGCCCGGGCGCCCAGGCCGCGGACAACCCCTACGAGCGGGGCCCGGCACCGACCCAGTCCAGCATCGAGGCACTGCGCGGCCCGTACTCCGTGGCGGACACCAGCGTCTCCTCGCTCGCGGTGACCGGCTTCGGCGGCGGCACGATCTACTACCCGACCAGCACCAGCGACGGCACGTTCGGCGCCGTGGCCGTCGCGCCCGGGTTCACCGCGTACCAGTCCTCCATGGCCTGGCTCGGTCCGCGGCTGGCCTCCCAGGGCTTCGTCGTGTTCACCATCGACACCAACACCACGCTGGACCAGCCCGACTCCCGCGGCCGGCAGCTGCTGGCGGCTCTGGACTACCTCACCGAGCGCAGCTCCGTCCGCGGGCGGATCGACAGCAGCCGACTGGGTGTCATGGGCCACTCGATGGGCGGAGGCGGCACCCTGGAGGCCGTGAAGTCCCGTCCCTCCCTCCAGGCCGCGATCCCCCTCACGCCCTGGAACATCGACAAGACCTGGCCCGAGGTCACCACCCCGACGCTGATCGTGGGGGCCGACGGCGACACGATCGCCCCGGTCTCCTCCCACGCCGAGCCGTTCTACTCCAGCCTGCCGTCCAGGACGGACCGCGCGTACCTGGAGCTGAACAGCGCGACCCACTTCTCGCCGAACTCGCAGAACACGACGATCGCGAAGTACAGCATCTCCTGGCTCAAGCGGTTCATCGACAACGACACCCGCTACGAGCAGTTCCTGTGTCCGCTGCCGCGGGCGAGCCTGACCATCGAGGAGTACCGGGGCAACTGCCCGCACACTTCCTGACACTCCTCACGGCACCATCCGGCGGCGGTCGCGGGCACCTCGCGACCGCCGCCGGCGCGTTGTGCCGACGCACGGCCCCGGGCCGGGACCCCTGGGCGCCGGCACAGTGCGTGGCACCGGCCGCGCGGTACACACCCGCAGGTGACACGCCCGACACCCTAGGCCCGGCGGGCCGGGCCGGGGCGGACCGGTGGCTTCCGCGTCAGGTTACGCGCGCGTAACCTCCCGGGAATGACCGGAGAGACGACCGTACCCACGGCCGTGCGGATCCACGGCCGGAACACCCAACGGCAGGCGGTGCGCTCCCTGCTGGACGGGTTGCGCACCCACAGCGGCCACCTCGTCGTGAGCGGCGAGCCCGGACTCGGCCGGACCGCCCTCCTCCAGTGGGCCGCCCGCTCCTTCCGCGCCGGTCCCGTACTCCACCTCGGGACCGGCCGGCGGGGGCGCGCGCACGGCACGGCCGAGGAACTGCTCGACACGCTGCGGGCGGCGGCGCGCGGGGCGCCCGCGCTCGTCTGCGTCGACGACGCGCACCTGTGGGACGCCCCGGCCCGGGCCGCCCTCGGCCGCGCGGCCGGACGGCTGCACGCCGCGGACCGCATCGGGCTGCTCCTCTCCGTCGCCGGACACCGTGCCGTCGACCCGGAGTACGCCCACCTGCCCGTCATCCGCCTCGACCCGCTCACGCGGCCCCAGGCCGACGCCCTGCTCGACGACGTGACCGACGGCGCCGCCGATCCGGCCGTCCGCGAGGAACTGCTGGCCGGGGCGGAGGGGAACCCGGCCCTGCTCCTCGCCCTCGTCCGCCGGCTGTCGCCCGCCGAACTGCGCGGACACCGGCCCCTGCCCAGCCCCCTGGTCGACGCCGGGATCCTGGCGGAGGTGGCGGGCGGTGCGCTGACCGGCCTGTCCGCGGACGCGCGGGACCTGCTGCTGACGGTCGCGGCGGCCACCCGGGCGTCGGACGGACCGGACGCCGACACCGGCGTGGTCCTCGACGCCGTACGGCGCCTGCGGCCGAAGACCGCGCCGCCCCTCTCCCCGGAACCCCTCCCCGCCCTCCTCGCCCCGGCCGGCGACCGGCTCCGCTTCCCCGGGCCGCTGGTCGCACGCACCGTCCACGCCACCGCCCCGCCGGACCGGCGCCGCGCCGCGCACCGCGCGCTGGCCGACACGCTGGAGGCCGGCGGTCACCGGCTCCCGGCGCTGCTGCACCGCTCCTGGTCCCTGACCGGCCCGGCGCCCGACCCGGCGCTCGCGGACCGGCTGGCGACGGTGGCCGCCGACGACACGGTGCCCGCCTCCCACCGGCTGCGCACGACGGCGTACGCCCGTGCCGCCGAGCTGACGGCCGACGGGCCGGCCCGCGCGGAGCGGTACACGGCCGCGGCCGAGCAGGCCCTGCTCGCCGGCCGGCCCGACCGGGCACGTCCCCTGCTCGCCGCCGCCCGCGGCTGCGCCGCACCGGCCCGGGTGAGGGGGCGGGCCGAGCTGGTACGCGGTCTGGCGGAACTGCGGGACGGACCCGTCGGCGACGCCCACCAGTCCCTGTTGCTGGCCGCGTCCCTGCTCGCCGCCGACGCTCCCGCCGACGCCGCGACCGCGGCCCTGGCCGCCGTCGACGCGGCCTGGGCGGCGGGGGACCTGCCCGCCTGCCTGGCCACACTCGCCTCCGGGGCGCCGCAGGACCACGACGAGGCCCCGGCTCCCCGGCAGACGGCTGCCCCGCATCCCTCCGGACACCCGGCGTCCGCCGCCGCGCCGCGGCCGGCGGAAGGGCCGCCGGGAGCCGAGGAGCCCACCGCCGCACCGGCCGGGCCGCCGGACCCCGCGGCCGGCACCCGGCACGAAGGGCGGGCCGCGCCGTCCGTGCCGCATGCCGACCCGGTGCGCGACCACCGCGTCGGCATGCGGGCGCTGCTCGAAGGGCGCCTCGACCGGGCCGTCATACCGCTCGGGCACGTGGTGGCGCGGGCCCGGACCGACGACCGGCCCGAGGAGCTGCTGCGCTCGGCCGCCGCCGCCCTGCTGCTCGGCGACGTGGACGCCGCCCGCAGCGCCGGCGCGCGGGCGCTGGCCGCCGCCCGGCAGCTGCGCTCGGACGCGCTGGTCCCGCAGGCACTGGAGTACCTCTCCTACGCCGAACTGCGCGCCGGGCGGCACCCGCAGGCCCGCACCCACGCCGAGGAGGGGCTGCGCACCGCGCTGCGGACCGGACAGCGCAACAAGGCCGCCCATCACCGCGCCGTCCTGGCCCTCGCGGCGTCGATCGAGGAGGAACCGGACGTCGTCGCCGGGCACGTGGCCGCCGCGCTCGCCACGGCCCGGCGGCACGGACTGGCCCAGGTGGCCACCCTGGCCGAGTGGGCCGCGGCCCGGGCCGACCTCGGCCGGGGGCGCCCGGTCGACGCCGCCGACCGGCTCGGCCTCCTGGTGCTCCCCGGGCCCGGGCGCGGGCACTTCGCGGTGTGGCGGCTCGCCGTGCCGTGCTTCGTGGAGGCCGCCGTCCTCGCCGGACGCCACGAGGACACCCGCGCCGTCCTCACCGACTTCGCCGACTGGGCGGCGTTCGGCGCCGATCCGCAGGCCGCCGCACAGCTCGCCCGCTGCCACGCCCTCCTCGCCCCGCCGGAGCTGGCCGACGACCTCTACCGGCGTGCGCTGGACCGGCACGAGGAGGCGGGCGGCGACTTCGAACGGGCCCGTACCGCACTGCTGTACGGCAAGTGGCTGCGCCGGCGGCGCAGGCCGCGCGAGGCCCGCGGTCGTCTCGGCACCGCGCTGGCCGGCTTCGACCGCTGCGGCGCCGGAGTCTGGGCGGCGCAGGCACGCGGCGAACTGCGGGCGCTCGGGGCGGCGCCGCAGGCTGGAGGCGCCGGAGCGCTGACCGGGCTGACGCCGCAGCAACTGCGCATCGCGCGGCACGTCGCCGAGGGCGCCACCAACCGCGAGGTCGCACTGACCCTCGCGGTGAGCACCCGCACCGTCGACTACCACCTCCGCAAGGTCTTCGCCGCGCTCGGCGTACGCTCCCGGCTGGAGCTGGCCCGCATGGTCGAGCACGCGGAACAGGCCGGACAGGCCGAACAGGCCGAAAAGACCGGTGCACAACCCTAGGGACCGACCGGACGGTATGCCATCCTTCGGGGCAGGACGAGCCAGGGGGCATGCCCGGCGCGGGCGTACAGCCCGTCGCGGGGGCGCCTCCGCAAGCCCTGACCCGGGGAGGACCGCGATGCAGCACGCCGTACGGTCACGAGCAGCGATCCGCATCGGGCTGACGCCCGTTCCACGCCCACGGACGCCGAGCGTCGCGTCGTTGATGGACGCCGACGCCCTCCACGTCCTGCACCGGGCCGCCCGCGCCCTGCTCGACGACCTGCCCGGCCTCACCGACCGGCTGGTGGCGCTGCTGCAGGAGCAGGAACCGGCCTACCGCGCGGCCATCACGAAAGACCCCACGGTCACCTGGCAGGAGGCTCACCGCTCGCTGCGGCACAGCGTCGCCTCGCTGCTCGACCCCCGTGGGGCGCGGGACGCGGCCCGCCGCTGCTCCTGGCGGATCGGCACCACCCGCGCCGAGCAGGGGCTCCCGCTGGACGCCCTGCTGCACGCCTTCCGCCTCGGCGGGTCCCTGGTGTGGCAGGGGCTGGTCGAGGAGACCTCCAGGACCGCCCCCGAGGACGTCCGCCTCCTCGTACACGTGGCCGCCGACGTGTGGAACTTCGTGGACGAGCACTGCACCCTCGTGGCCGACGCCTACCGGCAGACCGAGTGGCAGCTGAACCGGCGCCGCGAGAACCGGGCCCGGCTGCTGGCCGCCGGCCTGCTGGACGGCACCAGCCGCATCGCCGACCTGCCCGAGGCCGCGCAGGCGCTGGGCCTGCCGGAACAGGGACGGTACGTCGTCGTCGCCGTCACCGGCGGACACTCCGCCCGCCCCGACGCCGCCCGCGCCGCCGCCGTACCGCCCGGCACCCGGGTCCACTGGCACGCCGGGGCGGAGAACGACTACGGCATCGTCCTGGTCGGCGCGGACCAGGACGGACTCCCGGAGCCGCCCGGGCCCGGGACCGGGCAGGACGCCCGGCTCCCCGGCCTCCGGATCGGCATCGGCAGCCCCGTCGACGGACTCGCCGCCGTCGGTGACGCGCGCAGGTCCGCCGACACCGCCCTGGACATCTGTCCCGGGACGGGCGGCACGGTCAGGCTCGCGGACCACCTCCCCGCCGCCCTGGTGGTCTCCAGCCCCGACCTCGGCCGTGCCCTCGCCGAGAAGGTGCTCGGCCCACTGCTGCGCCTGGAGCCCGCCGACCGTGAGGTCCTGCTGGACACCCTCACCACCTGGCTCGACTGCGACGGCTCGGCGCAACGGGCGGGCGAACGCCTCTACTGCCACCGCAACACGGTCCTGAACCGTCTGCGCCGCTGCGAGCAACTCACCGGCCGCTCCCTGGCCCGCCCGGCCGACGTGGTCGAGATGAGCCTGGCCCTGACCGCCCGCCGGGTCCTGGGCGCCTGAGGACCGTCCGCTCCCGGCACCCACCTCGGTCTCCGCCGGGCGCGGCGGGACGGCACCCGCCGCGCCCGTCCCGCCCGTGCGGCGGGCTCGGGACGGACCCCCGCCCTCACGGCACGGCCGCGCGCCCGTACGGCGCTACCGTGACCCCCGAGGCCGCGGGGGCCGGGGCCGTCTCCCCGCGCCGCGCGGAGCCCCCGCCGCTCGGCACGCGGGGCTGCCGCCCCGTGCCCCGGGCGCCCCACCGCTCCCGGCGCCCGCTCGGGGGCTTCCCCGCCTCGCCGAGCCACCGTGCCCCCGCCTCCGGCGTCTGCCGGCGGGCCTCCGCGGGCGCCCGTGCCCCCGCCGCTCACCGTGACTGCCCCGCCGTGGCCCGGGACGCCCGCACGAGGGCCTGGCCCGCACGAGGGCCGCCTCCACGCCGTCCGCTCCGAGCCACCGCCACCGCCACCGCCACCGGCGCCCGTGGCGGGGCGTCCCGTTGCCTCGGCCTACGGCTCCCGGCTTCCGGCTTCCGGCCTTCGGCCCCCGGCCCCCGGCCCCCGGCTCCCGGCTCCCGGCCTTCGGCTCCCGGCTCCCGGCCGCTGGTCTTCGGCTCCGGCTCCCGGCCTTCGGTCCCACCTCCCGCCTCCCGCCTCCCGGCCTCCGGCCCCGGCCCCAGCGCCTGGCCTTCGGCCTCCGGCTGCCCCACCCCTCCGGCCGCCCGGCCCACCCCTCATCGCCCCGGCATCCCCCTACGCCCCGCCCTTCTCCACCCCACCTCCGCCCCCGGGGGTCCCGACGTGCCCCGCCGCCCGGGGCTGGGCATCCGCACAGAGTCTCCGGCCCGGGACTGGGACGCCGCAGCGACCCGGGCCGCAGCTCTGTACCGTCACCGGCCCGCGTGCTGTCGTGAGCTCCCCCTTTCCCGTCACCGTGCCGTTCCCGGCACGGTCCCAAGGAGCCGTGATGCCCGCAGCACCACCGGACGGCGAGCCCGCGCTGCACGTCGACAGCCTCGACGTGACGTACGGGCGCGCACTGTCCGCCCTCCGTTCCGTGTCCCTGACCGTCCCGTACGGCGGCGTCGTCACGCTGCTCGGTGCCAACGGCGCCGGCAAGACGACGCTGCTGCGGGCCGTGTCGGGCACACTGCGCCTGCACCGCGGCGCGATCACGGCCGGCCGCGTCCGCTACGGCGACACGGTCCTCGACGGCCGGGACCCGGTCGCCGCCGTACGCGCCGGTGTCGTACAGGTGCCCGAGGGCAGGCGGGTGTTCGCCGGACTCACCGTCGACGAGAACCTGCGGGCCGGCGGCCTCGGTCTCAACCGGCGCGCCCCGGCGCAGGTCCGCGAGGCGCGGGACCGCGTCTTCACCCTCTTCCCGCGGCTCGCCGAGCGCACCCGCCAGGCAGCCGGCCTGCTGTCCGGCGGCGAGCAGCAGATGCTGGCCATCGGCCGCGCCCTGATGGCCGCGCCCCGCCTGCTCCTCCTCGACGAACCCTCCCTCGGCCTCGCCCCGCTGATGGTGGACCGCATCGCCGAGGTCGTCCGGGAGATCAACACCCAGGGCACCGCCGTCCTCCTGGTCGAGCAGAACGCCGGCATGGCGCTGTCCCTCGCCGAACACGCCTACGTACTGGAGGTCGGCGAGATCCGTCTGTCCGGGCCGGCCGGCGAACTCGCGCGGACGGACGCCGTACGCCGCCTGTACCTGGGCGACACCGCCGAAGACCAGGGGGCCGCGTGACCACCCCCGCCGCTCCGCGCGCACTCGAGGTGCGGAACGTGACCGTGCGCTTCGCCGGACTCGTCGCCCTCGACGACGTCTCCTTCACCGTCGCCCCGGGCACCGTGCACGCCGTCATCGGCCCGAACGGGGCCGGCAAGTCCACCTGCTTCAACGTCCTGTCGGGCCTGTACCGGCCCACCGCCGGCACCGTCCGGCTCGGTGACGCCGAACTGACCCGCCTCGCCCCGCACAAGATCGCCGCCCTCGGGGTGGCCCGCACCTTCCAGAACATCGTCACCACCCAGGGCACCGTCGCCGACAACCTGATGCTCGGCCGCCACGCCCTGTCCCACGCCGGTTTCGCCGCCAGCGCCCTGCGTCTGCCGAGCGCCGTGCGCGAACAGCGCCAACACCTCGCCAAGGCCCGCGAGGTCGCCGAACTCACCGGCCTGGGAGCCCACTTCGACTCGCCCGTCGCCCTGCTGTCCTACGGCGACCGCAAACGGGTCGAACTCGCCCGTGCCCTCTGTCTGGAGCCCCGTGTACTGCTGCTCGACGAACCCGTGGCCGGCATGAACGCCGCCGAACGCACCCGCATGACCCAGGTCGTCGGGGAGATCCGCGCCGAACTCGGCCTGTCCGTCGTGCTGGTCGAGCACGACATGGGCCTGGTCATGCGGCTCGCCGACGAGGTCACCGTCCTCGACTTCGGCAAGGCCATCGCCCACGGCACCCCGGACGAGGTCCGGCGCGACCCCGAGGTGCTGCGCGCCTACCTCGGTACCGGAACCACCGCCGGGGAGGACGCGGCATGACCGACCTCCTCGACAATCTCCTCAACGGCCTCGCCCTGGGGTCCGTGTACGCCCTGATCGCCCTCGGCTTCGTCACCATCTTCAAGGCCTCCGGCGTCCTGAGCTTCACCCACGGCTCGCTCCTGCTGCTCGGCGGCTACCTCGTCGCCGTGCTCCACGACGACATCGGCTTCGCCGGGGCGCTGGCCGTCGCGGTCCTCGTGACGGCCGCCGTCGCCGGTGTGCTGGACCGGCTGGTGCTCCAGCGGGTCGGGGGCACCGACCCGCACGCCTCCCACGTGCAGACCATCGTCACCATCGGCATCGACATCGTCCTGGTGACCGACCTCGCCCGGCGCATCGGCGGCGACCTGCTGCCGCTGGGCGACCCCTGGGGCGACTCGGTGACCGACCTGGGGCCGGTGACCGTCGCCGACAGCCGCCTCGCCGCGATCCTGGTGTCCGCCGTGGCCATCGGCGGCGCCTTCGCCCTCTTCCGCTTCACCCCTTGGGGCCTTTCGCTGCGCGCGGCGGCCGAGGACCGCGAGGCCGCGGCCCTCATGGGCGTACGCCTCACCCGCGTCCGCACCGTCGCCTGGTGCCTGGCCGGCGGACTCGCCGCGCTCGCCGCGGTCTTCCTGGTCGCCTTCCCGGCGCCGGGGCTGGAGCGCACCACCGGGCAGATCGCGCTGAAGGCCTTCCCGGCCGCCATCCTCGGCGGCATGGCCTCCCCGGTCGGCGCCCTGGTCGGGAGCGTGCTGATCGGCCTCACCGAGGCCTTCGTCGCCGGCTACCAGTCCGAACTGCACGTCCTCGGTGAGGGCTTCGGCGACGTCGCCCCGTACGCCGTGATGGTGCTGGTCCTCCTGGTGCGCCCCGCCGGACTCTTCGCGGCGAAGGGAGCGGCCCGTGTCTGACCTCCCCAAGGGAAACGCCCTCCTCAAACGCGGCGGACTCCTGCTGCCCGCCCTCCTCCTGTGCGCCCTGCCCTTCTACCTGGACGCCTTCTGGCTGCGCATCGGCCTGTTCTCCATGGCCGCCGCCATCGGCGCCGTCGGGCTCGGCCTGCTCAGCGGCACGGCGGGGCAGCTCTCCCTCGGGCACGCCTTCTTCCTCGCGGTCGGCGCCTACGGCTACGTGTGGCTGGCGGGGGAGCCCGGACCGGGGCTGCCCCCCGCCGTCGCCGCCGTCCTCGCCGTACTGCTCGCCGGGGCGGCCGGCGGCCTGTTCAGCCCGGTCGCCGGCCGGGTGAAGGGCGTCTACCTGGGCGTGGCCACCCTCGCCCTGGTCTTCCTCGGCCACCACGTCCTGCTCACCGCGGACTCCGTCACCGGCGGCTTCAACGGACGCTCGGTGCCGCCGCTGGAGATCGGCGGGTTCACCTTCGCCGAGTCCGACCCCGAACTGACCTTCCTGGGCGTCCCGTTCGGCGCCGAGGAACGGCTGTGGTACCTGGGCCTCGTCCTGTTCGCCCTCACCTGGTTCACCGCGCGCGGACTCCTGCGCGGGCGCCCCGGGCGCGCCCTGGTGGCGCTGCGCGACAGCGAGACCGCGGCGTCCGTGATGGGCGTGCACGTGGCCCGCTACCGTTCGGCCGCCTTCGTCGTCTCCTCGATGTACGCGGGCCTCGCGGGCGTCCTGCTCGCGCTCTCCTTCCGCCGCGTCGTGCCCGACTACTTCTCCCTCCTCCTCTCCGTCGACTACCTCGCCATGATCGTCATCGGCGGCCTCGGCTCGGTGGCCGGAGCCACCGCGGGAGCCGTCTTCGTCACCGCGCTGCCGCTGCTGATGACGCGCTACGCCGACCAGCTGCCGCTGGTCGCGACACCGGGATCCGGCGACGGCTCGATCGGCCCCACCGAGGCATCCCGCTACCTCTACGGCGCGGCGATCGTCGTCATCCTGCTGTACGCCCCGGACGGCCTGCACGGACTGGCCCGGCGCACCCGCGCCCGCCTGCGCCGCACACCGCCCGCCACCGACCCGCCCGGCACCGGGTCTTCCGCCCGGCCCGCCACCACCGCCACCACCGCACGAGCCAAGGAGCACACCCCGTGAACGTCACCCACCCCAGGCCCCGCACCACCCGGACCGCCGCCCTGGCCGCGGCGCTGGCCGCCGTGCTGCTCGCGGGCACCGCCTGCAGCTCCAAGGGGGACGGCGGGAACACCGACGAAGGCGCCGACGGCGTCAAGGCCGGCCCCGGAGTCACCGAGAAGACCGTCAAGCTGGGCGCGCTGACCGATCTGACCGGCCCCTACGCCACCCTCGGCAAGAGCATCGTGCAGGCCCAGCAGATGTGGGCGGACGAGACCAACGCCGCGGGCGGCGTCTGCGGACGCAAGGTCGAGATCGTCGTCAAGGACCACGGCTACGACGTGCAGAAGGCCGTCACCGCCTACGCCGACATCTCCCCGGACGTCGTGGCCATGCCCCAGGTGATCGGTTCGCCGGTGGTCTCCGCACTGCTCGACGACATCGAGCGGGACCACATGCTGACCTTCCCGCAGGCATGGGCCGCCTCCCTGCTCGGCATGGACTCCGTCCAGGTCCTCGGCACCACCTACGACCTCGACATGATCGCCGCCGTCGACTTCCTGACCCGCAGCAAGAAGGTCGCCAAGGGCGACACCATCGGCCACGTGTACTTCGAGGGCGACTACGGCACCAACGCGCTGGAGGGTTCCGAGTGGGCCGCCGAGCAGGCGGGGATGAAGGTGGCCGGGCAGAAGATCAAGGCCACGGACACCGATCTGTCCGCGCAGGTGTCGGCGCTGAGCAAGGCCGGGGTGAAGGCGATCCTGATCAGCGCGGGCCCCGCGCAGACCGCCTCGCTCGCCGGCGTGGCCGCCGCCCGCGGCCTCACGGTGCCGATCGTCAGCAGCGCTCCCGGCTACTCCCCGCAGCTGATGAAGACGCCTGCGGCACCGGCCCTGGAGGCCATGGTCCACGTCGTCAGCGCGGCACCGGCGACCAGCTCCGACCTGCCCGGCGTCAAGAAGATGGTCGCCTCCTACACCAAGAAGTACCCGGGCGAGCCGGTCGACTCGGGCGTGCTCTCCGGATACAACGCCGCCCAGCTCATCGGCGCGGACCTGAAGAAGGCCTGTGAGGGCGGCAGCCTCACCCGGGAGGACGTGGTCAAGGCGCACCGCTCGCAGAAGAACGCCGACACCGGCCTCGGCACCCCGCAGAACTTCTCCCTCGTGACCGAGCCGGCCAGCCGGTCCACCTACGTCCTCAAGCCCGACGCCAAGGCGGTCGGCGGCCTCGTCGGCGTGGAGGAGGCGCACAAGGCACCGGGCGTCGACGCATACCTGGCCGCCCGCGGCTGATTCGCCTGACCGGTCGTCAAGTCCGCTGTCGGGCGGCGAGCTTGACGACCGTTCGATTCACGTGCTGGTTTCCCTGACCACCGGGTCTCCAGGATGTACCCTCTGTCATGCCAGTCCAATTGGCGCCCGTACGGAGCTGGGGGAACGATGCAAGCCGAGAAGCGGCTGTCCACGGAGATCGACGCCAACGTGCCCACGGCCGCACGTATGTACGACTTCTACCTGGGCGGCAAGGACAACTACGCGGCCGACCGGGCGGCGGTCGGAGAGCTGGACAAGGTCGTCCCCAGCACCCGCCGGCTGGCGCTCAACAACCGGCGCTTCCTTCAGCGGGTGGTCAGGACTCTCGTGCAGGACTACGGCGTCCGTCAGTTCCTCGATCACGGCTCCGGTCTGCCCACGCAGGACAACGTGCACCAGATCGCCCAGCGCGTCGCCCCGGACTCCCGCGTCATCTACGTCGACAACGACCCGATGGTGCTCGTCCACGGCCGCGCGCTGCTGGACCAGAACGACCGGACCGCCGTCATACACGCCGACATGCGTGCGACGGAGGAGATATTCTCCCACCCCGACACCCGGCGTCTGCTCGACTTCTCGCAGCCGGTCGCGGTGCTGTTCAACTCGGTCTTCCACTGCATCCCGGACAGCGACACCGACGGCCCGACGGCGGTCGTCAAGCGCGTCACCGAGCGCCTGGCGCCCGGGAGCTACGCGGTGATGTGCCAGTTGGTCAGCGAGCAGGCCGAGGTGCGGGATTTCGTCACCGACTTCATGAACCGGGCCACGCAGGGGAACTGGGGCCGGGTCCGTGAGCCCAAGGACGTCGAGGCCTACTTCGAGGGCATGGAGATCCTGGAGCCGGGCCTGGTGGAGGTCTCCACCTGGCGTCCGGACACCGACGTCGTGCCCCGTCAGCTCACCGACGAGTGGATCGAGTTCGGCGGTCTGGGCCGCATCCGCTAGTGCGGGACGCACACACCGGCGGGCACGCGTTCGGGGCCGCACGCGTCGCGTGAGGCCCCTCGGTCCCGCTTCGCCGTCAGTTCTCCCGGTCCTCGGGGTAGCGCAGCGCCGCCGTCCGGCGCAGCAGCTCCCGTGACTCGCGCGGGGTCAGCGCCTCGTCGGCCAGGCGGTCCAGCGCGACCCGGTACTCCTCGGTCTCGTCGCGGTCCTCGATGAAGTTGGCGCTCTTGATGTGCTCCAGGTAGACCACGTCGGGCAGGTCGGCGCCACCGAAACGCAGATAGGTGACGGGGATCGCGGGCGCCGACGCGTTGGTCACGTCCAACGGCACGATCTGCAGCGTCACATGGGGCTGCTGGGCCATCGTGACCAGATGCGCGAGCTGTTCGCGCATGACGTCGCGGCTGCCCAGCACGCGCAGCAGCACGGACTCGTCGATGATCGCCCACAACTGCGGGGCGTCACCGCGGCCCAGCAGCTCCGCGCGGCGCATGCGCAATTCGACGCGCCGCCGCACCTCGGTGGCGGGCGCGTTCGGCAGCCCCCGCTCGACCACGGCCTGGGTGTACGCAGCCGTCTGGAGCAGGCCGGGGACGTACTGGATCTCGAAGGTCCGGATGGTGGTGGCGGCTTCCTGGAGGCCGACCAGGCGGTCGAACCACTCGGGCATGAGGCGCTTGTCGTACCGCTGCCACCACCCCGGTTCACCGGCGCGCTGCAGCAGCTTGAGCAGGATCGAGGCCTCGTAGGCGTCGGTGCCGTACCGCTCCAGCAGTGCGCGGACGTCGTGCTCGGCAGGGGGTTTGCGGCCCTTGCCCGACTCGATGCGCGAAAGCTTTGCCGGGCTGAACCCGAGAGCGCGGGCCGCCTGGTCCTGGGAGAGGCCGGCGTCCTCGCGGAAACCCGCCAGCTGGACACCGACCAGCATCTTCAGCAGGGTCGGGGCGGGCTCGGCCCCGTCCAGGTACGGTTCGAGACGGGAGATGCGATGCGGCGCGGCGGACATCCTGGCTCCCAGCAGACCGGCAGACTTGAGAAACCACACTATCGCATCCCGGTTATGCCCGGCGCATCAGCGTCTGGGAAATGGGTAGTTGGTCTCCGCTCGGCGGTGGTGCCCCCGTTCCGCCGGCCGCTTCCGACGCCCACTTCACAGCAGGTGGTCGAACTCGCCCTCCTTGGCCCCGGCCAGGAAGGCGGCCACCTCCGCGGAGGTGTAGACGAGTGCGGGACCGTCCGGGTCACGGGAGTTGCGCACCGCGATGCCTCCGTCCACGAGGGCGACCTCGACGCAGTTGCCCTCGGCGTTGCTGTGACGACTCTTCTTCCAGCAGGCGTCCAACGAGCTGGCCTGCACTCCGTTGCGCACTGGTGGCACCGCGGTCTCCTTGCCGTTCGGGGGAGCGGGCCGAGTCCCGTCGGTCCCCGTGCGCTCCCATCCGATTTTTTCGCGCAATTTCTCGTGCAATTGCACGCGAGCGCTGTCAGTGTGGATAATAGCCGGGACGTCAACCCCCCGGTTGGCGCCTTGTTCTGACGTAGCATCAGGGAGATGCCGTGTCGTCACCTGCGCATCCAACGCTCCGGTTGTCCGGTGAGTCCGTGCCGGAGGTGGACGCGGCGAGTCGGCTCGACGCACTCCCGTGCGTGGGACGACCGGCCGCCGGAAGCGACGAGTGGCCATTCCCCGCTCCGCACGCGCAACAAGCGCCGCGCCGCGGGCCCGCTTCCGCGGTGCTGCGCATCGCGTGCAGCGGGGAGGGCTTCGCCCGGGCCCGGTTCTTCACCCGGGACACGTTGAGCGACTGGTCCCTCGGCCGGTACGCCGACGACGCCGTCCTCGTGATCACCGAACTCGCCTCCAACGCCGTGTCGCACGCGGTGCCCTCCGTGACGGCCGGCGTACCGGAGGTCAGACTGGGGCTCGCCCTGGGCTCCGGACACCTCATGCTGACCGTCTCCGATCCCGGGGACAACGCACCCGTCCTCACCCCGTCCGGCGACTCCGCACTCCAGGAGCACGGACGCGGCCTGTGCATCGTCGACGCCCTCGCCGAGGAGTGGGGCTGGACCCCGAGGCCCCCGGCGGGCAAAACCGTCTGGGCCAAGCTGTCGACCCGCACCCCCACCTGACCCGACTGCCGCGGAAGGGCCCCACACCATGCGCAGCGCTCCGACCCCCGAGCCGAGCACCCAGCGCACCGACCGTCCGACACCGCCGTCCGGGTCGCCCCGGAACGCCCCCCTCGCCGGGCTGGACGGGGTGCCCTGGAGCGAGATCCAGGACTCCAGCGGTTCGGCCGCCGCCATTCCCGGGCTGCTGCACAAGGTTGCCTGGGGCGACGCCGACACCGCCCGCGCCGCCCTCGGCGATCTGCGGAAACGCATCTGCCAGTACGGCTTCGTCGTCGAACAGGCGACCGCCGCCACCGTGCCCTTCCTGTGGGAACTGGCGCAGTGGCCCCAGGTGAGCTGCCGTGCGCAGATCATCCAGCTGCTGAAGAACATCGCCGACGCCCGGCAGTGGGAGACCACGGCCACCGCCTACCCCAAGCTGCTCAACCACCGGGAGAACCCCGTGGCCTGGGAGCGGGCGGCGCGGCAGGCCGTCCGCGCCCGGCGGGACGAGCTGGGGCGGCTGCTGGCCGAAGGGGACAGCGAGATCAAGCGGGCCACCACCGAACTGGCCCGTACCCTCCGGGACTGAGGCCCCGCGCCCTCCGCGGGGGAGAGGGCGCGGAGCCTGTCTCCCTGCGACGTCCCGACGGCCGGGACGGTGTGGCGGGCGTCTGGCCGAAGGGGTAGGAAAGCGCGAGGAGTAAGCGCTTGCCCCACTCGGTCACCAGGAGGACCACGCCGATGGCGTCGCCGCACGAGAAGCCGCTCGACCACCGCTACCGGGGCGAACACCCGATACGCACGCTCGTCTACCTGTTCCGTGCCGACCGCCACCGCCTGGCCGGGGCGGTGGCGGTCTTCACCGTCAAGCACAGTCCGGTCTGGCTGCTGCCCCTCATCACCGCGTCCATCATCGACACGGTCGTCCAGCACGGCCCGATCGGCGACCTGTGGACCAGCACCGGGATCATCATGTTCATCCTGGTGGTCAACTACCCGCTGCACCTGCTCTACGTGCGCCTCCTGTACGGGAGCGTGCGCCGCATGGGCACCGCCCTGCGCTCCGCGCTGTGCACGCGGATGCAGCAGCTCTCCATCGGCTACCACTCGCGCGTCAGCGCCGGCGTCCTGCAGGCGAAGGTCGTGCGGGACGTGGAGACGGTGGAGCAGATGGTCCAACAGACCGCGGAGACGGGTCTCGGTGCGTTCACCGTTCTCACCGGCGGCCTCGTCATCATCGCCGTACGCACACCGGAGTTCCTGCCCGTCTTCCTCGTCGTGGTGCCCGCGGCCTCCCTCCTCGTGGCCCGGCTGCGCGCCCGGCTGCGATCCCACAACGAGCACTTCCGCCACGAGGTGGAGACGCTGTCGTCCCGGGTCACGGAGATGACCCGGCTGATCCCGGTCACCCGTGCCCACGGCCTGGAGGGCAAGGCACTGCGCCGCATGGACGGAACCCTGGAGCGCCTGCTGACCTCCGGAATGCGCCTGGACCTGGTCAACGGCCGTTTCGGCTCGCTGGCCTGGGTCGTGCTCAACGTGGTCGGCGTCCTGGTCCTCGCGGGCGCCGCGCTGATCTCGTACTACGGCGTCTGGGGCCTGACCGCCGGAGACGTCGTCATGCTCAGCGCCTTCCTGACCACCCTCACCAACTCCACGACAACGTTGGCAGGACTGGCCCCCGTCATCACCAAGGGGCTGGAGTCCGTCCGTTCGGTCGGCGAGGTGCTGCAGGCTCCCGAACTCGAGGACAACGAGGGCAAGACGGCACTCGTCTCCCTGCGCGGAGCCGTCGCGTTCGAGGAAGTCGGACATGCCTTCGAGGCCGGGGGCCGGCCCGCGGTGAGCGACTTCACGCTCACGGTGGAGCCCGGTGAGACCGTCGCCCTCGTCGGCGCGTCCGGCGCGGGCAAGTCCACCGTGCTCAACCTGGTCATCGGCTTCCTGCGGCCGACCTCGGGCCGACTGCTGCTCGACGGCGCCGACATGAGCACCCTGGACCTGCGCACCTACCGCCGGTTCGTCTCGGTGGTGCCGCAGGAGTCGATCCTGTTCGACGGCACGATCCGGGAGAACGTCGCCTACGGCATGGACGACGCCGACGAGGAGACGGTGCGCCGGGCCCTGCGCGACGCGAACGCGCTGGAGTTCGTCGACCGGCTGCCGCAGGGCCTCGGCACCCTGGTCGGGGAGCACGGCGCCCGGCTGTCCGGCGGGCAGCGCCAGCGGCTGGCCATCGCCCGCGCCCTGATCCGCGACCCCAGGGTGCTCATCCTGGACGAGGCCACCTCGGCGCTGGACACCCGCTCCGAAGCGCTGGTCCAGCAGGCGCTGGGCCGGTTGCTGCGCGGGCGCACCACGTTCGTCGTCGCGCACCGGCTGTCCACCGTGCGGGGCGCCGACCGGATCGTGGTGATGGAGGACGGGCGGATCCGGGAGACCGGTACCCACGAGGAACTGCTGAGCCGGGGAGGGGCGTACACGGCACTGCACGGCGGCCAGGTCGCCTGACCGTCCTCCGCCCCGCGGGACGCGAGGGGCCGGCCGGCCCGGCCCCCAGGACCCGGACGCCGCCGGCCGGCCCGGCGGCGGTTCGCGCGGTACGCGGCGAGGCGTGAGGGGCCCGGTGGGGTGAGGTGCCGTTCTGTTCCGGTTTCCACCAAGTCGGCGACGGCTCACGACAGGGGTCGGACAGGAAGCGGCAGGTTCTGGTCAATTGAGAGCAAGGGCGCGCAGGTTGTGAATGTTCCGACCCGGTTCGGGCATACGCAGCGAAAATCGAGAGAGGGGCGCTTCGTGCTCGAACCGGACCCGAGGGTCGTCAGGGAGTTGCTGACGCGGTACGCGTCGTTGCGGATCGCTCAGGCGGAGAGGGAGAAGCCGGCGACGGCGCGCGAACTGGCGGACGTCAGCTACACGCTGTGCGTGATGACGGCGACGACCAGCATCCACGACGCGGTGGCCAAGGCGGACGCACTGCTGCTCGCCAAGGGACGGACGGCGGACGCCGCCTGCGCGGCGGACCCGGACGAGGAGAACGGCCTGTCGCTGGCCGTGTGACACAGCCGCACCCGGGGCCCGCCTCGGGGATCGGGCCGTGAGCGCAGGGCTGATCCGCGAGGCGGGCCCTACACGCCCTCCGCCGGGGCGGCGGGCTTCCCGCGGAACGCCGCGCGATAGGCGTACGGAGTCGTCCCGACCACCCGGCGGAACCGCTCCCGCAAGGCCGTGGGGGAGCCGAACCCCGCCTGCCGCGCGATCCGTTCGACCGGGTGGTCGCCGTTCTCCAGCAGGTACTGGGCGCGCCGCACCCGCGCCCGCAGCAGCCACTGCAGCGGTGTCGTGCCGGTCTGCTCACGGAACCGCCGGCTGAGGGTGCGCTCGCTCAGGCCCGCCCGCGCCGCCATGGCCCCGAGGGTGACCTCCCCGGCCAGGTTGTCCTCGATCCACTCCAGCAGCGGCTCCAGCTCCGATCCCCGCGGCATCGGCGGATGCTCGTGCACGATGAACTGGGCCTGCCCGCCCTCCCGTTCCAGCGGTACGACGCACATCCGGGCGGCATGCGCGGCGACGGCCGACCCCAGGTCCCGGCGGATCATGTGCAGGCACATGTCCAGGCCGGCGGCGGCGCCCGCCGAGGTGAGGATCTGCCCGTTGTCGACGTAGAGCACGTCGGGCAGCACCTCCACGCGCGGATGGCGCCGGGCCAGCTCCGCCGCGGCGACCCAGTGGGTGGTGGCCCGCAGCCCGTCCAGCAGCCCCGCCTCGGCGAGGACGAACGCGCCCACGCACACCGACGCGATCCGCGTACCGGCGCCCGCCGCCCGCCGCAGCGCCTCGAGGACGCGCTCGGAGGGCGGGCCGGACTCCTCCGAGCGGCCCGGCACGATGATCGTGTCGGCGGACTCCAGCGCCTCCAGGCCCTGCTCGATGCGGAGGGCGAGCCCATCCGTGCGGACCTCGGGCGACTCCGCGCACAGACGGACGCGGTACGGTCTGCGCCCGTCGGGCAGCCGCGTCCAGTCGAACGTCTGCATGGGTGCCGCCATGTCGAACGGCACCACGCCGTCGAGGACCAGGATCGCAACGGAGTGCATGACCCACAGCCTAGGCGGGTTCCCGCCGGTCGCAGAAGCCCACGTCCAGCCGCTGAGCGCCCGGCAGCCCCTGGTGGGGGCGTTGGCGGAAATCCGTTGGAAGCTGTCGTTCCAGCCGCTGGGTGATCGCCCGCCGTTTTCCTAACGTGGCTCCCGGCGATGCCGAACGCCCCGCGCGACGGGGCGCGGCGCCGCACGCCGACCCTTGCCGTCCGGTCCCCGCATCGACCGACACAGCCCCCGGAGCCCCGACCGATGACCAAGATCCTGCTGTCCCTCCACGTCCTGGCCGCCATCGTCGCCGTCGGCCCCGTCACCGTCGCGGCCAGCATGTTCCCTCCGGCCGCCCGGCGGGTCGTGGTGGCCCTGCCCGGCGGGAGCGGTGTCCTGCCCGGCGGGAGCGAGGCCGCGGCCGGGAGCGGGGCCGGGGACGTGGGCACCGTCCGGCTGCTGCACCGCATCTGCCGCGTCTACGCGGGCCTCGGGGTCGCCGTGCCGGTCCTCGGCCTCGCCACCGGTGCGGCCATGGGTGTCCTGGGCGACGCGTGGCTCATCACGTCCATCGCCCTGACCGCGGCGGCCGCCGGCCTGCTGGTCGCGTTCGTTCTGCCCCGCCAGGAGGAGCTCCTGGAGCAGCTCACCGACCGGCAGCCCGTCGAGCGGGCCCGTACGGCCCGGCTCGCCATGTTCACCGGTGTGTTCAACCTGCTGTGGGCCACGGTGACGGTCCTCATGGTCGTCCGGCCCGGTTCCACCACCGGCGCCTGAGCCTTCGTCATCCCTTGGGGGGAATGCGCACGGCCGGGCCGGAGGACGCCTAGACTGCTCAGTCGCGCCTCCGTGCGGGGGCGGACGACACGAAAGGCACGTTGACGGGTGTTCCAGGATTCCCCCATCTACGACCGACTCGTCGCCGAACGCGGTGACGTCCCCGAGCAGGTGCGACGGGATGCCGAGCGCGTGAGCAGGGAGCTGGAGGTTGTCATGCGCCCCTTGCACTCACCCGGCCACCTGCCCGGCGCCGAACGGCAGGCGTCCCCCGGCGCCGGCTGGCAGCGCACCGCCCTGCTGCCCGGCCCGCGCCCGCACTGACGGGAGACGGGCCAGGAGCGCCCGTACCGAGGCGCGTGGACGCGTGACCTCACCCGACGGCCATCCAGCCCGGACCGCCGGGACCCTCCGGGTCCACCGGCTCATCCCGCGCGGGCCGAGCCAGCCACTCGGCGATGGTGCGGGCGATCGGCTGGCCGGTGTCCACCTCGACGAAGCCGAACTGCCCCGACTGGTTGCACTCCAGGAACCACCACGTCCCGTCGCCGTCCTCGGCGAAGTCGAGGGCCCCGTAGGTGAGCCCCGCCGCCCGCAGGTAGGCGCGGACCCCCTCGGCGACGCGCGGCGGCACCTCGGCCGGGCGCCACGGTTCGCGGGACGCCGAGAAACGGACGTCCACCTCTTCGGGGTCCGGACCCGCGAGGTTCTTCTTCCGGGCGGCCAGCAACGTGTCGCCCACGGCGGTGACGCGGACGTCGGCACGCTTGGCCACCCGCCGCTGCAGCAGCGTCGGGCCGTGCGCCACGGCGGAGAAGTCGGCCTCGGGCGGGACCCTGCTGGTCGGCACGGCCAGGGGCGGGTCCTGCGGATGGGCGCCCGAGACGGGCTTGACCACCAGATCCGGGTACCGCTCGGCGAACTCGCGCGCCGCCCGCGGAAACGTCGTGATCAGCGTCGCCGGCACGGGCAGCCCGCACCGCTGGGCCAGGCGCAGCTGCCAGGGCTTGTACCGGGCCCGATGGGCCGCGTCCGGCTGGTTCATCCAGCGCGCCCCGCAGTCGCGGAGCATGCCGTAGAGCGCCTGCCCGGCCTCCTCCGTCAGCCACGCGGAGGGCTCCGTCGCCCGGGTGGCCGCGCCGCCCGGCCTGCGCACCCATACGGACCGCAGCCCGCCGATGCTCACCAGCCGGTCCCCCGAGGACAGGTGTCCCCGGAAGGAGCCGTGCGCGAACTCGCCGGAGAGGGCCACGGAGTCGGTCAGATCGGCGGGGTCCAGCCGGACCACCGGCACTCCCGACGCGTTCAGGTGGACGACCACCATGTCCGCGGTGACGTCCTCTTCACAGGTCAGGATCAACACGGTCATTCTCGACGGCCCGTGTTCAGTCGTCGAAGTGGGTCTTCGACCCCGCGGTGGAGGTCGTCGTCCCCAGCTCTCTCAGCAGCGCGTGGTCACAGGCGGCCGCCCGTCCGTCCAAGAGCACGTTCAACTGCAGCCCGGAGTCGTAGACGTACGGAGTCTTGGCTTCCAACTCCACTGCGGGCCGTGCGTAGTTGAGCGCGAACGGTTGCATCGTCTCTCCCTAGTCGGTGCTGTGCCGATCAGGCGACGACCGCATCGCGCCGTCGCCTGGTCCGCCGACTTCCTTCGGCTTCCAGAGACTTATACGAATCGAACGGGTGATTGGTTTCCTTACGCTGCGTAGTCGCGGGGCGGAGTCGTCCCCCGCCGCCGGTCCCTGGCCCCCCGCCGCCCGCCGAGGGAGCCGCGCGCGGTGCGCAGGGCGAGAAGCAGTACGCCGACGTCGTCCAGGTAGACCGGATCGGGCACCAGGTCCGCCGGCAGCACCAAGTAGAGGACGGCGCCCCAGAAGACCCACCGCGGACCGGTGGGTAGCCCCGCCCGCCTGAGTTCCCGTCGGGTGCGCACCAGCCGCACCAGGACGCCGACCGCCACCGCGAGGACGGCCGCCGCGAGCAGTGCCGCCGTGATGATCACCACTGTGGTCGTGTCCACCCCGCCCCTCCTCCTGATGCGCGGCGCGCGCCTTGCCTCCCGGATTCCCGCTCGGGGCGGCGGCAAGTCTCCCGGGGCGGGTCTCTCATCCCTGTGGCCCACTCCGGTGGCACGGCGCCGAGGACGTGCTTAGTAATGGTCACCACACAGCGCGTGTCGCATGTCGGGGACGCAGGGCGGCCGCAACCCCCACCACACGGAGAGATCATGACCACCGGCTCTTCATCACCCCGTTCGCCCGAGTACGCCATATCCGCCGTGGACCTGCCCACCGGGGAGACGACCACGGCCACCGGCACGCACCTCGTGCGTCCGCCGGGCACGCCGGCCGAGGCCGACGCGCCAACCCCCCACGCCTCGTCCGCCCGTTCACCCGTCTCCCACGAGCCCCTCTCCTACGACCCCGTCTTCCGGGACCCGGGGCCGCGGGACTCCGGCCCGCGGGACCCCGCCCCGGGCCCGGCCCGCCACGAGCCCGCGCCCCGGGAGCCGGCGCCCCGGGAAGCCGCGTCCGCCCCGCGGGAGCCGTCCTTCGAGGATCCCTTCGCCCCGGACCCCGCCGCCCGCGGTGACGTGACCCACGACGGCGCGGCCCACGACGGCGTGGCGCACGAGTACGGCGATCCCGTGGGCGACCTGGTGCGCGCCGCCGTGGCCGACCGGCCGCTGGAGGAGGTCGTCGACCTGATCACGATGCTGGAGCGGTCTCCCCAGTACGCGCAGGCCACGATCGACGCGCTCCGCGCGGTCGGCGTGAACCGTTCCGTCGAGGACGTGACCCGGCTGGTCGGCCTGCTGACCCGGCCGCCGCGCCACTCGGACAGCGCGGACGAGGCGATCCGGGCCGCGGCCGAGTGCCGTTCGGTGGAGGACGTGACCCGGCTGATGGAGATGCTGCACCGCACGCCCCTCGAACCGCACTGCGGGCAGGAGGCCGTGCGGGCCGCCGCCACCGGCCGGCCCGTGGAGGAACTGGTCCAGCTGATCGGCCGACTGGCCGAGGACGGACGGGTGCGCCCCGACCGCCCCGACGCCCGGCGTCTGCGGGCGGCTCTGGACGGGGCCGGACAGGACGGTGAACCGGAGCCCGGCGCCCGCCCGGCGGGACTGGCCGGCGCGTTCGCCGCGGCGGACCGCCGCGGCCGGGAACGCCGGAAGGCACCGCGCCGGGCCCGTCCGGGACGCGCCGACGAAGCACGGCGCGCACCGCGCCGGGGCGACCGCGAGGGGGAGCGCGCACCGCGCGAGCGCGACCGTGCCGCGCGCCGGTCCGCCCGGGGTCCCGCCTGGCCGGCCTGGCTCACCGTCGCCGTGCTCGCCGGGTGTGGCGTGGCCCACTTCCCGCTGCACCAGAACGACGCCTCCGTCCGCGTCTACGGCGTCGCCCTCGGCCTGTCGGCACTCTGCCTGGTGCTGGCCCTGCTGCTGACCCTCCGGCCCGCCGTGCCGCTGCTCGTCGCGGCGGTCGTGGTACCGGCGGCGCTGGCCGCGGCCAGGCTCTACGGCAGCGTGACCCCCTCGTCGCGGGTCGCGAGAGCCGTGGATCTCACGCTGGCACCGACCTGGATCGCCGCCGGGGCCGCCGTACTGGCGTCACTGGTGGCCCTGACGGCGCTGTGCGCCCGGGTGGTCTCGCAGGTGCCCGCCAAGCGCTGGGCCGCCCCGCAGAGGGCCGGTGCGAGCCGCGCCGCGGACTGACCACCGTCCTCCCACGCACACCACGGCCCGCGCCGGGACACCCCGGCGCGGGCCTCGTGCACCCCGACGCGCGTCCTGCGTCCCGCGGGCCGTGTTCACGTCCCCAGCATGCCCGCGGGACGTTCGTGCTCGAGCAGCCCGGTGAGCACCCGGTCCGGCGTGAGCGGGAGTTCCCGGAAGCGGATGCCCGTCGCGTGGTGGACGGCGTTGCCGACGGCCGCCGCCGAGCCGACGATGCCGATCTCGCCGATCCCCTTGCTGCCCATGGGGTTGAGGCGGGTGTCCTCCTCGTCGATCCAGTGCGCCTCCACGGCGGCGACGTCCGCGTGCGCCGGCACGTGGTAGGAGGCCAGGTCGGACTCGGTGAAGTCGCCGAACGCCGGGTCCATCGTGCTGTCCTCGGTCAGCGCCATGCCCAGGCCCATCGTCATGCCCCCGACGAACTGGGAGCGGGCCGTACGGGGGTTGAGGATGCGCCCGGCCGCGAACACGCCCAGCATCCGCGTCACCCGTACCTCGCCGGTGACCGTGTCGACGGTCACCTCGGCGAAGTGCGCGCCGAAGGCGTGCCGTGCGAACGGGCTCTCGGCGTCGGCGGCGCCGGTGGTGTCGGCGTCGGCCGCGACCCCCTCGTCGGGCAGCGGCCCCGGGTGCTCGGCCAGGCGGCCGGTCAGCCGGACGCACGCCTCGTGCACGGCCCAGCCCCAGGAGGCGGTCCCGGCGGAGCCGCCGGCCATGGGCGCGTACCCGATGTCGCTGTCGGCGACGTCGACCCGGACCCGGTCCAGCGGGACGCCGAGGGCGTCGGCCGCGATCTGCGCGCAGACCGTACGGGCACCGGTGCCGATGTCGGTGGCATTGACGCGGACGAGGAAACCGCCGTCGGGCAGGGCGCGCGCACGCGCGGCGCACGGCGACACGAGCACCGGATACGTGGCCGCCGCCACCCCGCTGCCGGTCAGCAGGGGCCCGGCGGCGCGCGACCGGGGGCGCGGGTCGCGCTCCTGCCAGCCGAAGCGGCGGGCGCCCTCGCGCAGGCACTCCACCAGATGCCGGCTGCTGAAGGGCCTGCCGCTGTCGGGCTCGTTCTCCGGTTCGTTGCGGATGCGCAGCTCCACCGGATCGACGCCGGTCGCGCAGGCGAGTTCGTCCACCGCCGACTCCAGCGCGTACATGCCCGGGCACTCGCCCGGGGCGCGCATCCAGGACGGGGTGGGCACGTCCAGCGGGACCACGCGGTGGAGCGTGCGCAGGGCGGGGGCGGCGTACATGACGCGCGCGGGGACGGCCGCCTGCTCGACGAACTCCTTCACCCGGGAGGTGTGCGTCGTGACCTCGTGGACGAGGGAGGTGAGTCGGCCGTCGGCGTCGGCGCCCAGGCGCAGCCGGTGCAGGGTCGGCGCGCGGTGGCCGACGACGGCGGGCAGGTGGCGGCGCGGCAGCGCCACGGTGACCGGCCGGCCGGTCACGCGCGCCGCCATCACGGCCAGCACCACGTCGGGGCGGGGCGTGCCCTTCGACCCGAAGCCACCGCCCACGTGCTCGGCGAGGACCGTGATCCGGTCCTCGGGCAGCTCGAACATCCTGGCCAGCTCCGCGCGCACGGCGCTGGTGCCCTGGCTGGACGAGTGCACCGTCAGCCGCTCGCCGTCCCAGTGTGCCGTGCTGGCGTGCGGCTCCATCGGGTGGTTGTGCAGCGGCGGCACCCGGTACTCGACGTCCAGCCGGGCCGCCGAGGAGGCGAGGGCGCCGTCCGGGTCGCCGTGTTCGGTGACGGACGGGAACCCGCCGTTGGCCGACTCGGGGACGTACGCCCGAGGGTGGGCGGCGGTCAGCGTCACGTCGTGGTCCTCCGCCTCGTAGGTGATCCGGACGGCGGCGGCCCCGGCCCGGGCCGCTTCCAGCGTCTCGGCCACCACCAGGCCCGCGTACCAGCCCCGGTGCGGGACCCGCGGGCCCTGCAGTACGGCCAGGACCGGGTCCTGCGGTTCCGCGAGCCGGGGCGCGTTCTCGTGCGTGAGCACCGCGAGTACGCCGGGCAGCGCGAGGGCGGGGGCGGTGTCGACGCCGGTGACCCGGCCGCGTGCCACCGCCGCGGGGACGGGCCAGGCATGGGCGCGGCCGGGGGCGTCGTGCTCGGCGGCGTACCGGGCGGAGCCGGTGACCTTGTCCCGTCCCTCCCGGCGCTCGACCGGAGCGCCCAGTACGGTCTCGGTGCCGGTCATGAGGTCCTCCTCGTGGACGCCGGGTTCAGGTCGTGGCGGGCGGAGCGAGCCGGCCCAGTACGTCCAGGGCCAGCCGACGGGCGAGCGGCACCTTGTAGGCGTTGTCCCGCAGCGGCTCGGCGGCGGCCAGCTCCAGGTCGACGGCGTGCTCGAACGCCGCCGAGGTGGGCGCCGCGCCCAGCAGCGCCGCCTCGGCCCGCCGGGCCCTCCAGGGCCGGTGCGCGAGCGCCCCGAAGGCGATGCCGACCCGGTCCACCACCCCGTCCGTCAGGTGCAGGACGGCGGCGACGGAGGCCAGGGCGAAGGCGTACGAGGCCCGGTCGCGGGCCTTGCGGTACGCCGACGGCAGCCCGGCGGTGCCGGCCGGCAGGACCACGCCGGTGATCAGCTCGCCGGGACGGATCTCCGTGTCCCGCTCCGGGTGCCGGCCCGGCAGCCGGTGGAAGTCGGCGGCGGGCACACTCCGCGCCCCCTCGGGGCCGTGCAGCTCCACGCGCGCGTCGAGGGCGGAGAGCGCCACCGCCATGTCCGAGGGGTGCGTGGCGATGCACTGCTCGGAGTGCCCGAGCACCGCGTGGTCGCGGTGCACGCCCTCCAGCGCACCGCAGCCGGTGCCGGGCGCACGCTTGTTGCAGGGCTTGGACAGGTCCTGGAAGTAGGGGCATCGGGTGCGCTGGAGCAGGTTGCCGCCCGTGGTGGCGGCGTTGCGGAGCTGCCCCGAGGCGCCCGCCAGCAGGGCCTGCGAGAGCGCGGGGTAGCGGTCGCGGACGGCGGGGTGGGCCGCGAGGTCGCTGTTGCGGACCGTCGAGCCGACGCGCAGCGAGCCGTCGGGCAGCTCCTCCACCCCGTCCAGTGGGAGCCGGGTGACGTCCACGAGGGCGGCGGGCGCCTCCACCCCCAGCTTCATCAGGTCGACGAGGTTGGTGCCGCCGCCGAGGTAGCGCGCACCGGGATGGGCGGCGAACGCGTCGGTGGCCTCCTCGACACTGGCGGCCCGTACGTAGGCGAACGGCTGCACTCAGACCACGTCCTCGACGGCGTCGGCGATGCGCGGGTAGGCACCGCACCGGCACAGGTTTCCGCTCAACCGCTCCCGGATCTCCTCCCGGTCCAGCGGGACCGGTTCGCCACAGGGGGCCCCGGGAGCGGTGACGTGGGACGGGTGCCCGGCCGCGGCCTCGGCGAGCACGCCGACCGCGGAGCAGATCTGGCCCGGGGTGCAGTACCCGCACTGGAAGGCGTCGCGCTCCAGGAACGCCCGCTGCACCGGGTGCAGGTCCCCGCCGTCCCCGGCGAGACCCTCGACGGTGGTGACGTCGCAGCCGTCCAGGGCGACGGCCAACTGCAGGCAGCTGTTGACGCGCCGCCCGTCCACCAGGACCGTGCAGGCGCCGCACTGACCGTGGTCGCAGCCCTTCTTGGCCCCCGCGAGCCCCAGATCCTCCCGCAGCAGGTCCAGCAGGACCCGGCGGTGGTCGACGGTGAGGGTGTGCGGTGCGCCGTTGACGCGGAGCGTGGTCCGCGATCGTGTCGCCTCCGGCGGAGAAGCGTGGGCGGTGCCCTCGTACTGGCTGTCCATGGCGTCGATGACCTTCCGGGGCGGGCCGTGCTGCTGTGCCGTTCCGCGTATCCACCTCGCGCGGACTGACACGTGAGGGTGCCCTCAGTCGGCGGCGCCCCGGCGGTCGGCCGGTCGTGCCGGTCGTGCCGGTCGTGCCGCCGGTCAGTCGCCGCCTTCGGCCGCCGGGCGGGAGGCGTCCTCGCCGGGGGAGGGGCGCGGTGCCCGGATGACGCCCCTGAAGCGTTCGAGCGTGCGGGTCAGGCCGCGCAGCGGGGACGCCGGGGACGCCTGGGGCGGGGGCCCGGCCGGGGCGGAACCGGCCGGCTCCCGGTACGCGGCCAGGGCCTCGGCCGCGCGCTCGGCCGCCTCCCGGTACAGGTCCCGGGACTGCGTCATGGCCTCCAGCGCCTCGGCGTACATGGCCACCAGCTTGCGCTCGCGGTCCAGTTCCTCCGCCAGGGTCAGCAGCCGCCAGTCCTCCCGCAGCGCGGCGAGCGCCTCCTGCGCGTCCTCCGGCAGCGGCCTCGGCAGCGCGGCGAAGGAGGTCACCGCCGCGATCAGCTCGGTCGGCTCGGAACCGTCCAGGAAGACGGAGCGGACGGAGAAGTCCCCGGACGCGTAGGCGGACGGGGCCGGAGTGCCGGGCAGGACCACGGCGCCGCCGCGCGGGACCTGGACGCCGAAGTCCTCCAGGGCCCAGTTCACCACCCGCAGCTGCTGCGGCGCGGCGCGGTGCTCGACCACGCGGTGCCGCAGACCGGGCGGCAGCCGGTCCGCCAGCGGCACCCGGCCGCGGTGGTCGGGGGTCATCGCCTCGTGCACGACGACGTGGACGCCCCACGGGCTGCGCCCGGCGTCCTTGAGCAGCCGGCGTACGGCCTTGTCGTCGTCCGGCAGGGTGTTGATGCCCCGCAGCCGCAGCCCGGTGGCGGCGTCGCGGTCCCAGGTGACCTCGGGGTCGTCGGGCCAGAACATGGTGGCGGGCGAGGGCCAGGCGTCGTCCCAGGCTTCCTCGGCCTCGGCGAGGAGGGTCCACTCCCGGCCGCCCGCCGAGGCCGCCGCCAGGATCAGCCTGGCCCGTACGGTGACGGCCCCGGGGGCCTGCCAGCGGGCCTCGAAGACGCGTACACCGGTGGCTGCCTCGTCCGGCTGCTCCGTGGGCAGTTCCAGGAAGTCGTCGATGACGCGGTGGTCCTTCAGCCCCTCCAGGGTGTGCCGGACGGAGTCCTGTGCCGCGGATCCGACGTGGCGGCCGCGAGCGGCCCACACCGTGGGCGGAGTCGTGGGGCGTGCGGTGGCAGAGGTCGGCATGAGTCCATCGGGAGGCAGGAGAACGGGCGGGCGGGGGGCCTGTCCGGCGGATCACGCCGGAGCGCGGACCGGGCGCAGGCGCCCGCCCGCGACCCGATCCGCCGGACGGGCCCGAGGCCAGTATCGTCGCCGCAGGTCAGGGGTGAGCACGCGGGGGGCCGCCGACCGGGCGGGCCGCGGCACCGCGCACGGTGCGGGGTCCGGGGCGAGGGGCACGTGGGGGGTCAGGCCGACGCGCGCCCACCTCCCCCGGATGAGGGAACGGGGCTGGGGCCGGGTGCTGTACGTCGCGAGCGATCTCGGCCGTCGCCGTCCCGGCCGAGATGATCCACCACGGCGTGTCCAGACGGCGCTGCTCGGGGCCGGCCGCGGCTTCGCCGTGGAGGCGGCGGGCAGCGGCGTCACGGTGAACCGCGTCATCGCCGGACCCATGTACACGGAGGGCGTCGAGGACTTCGTGCACCAACGGGTCGACCGCGACCTGCCCTGGGACGCGGCCCAGCGCGCCTTCATGCGCGAACACCGTCCGCAGTCGCTGCTCCAGCGGCTGATCGGACCCGAGGAGGTCGCCAACCTCATGGTGTACCTCAGCTCCCCGCAGGCGTCCGCCACGACCGGCGCGGCCGTCCGGGTCGACGGGGGATACGGCGACTCGATCCTGCCGTGGCGGACCGGAGCGCGGACCGGCCCGCCGCCCGGTTCCACCGGCGAGATCCCCGGCGGCCTCCTCCGCCGTACGGCCCCGGCGGGGTCACGCGTCCGGTGCCGCGCGCCGCCGGTCCGCGTCGTCCCAGGCACGGGTGTCGCGCGGCTCCACGTACGGCTCCTCCTCGGGCGGATGGCCGCCGTCGATCACCCGCTGCCGGGCCAGCTCGGCGTCGAACTCCAGGCCGAGCAGAATGGCCAGGTTCGTCACCCACAGCCAGACCAGGAAGATGATGACGCCGGCCAGGGTGCCGTACGTCTTGTTGTACGAGCCGAAGTTGGCCACGTAGAAGGCGAACCCGGCGGAGGCGACCAGCCAGATCAGCAGGGCGAGCACGCTGCCCGGCGAGATCCACCTGAAGCCCTTGACCCGGGCGTTCGGCGTGGCCCAGTACAGGATCGCGATCATGAACGTGACGAGGACGACCAGCACCGGCCACTTGGCGATCGCCCACGCCGTCATCGCGGTGTCGCCGACGCCCAGTGCGGTGCCGACCTGCTCGGCCAGGCTGCCGGTGAACACGACGATGAGCGCGCTGACCACGGCGAGGACCAGCAGCACCACGGTCAGGGCCACCCGCAGCGGCAGTACCTTCCACACCGGCCGGCCCTCGGGCACGTCGTAGACCGCGTTCGCCGAGCGGATGAAGGCGGCCACGTACCCGGACGCCGACCAGACGGCACCGGCCAGGCCCACCACGGCGAGCACGGAGCCGAGGCCCGCCTTGGCCTGCAGTTGCTCCACCGCGTCGGTGATGATGTCCCGGGCCGCACCGGGCGTGAGCTTCTGGATGTTGTCCAGGACCTCCTGGGTGGCGGACTGCCCGGCGATGCCGAGCAGGGAGACCAGCACCAGCAGGGCCGGGAACAGCGACAGGATCCCGTAGTAGGTCAGGGCGGCGGCGCGGTCGGTCAGCTCGTCGTCCTTGAACTCGGAGATCACGCGCCGCAGCAGCGCGGTCCACGAGTGCTTCGGCAGGTCGGTGGGGGAGTCGGGAGCGGCGCGCTCGGCGGAGGCGTCCGGACCGTAGTCCTCGGTCGCCCTCCGGTCCGGTGTTCCGTCCGCCGGGTCGTCCTTCGGGTGCTTCCCGCGATGGGGGAGGTGCAGTCGGGCCATGGCCCCAGGGTTGCCCGTCCGGCCCGGTCCACGCTCCGGCCGGTCCACGCTCCGGCCGGTCCACGCTCCGGTGGGTCCGCGCCCCGGCCGCTCCACACCCCCGGCCGGTCCGGGCCGCGGTGCGCGGGACGCGCGTCCGGTGTGCGGCGGGTCACCCGGGCCGGCGCCCTCACCCACCACCGTCCGGCGGACGGGTCCCGCCCCTCATCCGCAGCGGGGCGGGCCGGCCCGTCCGACCCCGCCCCGGCCGGTGTCCGCCCGGCCGCCGGCAGTGTCCCGCGTCGCGCGCACGTTCCTCTGGAAAATGCCAAAGCGCTCACCGAACGCGTGCACATTCCGTAGTCTCAGCGTCACGTTCGCGGTACTGCCGTGCAGGGGAGGGGATCCGGCGTGCCCGGAATCGACGAGAGTCTGCTGGAAGCCATGCGACTGCCCGGCGCACGGGGCGCGTCGCTGGTCGACTGGATCAGCGGGCTCGTCCTGGGCGCGGTGGGGGACGCACCGGGCGGTGACTGGGAGGCGACGGCGGCGGAGACCGCGGAGCTGGCCCGGCACGTCGCGGAGAGCGGCTCCCTGGCGCCGGCGGGCGACAGCGGCGCCGGCCCGCGCAAGGAGCCGTCGGTCGAGGACATGATCGCCACCACGGCCGACGCCTACCACCTGCTCAGGTTCGTCAGCACCCCTTTCGACAGCACCGTCTTCCTCCACCTGTGGCTGGCCCGCAACGACGGAAACCTCGCGCTGGCCCGCATCCGGCTGGCCGAGATGGCCGATCGGCTGGTGCTCGGGTGACCGGGGTGACGACGGCCTGGGCCGGGTACGACACGACGTCGGCGGCCCTCACCGCACTCGCGGACGAAGGCGCGACCGGTGCCCTCTCGGGTGAGCGGGGCATCGTCTACCTGTCGTCGGGCCGGGTCGTGCACGTGGAGTCGGCCTTCACCCCGGACCTCGGCGCGCTGCTCACCCGCAGCGGCGCCGTCGCCCCGGACGGCTGGTGGGACGCGGTCGACCGGGGCGGAACGCAGCACCGGGTCGGGCACCGGCTCGTGGACAGCGGCCGGCTCACCGCCGGTGCGCTGGAACTCTGCCACCTCGGCGCGCTCTTCGACGCGGCGTACTTCGTCCTCGCCCACGACACGCGCGCGCACCGCTTCCGGCCCGGAGCCGCGCACTGGCTCGGTGCGGTCCGGTCCGTGCCCGTGGAGACCGTCGTACGCGAGTCCGCCCGACGGCGCGCCCTGCTGGACCGCATATGGCCGGACCCCGACATCGACACCGTCCCCCTCACCCGGGTGCCCGACGCCGGCCCCGTCGGCCTGCCGGTGCGGCGGGGACGGACCCTGACGCAGGTCGACGGCGTCCGCACCGCCGCGGAGATCGCCTCGGTGCTCGCCTGTCGCACGTACCACACCCTCGTCGAACTGCGCCGCCTGGCCGCCGACGGCCTCGTCACCGCCGCGCCGCCCGCGCCCCGCGCACCGGCCGCCCCGCCGCACGGTGTCGTGTGGGACGACCCGGACGCGGCCCTGCTGCGACGGCTTCGAGACGCCTTGGAGGCCCTGTGATCCGCGCGCGCCGCCAGCGTGCCGAAAGGAGACTGCTCATGGCCGTCGAGAGCGACGTCCTGGACGAACTGCACCGACTGCGCAACCGTGTGCCCCAGTTGACCGGATCGCTCGCGGCCACCGTCGACGGACTCGTCCTCGCCCACGACGCGCCGGGAACCGAACCCGAGGGACTCGCCGCGCTGACCGCCGCCGCCCTCGGCGTCGCCCACCGCATGGCCGAGGACACCGCGCGCGGCGGGTTCCGTGAGCTGCTGCTGCGCGGGGCCGACGGCTACGTCGCCGTCTACGCCGCAGGTCCGGCCGCCGTGCTCACCCTGCTCGCCGACGACCGGGTCAACGTGGGGCGGCTGCACCTGGAGGGCCGGCGCAGCGGCGCCCGGATAGGGGAACTCGTCGTGGCCCGCATCGGCCAGGAGCGTGGTCGCGCCCCGGCCGCCGAACACGTCGCGGCGCTCCCCGCGGACGCCCTGCGCCCCATCGGCACCCTGCCGGTGCGCACCCCGCAGCGGCCCACCCACCAACCGAGCCCCCGGGCCGGCGGCCACCGCCGGCCGACCTGACCCCACGACCGAGTGCCGGCCTCCTGACCGCGTACCGGCCTCGGGCCCCGACCACGTATCGACCCCACCACCGCGTACACACCCGACGACCGCGTACCGGTCCACCACCGCGTACTGATCACGTCCGGAAAGGAACCCACGCATGGCCAACCTGGAGACCTCGCTCAAGGAATGCCTCAGCTCCATCGACGGAGCGACCGCCGCCGCGCTGGTCGACTACACCAGCGGAATGGCCCTCGGCACGCTGGGCGGAGGCAAGGACTTCAACCTGGAGGTCGCCGCCGCCGGCAACACCGACGTCGTGCGGTCCAAGCTGCGCACCATGGAGCACCTCGGTCTGAAGGAGGAGATCGAGGACATCCTGATAACCCTGAGCACCCAGTACCACATGATCCGCCTGCTCAAGGGACGCGGCGGCAACGGGCTGTTCCTCTACCTGGTGCTCGACGCGAACCGTGCCAACCTGGCGATGGCCCGTCACCAACTGCGCCGGATCGAGACCGAACTGGAGGTCTGAGCCCGGACGGACCGCTCGACGGGGCGGGCGGGGGCGACACCCGCCCCCGCCCGCCCGTCGCGTCGGTCCGCCGCCGGGCGGGGCACCGATCGCTTCCAGAAACTGTCCGGCGGAGCCGTGGGCAGTACGGTCACCGTAGGAAAGCCACCGGAACGCGGCCGGTGCCGGTGCCTCGCGGTGAGACCCCGGCACCGGCCGCCGGAACTCAGGCGCCGCTCTCCCGGAGCATGTCCTCACGCTCGACGAGCTTCACGCGCGCACGCCCCTGCGGCTCGCCCAGCGCCCTCTCCGCGGCGTCCAGGCGGTACCAGCCGTCCCAGGTGGTGAAGCGGACGTTCCGCTCGGCGAGGAAGGCGTCCACCGCCTCCGGAGCGGGCGAGGCGGGCGTCTGCAGCCGGCCGTGCGCGTAGTCGTCCAGCAGGTTGGACACCGTCTCGTTGGCGTCGCCCTTGGTGTGCCCGATCAGACCGACCGGGCCGCGCCGGATCCAGCCGGTGACGTACGTCGACTGCAGGTGCTCGCCGGACTCCTGGACGACCCGGCCGCCCTCGTCCGGGACCGTGCCCGAGTCGATGTCCCAGGGCAGCTTGGGAAGCTGGTCGGACAGGTAGCCCACGGCCCGGTAGACCGCCTGGACGTCCCAGTCCTTGAACTCGCCGGTGCCCTTGACGTTGCCGGTGCCGTCCAGCGCGGTGCGCTCGGTGCGCAGGCCGACGACCCTGCCGTCCTCGCCGAGGATCTCGGAGGGCGACTCGAAGAAGTGCAGGAACAGCTTGTGCGGCCGGTCGCCGACGTCGCGGATCGCCCAGTTCTCCAGGGTCTTGGCGACCATGTCGGCCTGCTTGTTGCCGCGTCGGGTGGCGATCGAGCCGTCGTCGTAGTCGATGTCCTCGGGGTCGACGATGACCTCGATGTTCGGGGAGTGGTCCAGCTCCCGCAGCTCCATCGGGCTGAACTTCGCCTGTGCCGGACCGCGGCGGCCGAAGACGTGGATCTCCAGCGCCTTGTTGGCCTTGAGGCCCTCGTGGACGTTCGGCGGGATCTCGGTCGGCAGCAGTTCGTCCGCGGTCTTCGCCAGGACGCGGGCCACGTCGAGGGCGACGTTGCCGACACCGAGGACGGCGACCTTCTCCGCCTCGAGCGGCCAGGTGCGCGGCACGTCCGGGTGGCCGTCGTACCAGGAGACGAAGTCGGCCGCGCCGTAGGAGCCGTCGAGGTCGATGCCGGGGATGGACAGAGCGCGGTCGGCCGTGGCGCCGGTGGCGAAGATCACACCGTCGTAGAAGGTCCGCAGATCGTCCAGGCTCAGGTCGGTCGGGTAGTCCACATTGCCGAAGAGGCGGATCTGCGGCTTGTCGAGCACCTGGTGCAGGGCGGTGATGATGCCCTTGATCCGCGGGTGGTCGGGAGCGACGCCGTACCGGATCAGTCCGAACGGGGCGGGCATGCGCTCGAAGATGTCGATGGAGACGCCCGGGTCGGCGGCCACTTCGGACTTGAGCAGCGCGTCGGCGGCGTAGATCCCGGCGGGGCCGGATCCGACGATGGCGACCCGCAGAGGGCGGGGCATGTTCGATTCCCTTCGAGCGGCGACAGATCGACTCACCGGGAAGCCTAAACTAAGGCATGCCTAAGTCGGTACGCGGGTCCGGCCTATGAGGGCATAAGGCCGACTTATGAGATCTCACGGTTGTCCTTTGTGGCGCGGGTTTCAGATCTCCACCACGGGTGACGCAGGCGTGGGGCGCGGCGAGCGCGTCCCGCACCCGTCTCATGAGGAACGAGGGGAGCCCCCGTGCACCGTCCGGACGAACGCCCGGATCCCGACCGGTGGCGGGGCCTGTGGGTGACGCTGGTCGCCGGCTTCATGACGCTGCTGGACGTGACGATCGTCGCCGTCGCCCTGCCGTCCCTGCAGCGCGAACTGCACGCCTCGGCGGCGTCCGTGCAGTGGGTGGTGTCCGGCTACGCCCTCGCGTTCGCCCTGACCCTGGTCACGGCCGGCCGGATCGGCGACGCGTTCGGCAGACGCCGGGTCTTCCTCGCCGCGCTGGCCGCCTTCGTGGTCTGCAGCGCCGCGGCGGGGGCCGCGCCCGGCATCGAACTGCTGGTGGTCGCCCGCATCGCCCAGGGAGTCGCCGCGGGCAGCCTCGCGCCGCAGAACTCGGCGCTCATCCAGCAACTGTTCCGGGGCGCGGAGCGAGGACGGGCGTTCGGGCTCTTCGGTGCCACCGTGGGGGTGTCCAGCGCGGTGGGGCCGGTCGTCGGCGGCCTCATCCTGGCACTGGCGGGCCCCGGGGGCTGGCGGTGGATCTTCTACGTCAACGTGCCGGTCGGCGTGCTGGCGCTCCTGCTGGGCCTGCGCCTGCTGCCCCGGGTGGCGCCCGGCGGCCGGGGCCGGCTGGACCCGGTGGGTGTCGTGCTCCTCGGCGCCGGCATCCTGGCCCTGATGCTGCCCCTGGTGCTCGCCGAGGGTGGCGGGGTGGGCAGGGTGTGGTGGCTGTTTCCGGTGGGGGCGCTCGTCCTGGCCGCCTTCGCGCGCTGGGAGCGCCGCGTCGCCCACCGCGGCGGGGAGCCGCTGCTGGACCCCGCGCTGCTCACCGAGACCCGCGGCTACGCCACCGGCGCGGGCCTGGCCGCCCTGTACTTCGTTGGGTTCAGCGGCGTGTGGCTCGTCTTCGCGCTCTTCTTCCAGAACGGGCTGGGCTACTCGCCCCTCATGTCCGGACTGGCGGTGACCCCGTTCGCCGTGGGTTCCGCCGTCGCCGCGGCCGTGGCGGGCCGGCTCGTGGAACGTCTGGGGCGGCTGCTGACCGTCTGGGGGCTCGTCGGCGTGATGACCGGACTGGGCGTCACCACGCTGGTGCTGTGGCTCGCGCCCGCCGACCGTGCCGCCCTGCTCGCGGCTCCGGCCCTGCTGGTCGGGGGGCTCGGCAGCGGCTGTGTGATCTCCCCGAACATCACCATGACGCTGCGGGACGTCCCGGTGCGGATGGCGGGCGCCGCCGGGGGTGCCCTGCAGACGGGGCAGCGGCTGGGCGGCGCCGTGGGCACCGCCGCGCTGCCCGGGCTCTTCTACCTGACGCTCAACGCCCACGACGACTACCAGGACGCCGTGGCCCTGTCGGTCGGCTCCGGGGTCGCCGCCATGCTGTGCGCGCTGGCCGTCGCGGTCCTCGACTGGCGGCGGGACCGCTCCGGCGGTGACGGGCGCTGCCCGCCGGAGGCGTCCCACAGCCACACCCACGCGGGTCACGGCTGAGACGGGCCTCCGGCGGCACCGGCCCGGCGGGTTCAGCGGCGCTTGCCGAACCTGCGCAGCATCTGCTGGGCCTGCGCCCGACGGCGGGGGTCCGAGGCGGCCCGACGGGCCTGTTCGGTCACGCGACGGCCCTGGGGGCTGCGCGCGAACCGCTTGATCCGGTTCAGTACTCCGGCCATGACGTTCCTCCGAGTCGACGACGGATCTGCCTTGACGCTCCGCCTACCCCGCGGTCGTCCGGTCACCCCGGCGGCCGTCCGCGGGTTTGACGCCGGCGAGCCGGGCGACCCGTAGGGGCGGGACATCACAAGCCAACGCCGAGAGGTGGACCACTGTGGCCGGCAATCAGAAGTCCAAGGCCAAGACGGAGCAGGCCGAGGGGAAGGCCAAGGAAACGGTCGGCCGGGCCGTCGGCAACGAGAGGATGACGGCCGAGGGCCGCGCCGAGCAGTCCAAGGGCGATGCCCGGCAGGCCAAGGAGAAGGGCAAGGACGCGTTCCGGCACTGACACCGGAACGGACGGCGGCACATGGGCCGCGGAACCGGCACACGGCCGGTCCCGCGGCCCGCGTCGTGCCCGGTGGGGCCCGCGTCGTGCCCGGTGGAGCCCGCTCGGGGGCGGTGGGGCCGGTCGATGGGACAGCTGTCTCCGTACACGTGCCGGTCCGGCGGCGGGCCGGGGTCCGGGTCGCCGCCGCCCTCCCACAGGGGGACGCGCTGCGCCGTGCCGCCCCGGCCGGTGTCGCGGGGGGACTCCTCCTGTTCCGCGGTCCGGGAGCGGCGCCCGCCTCCGTCAGGGCACCGGCTGCTCGGCCCAGATGACCTTTCCGGCCGGTGTGTAACGCGTCCCCCAGCGCTCGGCGAGCTGCGCGACGAGGAAGAGTCCGCGTCCGCCCTCGTCCGTCATGGCCGCGTAGCGAAGGTGCGGCGAAGTACTGCTGCTGTCGAACACCTCGCAGATCAGGCTGCGGTCGTGCACCATCCTGACCTGCACGGTCTCCCCGCCGTACCGGATGGCGTTGGTGACCAGCTCGCTCAGGATCAGCTCCGTCGTGAACGCCAGCTCGTCCAGCCCCCACGCGGCCAGCCGCCGTGTGACCCGGGCCCGCACCTCGCCGACCGCCGCCGGGTCGTTCGGGACCTGCCACTCGGCGACCCGGTCGGGACCGAGCGCACGGGTGCGGGCGACCAGCAGGGCGATGTCGTCCCCCGGCCGGTCCGGGAGCCGGGCGTCGAGGACGGTCCGGCAGGTTTCCTCGGGTGACTCGCCGGCCGACTCCAGCGCCCGGCGCAGGTGCTCCAGGCCGACGTCGATGTCGTGCTCCCGGTCCTCGACCAGCCCGTCGGTGTACAGCACCAGCCGGCTGCCCTCCGCCAGGTGCAGCTCGGTCGTCTCGAACGGGAGGCCGCCCAGGCCCAGGGGCGGACCGGCGGGTACCTCGGGGAACTCCACGCTGCCGTCGGGCCGGATCAGCGCCGGCGGCGGGTGCCCCGCCCGGGCCGCCACACAGGTGCCGGAAACCGGGTCGTAGATCGCGTAGAGGCAGGTCGCGCCGGTGACCGGGGCGGTGCCGTCGTCGGCCGCCTCGTCCTGGTCGATGCGGCCGACCAGCTCGTCCAGCAGACCGAGCAGCTCGTCGGGCGGCAGGTCGAGGGCGGTGAAGTTGTGCACCGCCGTCCGCAGCCGCCCCATGGTGGCCGCGGCGTGCAACCCGTGACCGACGACGTCGCCGACCACGAGCGCGACACGGGCGCCCGACAGGGGCAGTACGTCGAACCAGTCCCCGCCGACCCCCGCCTGGGCGGGCAGGTACCGGTAGGCCACGTCCAGGGCGTTCTGTTCGGGCATCCTGCGGGGCAGCAGACTGCGCTGGAGGGTCACCGCCATGCTGTGCTCGCGCGTGTAGCGGCGCGCGTTGTCGATGGAGACCGCGGCGCGTGCGACCAGCTCCTCGGCCAGGGCCAGTTCGTCCTCGTCGAACGGCTCGGGCCTCTCCGAACGCCAGAAGCTGACCACCCCGAGCGTCAGGGTGCCCGCGCGCAGCGGCACGGTGATCAGCGAGTGGACGCCGTACGCCACGACCTGGGCGGAGCGTTCGAGGTCCTGGGCCTGCCAGCCCCGGGCCTTGCCGAGCCGGGGCTCCAGCACGGGCCGCCCGGTGTCCAGGGACCGGCCCTGCGGGGAGGTCGCCACGAAGCGCAGCTTCCGGCCCGCCGGGTAGAGCGGGACGTCCTCGCGGATGCCCCTGAGGGCCGTGCGGCGCAACGGGGTCACGCCCTCCGGCTGGCCGCCGGCCAGTACGGTGTCGAACAGGTCCACGCTCACGTAGTCCGCGAACCGGGGCACGGCCAGCTCCGCCAGCTCCTCGGCGGTCCGGCCGACGTCCAGTCCGGTGCCGACGGCCACGCCCGCGGCGTACAGGATGTCCAGGCGTTCGCGCGCGGTCTCGGCCCGGCCGGACAGGGACCGCAGCTCCGTGGAGTCGCGGAGGGTGGCGACGCTGCCGGCCGGGCCGCCCCGTACGTCCGTGGGCCGCTGGTTGACCGCCAGCAACCGGTCCTTGACCAGGTGGACCTCGTCGGTGGCGACCCGCCCGGAGGTCAGCAGCTCCGCCGTGTCGTCCGGGAGGCCGAGGCGCAGGACGTGCCGTCCCTCGGCGTCGGGCGGCAGGTCGAGCAGGCGCCGCGCCTCGTCGTTGGCGAGCAGCAGCCGGCCCTCCCCGCCGACGATGAGCACGCCTTCCCGGACGCTGTGCAGGACCGCGTCGTGGTGTTCGTACATCCGGGTCATCTCGTGCGGTCCCAGGCCGTGCGTCTGCCGCAGCAGGCGCCGGCTGACGAGCGCGGTGCCGCCGGTGGCCAGAGCGAGCCCGACGGCCGCGGCGGTCAGCACCAGCGGCAGCTGCCGGTCGGCGACGCCGCCCACGTTCTCCGTCGTGATGCCGGCCGAGACGAGGCCCACGACCTCTCCGTCGGCCGCCTCGACGGGGACCACCGCCTGGACCAGCGGGCCGATGGTCCCCTCGATCTCCTCGGTCACCGTCTCCCCGGCCAGCGCGGGGGCGATGTCCCCCACGAACTGCTTGCCGATCCGGTCGGGCTTGGGATGGGTGTAGCGGATCCCGTCGGTGTTCATGACGACGACGAAGTCCACGCCGGTCGCCTCGCGCGTCGCCTCCGCCCGCGGCTGGAGGACCGCGGTGGGGTCGGGGGCGCGCAGCGCCTCGCGGATGCCGGGGGAGTTCGCGAACGTCGCGGCCACGGAGACCGACCGGTTGCGGGCCTCCACGTCGCTGTCGTGCCGTACCTGGAGCACCAGCGCGACGGCCGCGGCGACCACGAGCAGCAGCACGATGACCACGTTCATGGCGAAGACCTGGCCGGCGACGCTGCGTCCGGACAGGGCCGAGCGCAGCGCCGCGGTGCGCCGCCGTCCCGCGTCCTCTCCCCGCCGTGGCCGGCCCGCGTCCCGCCGGTGCCGGACGGGCGGGACGCTGGGACGACGGGGTGACCGTTCTCCCGATCGACCCCTCAGTCGGACCATGTGCCCATGTCTACACTGCCGGGCCCGGGGAGGCGAGGGACGCCTTCGGTGACGGGACGGACCGCGGGGCCGGGGCCCGCAGGCGCGCTCACCGCGGCCCGCCGTGCCGGCGGCGGGTGGCGAGCAGCAGGGCGATGTCGTCGGGGCGGTCCGTGGCGTGGCGGGCGGTGACGATGAGCCGGTCGGCGATGCCCGCCAGCGGAGGGCCACCCGGCCGTGCGTCGGCCGCGCCGGCCTCGGACAGGGCCAGTCCGAGGGCGGTGATGCCCTCGTCGATGTCGGTGCCGGGCCGCTCCACCAGCCCGTCCGTGTACAGGGCGAGCACGGCGCCGGGGCCGATCCGGAACTCCGTCAGCGGGTACCGGGCGCCGGGGTCCACGCCGAGCACCACCCCGCCGGGCAGGTCCAGCGCCTCGGTGCGTCCGTCCGGGTGGCGCAGAAGGGGCGGCGGGTGTCCCGCGCGGGCCGCGCAGACCCGTCCGGTGGCCGGGTCCAGCCGGAGGTAGCAGCAGCTCGCGAAGAGACCCGGGTCCAGATCGGTCAGCAGGTGGTTGACGCCGCTCAGCACCTCGTCGGGCGGCCGGTCGCCGAGGGCGAAGGCGCGCACGGCGCTGCGCAGTTGCCCCATGGTGGCCGCCGCCTGCACCCCGTGCCCCTGTACGTCGCCGATGACCAGGGCCATGCCGTCCCCCGAGGCGACGACGTCGTACCAGTCCCCGCCCACGTCCATGCCCTGGGTCCCGGGCACATAGCGTCCCGCGGTCTCCAGCAGGGGGTGCGCCGGCAGCCGCCGGGGCAGGAGCACCCGTTGAAGCCCCCGGGCGAGTGCGGTCTCCGACTCGTAGCGCCGGGCCCTCTCCATCGCCTGCGCGATCACCCCGGCGAGGGCGGTGAGCACCGTGCGCTCCTCGGTGCCGAAGCTGCGGACGCGGTCGAAACCGAGGATGCACGAGCCGACCGGGCGTCCGGAGGCGATCAGCGGCAGGAAGGCGCGGGCGCCCTCCGCGGCGTCCAGCGGGATGCCGGGGTACGCGGCGGCCAGCGCCTGCATCGAGCCGAAGAAGAGCGGCCGGCCGCTGGTCAGCGTCTCCACCCCGGGCAGCCGGGCGTCCAGCGCCACCCCCTCGAAGGGCGCCAGGAAGCCGGGCGGGAAGCCGGTCTCCCAGGCCAGGTGCAGGTGCCGCTCCTGGAGCAGGTAGATGGCGAGCCGTCGGCCGCCGAACGCCGGGAGCAGTTCCCGCATGACCACGGCGGACACCTGGCGGGCGGTGACCGCCTCGGTGAGGGCCACGGCCAGGACGATCGGGCGGTACACGGGCGCCGTGACGGCGGCGGCGTCCGGCGCGGGGGCGTCGGCCGTCACCGCCCCCGGGGTGTCGTGGCCGGGGGTGAGACCGGCGGTCGCGTCCGCCACCCGGTTGGCCGGGCGGAGCGCGACGGTCAGCAGGTCCGGCCCGGGGTGCACGTCGACGGCGAGCCAGTCCCCCTCGTAAGGCTGCGGCGTGGTGCGGCGGCTGCCGTCGGGCGGGCGCCGGACGTGGAAGCGGACCGGCCCGGGGGTGAGCAGAGCGCCGCGCAGGTGGTCCTCGCAGGCGGCCTGGTCCAGCCAGGGCACGGCCTCCCAGAGGGAACGGCCGCGCAGCCGTGCCCGCGGCCGGCCCAGCAGTTCGGCGGCGCGCCGGTTGGCGTAGACGATCGTGCCCAGCCGGTCCATGCAGAACACGCCGTCCGGCAGCAGGTCGGCCGCCGCGTCGGCCACGGTGGTGGTGGACGGGTCGCGTACGACGCCCCGCACCGCTCCGCCGGCGCCCGGCGGGCCCTGGGGGCGCCACAGCTCCACCAGGAGCAGGGCGCCGTCCGCGGTCCGCACGTGCAGGGGGAGCGGGGCCGGCAGGCCGCCGGCCGTCTGGCGCAGGGCCGCGGCGATCCGGTGACCGTCGTCGGGAGCCAGGGTGCGGGTGAGGGCGTCGAGCGTGGTCGCGGCCTCCCCGGCGATCCGGTCCGGGCCGAGCAGGGCGCGCAGCGGCTCGTCGAGGAGGACGGCGCCGGTGGTCGGGTCCCAGGCGAAGCTTCCGGCGTGCTGCGGGTGCCGTACCGACGCGGGCGGCCGGACGCACAGGGGTTCGCCGTCCCAGAGGGCGGGCGGCGCGTCGGGACCGTCGCCCAGCCGTTCCAGTGCCGCGCCCAGCTCCCGCGCCAGCCGCTCCATCCGCTCCACGCCCTCGACCACCTCGGCGATGTCCGAGGCGGCGGGCCGCAGGACGGTCAGGACGCCGTACGTCCGCGCCGCGCCGACGACGGGCACGTACAGGGACCCGAAGGGGAACGGCAGGCCGGCCGCGAACTGCGGATAGCGGCGCATCGTCTCGGCGGCGTTGGCGAGCACCACCCGCACCCCCCGCCGGAAGGCGTCGGCCACGGGGAAGGGGCTGTCGGTGTGGAGCTGCCACCAGGGTCTGAACAGCGGTCCCGGCAGCCCGGCGAGGACGGCCAGCCGCAGCAGGCCGGGCGTGCGGGAGGGGAGGTAGACCCCGCCGGCGTGGCCGTCGGCGGCGCTGATCGCGTGGGCGGAGGCGTCGATCAGCAGCTCCGGCAGCCTCGCGGGCATCCGGTCTGCGTCGTCGGCGCCTGCAGTCATCGGCCCCACCTCGTCCGTGCGCCGTCACGCGGGCGACACACCAAGGATGCGCCACGGACCCGGGTGGCGCACGCGGTCGGGCCGTACGGGTGAGCGCGACGGGCGTTGACCTCGCGGGCCGGAGTCCGTAACCTCCTCCGCGACATTCGGAAAGCTGAACGAAACTTTCGAATGGTCTCGCCCTTCCGAACGGCCTCCGCACACCGATTCAGGGAACGGGATGACATGCGCATGACTCTGTTACGACTGGCGGGAGCCGCCACCGCCGGCCTCGTGGCCGCCGCGGCGCTCACGACCGCGGCCCACTCCGCCGAAGCCGCCGACACGCTCGGGTCGGCGGCGGCCGGCCAGGGCCGCTCCTTCGGTGCCGCCGTCGCCGCGAACCACCTCGACGAGGCCGGCTACACCGCCACGCTGAACCGCGAGTTCACCTCGGCGACCCCCGAGAACGAGATGAAGTGGGACGCCACCGAGCCCACCCGCGGCACCTTCACCTTCGCGGCCGCCGACCAAGTCGTGAACCACGCCCGCGGCCAGGGCATGGACGTCCGCGGTCACACCCTGGTCTGGCACTCCCAGCTGCCCCCCTGGGTGGGCGGTCTCGGCGCGGCCGACCTGCGCACCGCCATGAACGACCACATCAACCGCGTGATGGGTCACTACAAGGGCCGGATCCACAGCTGGGACGTGGTCAACGAGGCGTTCCAGGACGGCGGCAGCGGGGCCCGGCGCAGCTCGCCGTTCCAGGACAAGCTGGGCGACGGCTTCATCGAGGAGGCGTTCCGCACCGCCCGCGCCGCCGACCCGGCCGCCAAGCTCTGCTACAACGACTACAACACCGACGGCGTCAACGCGAAGAGCACCGCCGTCTACCGGATGGTCCAGGACTTCAGGTCCCGTGGCGTGCCCATCGACTGCGTCGGATTCCAGGGGCACTTCAACGGCAACTCCCCGGTCCCCGCCGACTTCCAGGCCAACCTCCAGCGCTTCGCCGACCTCGGCGTCGACGTCCAGATCACCGAGCTCGACATCGAGGGCTCCGGCACCGCCCAGGCCGACAGCTACGCCCGCGTGGTCACGGCCTGCCTCGCCGTGGACCGCTGCACCGGCATCACCGTCTGGGGCGTGACCGACAGGTACTCGTGGCGCAGCGCCGGCACCCCGCTGCTGTTCGACGGCGACTACCGTGCCAAGCCCGCCTACGGCGCCGTCCTCACGGCCCTCGGCGGTGACGGCGGCGGTGACCCGGGCGACGGCACGGCGTCCTGCACCGCCACGTACACCCGGACCGCGGACTGGAACGGCGGCTACAACGGCCAGGTCACCATCACCGCGGGCAGCGAGCCCATCGGCTCCTGGTCGACGACCGTCACCTTCCCCTCGCCGCAACGGGTCCAGGCGGCCTGGAACGCCACGACCACCTGGGACGGCGGCGGCAGCGTCATGACGGCCCGGCCGAGCTGGAACGGCCCCCTGGCGGCCGGCGCGTCGACCAGCTTCGGCTTCACCGTGACGAAGAACGGCAGCGACGCCGCGCCCGCGGTCGGAGCCTGCACCGCCTCCTGAACCGCCCGGCGCACCGGCCTTTCGGGCCCGACGAGGCCCGGCGGGCCGGTGCGCCCCCTCGCGTGCCCGACACCGACCGGGACGGCGCGCTGTACGGCACACTCGGCCCGAGCCTGTCCGAATAACGGCGAGTCCGGCGGAAGTTGGGGCAAAGAGATCGCGAGCAGCGCCCCGGTGCGTATCGTGAAGGGCCGGGGCCCGCGCTCTCCTCTATCGGCCCCGTACCGGACGGTGAGGCTCTGTATGACTCCGGCGCGCAGACCCGATGCCGCGGACGCACCGGTCGTGTCCACGGTGGTGGAGTTCAGGGGCGGTTCGGCGATGATCCCGGCCTCCCGGGACGTCGTGCACGGCTTCGTCGCGAGACTCGCCGCGCAGGGCGTGGAACCGGCCGACACCTTCCTGGACGCCGCCCGCCTGGTCGTCAGCGAGCTGGTGACCAACGCGCTCCGTCACGCTCCCGGCCCCTGCCGCCTGGAGCTGACGCTGGCGGAGGACGGCGTGGAGATCGCGGTGTCGGACACGGGGGAGGGCTATCCCACCTTCCTGCCCCGCGACCCCCTGCGGGTGGGCCGGCACGGTCTGGAGATCGTGACCCGGCTGTGCGACGAGGTCATCACCAAACCCAACGCCACGGGCAAGACCGTCCACGCGCGCCTGCCGCTGCGCTGACGCGCCCCGCCTCAGGAGGCCAGGGCCTGGTCGACGGTCGGGAAGCAGCTGATGAGCGTGTCGACGCCCACGAGCTGCAGCACGCGCTCCACGGCGTGCTGCGGCGCGGCGATCCGGAACCAGACGCCGCGGGACTCCGCGGCCCGGTGGGCGGTGATGAGCACGTTGATGCCGCTGGAGTCCAGGAAGCCCACCTCGCCGAAGTCGACGACCGTGCCCGGAGTCGTCTGCACGCAGGACAGCAGGACGTCGCTGAGCTGGCTGCTGCCGTCGAGATCGACCTCACCGGCGAGGGTGACGACGCTGACGCCGTCGCCCGTGGTGGTACGGGTGATCAGCAGCCGCTCCGGTACTGCCGCTCCCTCGATGTCCGCCACGTTTTCCTCACCTCTCGCATATGCCCGGCCGTCGTCGGTCGCTCGATGTTAAGGCTCTCGGGAGCCCGTGTGGACCACTTGTGACGGACCGGGGGCCACCGCGACCGGCGGTAACGGCCCCGACGCGCGCGAGAGCGCTCCTCTGACTACGGTCGAAGTGTGGTGGATCACACATTCGAGGAGCTCGTGCACAAGCGTCGCGCGGCGGATCTGGCGCGGCGCCGGGTCGAGGAACTGCGCGACTCGTACGGGCCTCCCACGCAGCACCGGTGGACCCCGCGGCAGTCGCACACCTACGAGACGGCCGTACGGGCCTGGCGCGACCTGGACCGGGACGCGCAGACCGCGATGACCGAGTACGTCAAGGAGGGGGGCCAGTCCCGGCACAAGATCGAGGCGAAGGTCCGCAAGGCCGTCCAGGACGGCTGACCGGCGCCCGCCGGCCCTGTGCCCGCTGCCCCGGCAGGTCTCAGCCCCGCCGGGCCCCGGCCCCGCCGACCAGGTCGCGTGCGGCCTCCAGCGCCGCCGCCCGGTCCTCGGGCACCAGACCGATGCGGGTGCGCCGGTCGAGCAGGTCGGCCTCGTCCAGGGCGCCCTCGTGGCGCAGCGCCCAGAGCAGCTCGGCCCGCGTGACGGGGTGGTCCGGCAGGACCCGCTCGCCGAGCCGGGCGTCCCGGGCGGCGAGGGCCTGTACGGCCGGTGCCTCGGTGCCGTAGCGCCGCACCAGGCGGCGCGGCGCCCGCAGCGCGGCCAGGACGTCGGGGGCGGCGGCGCCGACCAGGGGGAGCGCGGCGGTGGGGGACGGGCCGGCGCCGAGCCGGCGGGCGGCGACGGCGGCGTCCACGGCGTCCTCGGCCATGCGCCGGTACGTGGTGAGCTTGCCGCCGACCACGGTGATCACGCCCTGGAACGAGGTGAGCACCGCGTGCCGGCGCGAGACGTCCGCCGTGCGGGATCCCTCGGGCCGGCCGGCGGACGTGGTGTCCAGCAGGGGCCGCAGGCCCGCGAAGGCGCCCACCACGTCCTCGCGGTGGACCGGCACGTCCAGTACGGAACCGAGCACGTCGAGCAGGAAGCCGACGTCGGTCTCGGGCACCTCGGGCACGTCCGGGACGTCCCCGTCGACGGGTTCGTCGGTCAGCCCGACGTAGACGCGGCCGTCGCCCTGGGGGAGGACCAGCACGAAGCGGTTGGTCTCGCCGGGGACCGGCACGTGCAGACCCGCGGGGAGCGGGCCGAGCCGGTCGGAGCGCAGCACGAGGTGGGTGCCGCGGGAGGGCCGCACCCGGATGCCGTCCACGAGGCCGCCGGCCCACACGCCCGAGGCGTTGATGACCGCACGGGCGCGGATCACGCCCTCCTCACCGGTGAGTTCGTCGCGCACCCGCGCGCCGGAGGCGGTCAGCTCCAGCGCCCGGACGCGGGTCAGGACGCGGGCACCGCGGGCGGCGGCGGTCCGGGCGAGCGCGGTCACCAGCCGGGCGTCGTCGGTGAGCCGTCCGTCCCAGGACAGCAGCCCGCCGCGCAACCCGTGGGAGCGCACCGCCGGAGCGAGGTGGCGGGTCTCCACCGCCGACAGCCGGCGCGGCGCGGGCAGCGTGGACCGGGCCGTGCGCGCCGCCAGGCGCAGGGTGTCGCCGGCCCGGAACCCGGCCCACGCCAGCGCGGCCCGGCCGCGGGGGACCAGCGGCGTCAGCGGCAGCACGAACGGCTGGGCGTGTACCAGGTGCGGCGCGGTGCGTGCCATCAGCACACCGCGCTCCACCGCGCTCTCGTGGGCGACGTCGAGCTGGGCGGAGGCGAGATAGCGCAGACCGCCGTGGATGAGCTTGGAGCTCCAGCGCGAGGTGCCGAAGGCGAGGTCGTGGGCGTCCACCGCGACGACGCTCAGCCCGCGGGCCGCGGCGTCCAGCGCGGTGCCCGCGCCGGTGGCGCCGAGCCCGACGACCAGGACGTCCACGACCGGGCCGCCGACGGTGTCGCTCAGCTCGCGCGAGCGGCGTGCGGCGGACAGGGAGGACCCGGTGGCGGGGTCGCCGGCCGGGCTCATGGCGCGAGGGTCCTCTCCAGGATGGTCCGCAGCTCCGCGAGGAAGGCCGTGGAGGTCAGCTCGGCGTCGTCCTCGTCGGCCATGGTCCGCAGCGACAGGGCGAAGGACTGGACGATCAGCAGCACCGACCGTGCCTGCCGCCCGAGGTGGTCCGGTCGCACCGACCCGTCGGCGTGACCCTCGCCGAGCGCGTCGGCCAGCAGCTCCAGCAGGGCCTCCTGGCTGGCTCCGCGCCGGTCGAGCACGTAGGGCAGGAGCAGCTCGGGGTCGACGTCGACGATCTTGCGGAAGAGCGGGTGGGCGCGGAACGCCCCGACCCCGGTCACCAGCCCCTCGACGACGCGCAGGCGCGCGTGCGCACCCGGCCGGGACGCGGGGACGGCGTCGGTGGCCACGGCGATCCACTCCCGGGTCATCAGGTCGCCGACCAGGGACCGCACGTCGGGCCAGCGCCGGTACAGCGTCATCCGGGAGAGACCGGCGCGGCGGGCGACGTCGGTCATCGTGGTGCGGCGGACCCCGACGGCGAGCACGCAGTCGCGTACGGCGTCCAGCACCGTGTCGTTGTCCGCGGCGTTCGGCCGGCTCGCGTTGTTGTGACGGTTAGGCGTCATGTGTAACAGTGTAACGCCCGTGGGGCCGCGCAGCCGGCAACCCCGCACCGACCGTGAGGACGACAGGCGATGGACATGTTGTGGAACGGCTGGGGCGACCCGGCCAGGGCGACGCCGCTGCCCGACACGGTGACCGGGCTGCTGCGCGAACTGCTCGGCGTGCCGCCCCACGAGACCGCCGCCGTCCCGCTGGAGGAGATCGACGTACCGGTGTCACCGCCGGACGAGGCCGCCCGCCGCGCCCTGGAGGCCGCCGTCGGCGGTCCGGAGCACGTGCGTACGGACGTGGAGAGCCGCATCCGGCACACCCGCGGCAAGTCCACCCCCGACCTGCTGCGGATGCGAAGCGGCGACACCGCCGACGCCCCGGCCGCCGTCGTCCTCCCGGCCGGCCACGAGGACGTGCTCGCCGTCCTGCGGGCCTGCGCCGCGCACGGTCTGGCCCTGGTGCCCTTCGGCGGCGGCACCTCCGTCGTCGGCGGCCTCGCCCCCGGCCGCCGCGGCGGCTTCGTCGCCCTCGACCTGCGCCGCATGGACCGCCTGCTCGACCTCGACGAGACCTCCCGCACCGCGACCCTGCAACCCGGCCTGCGCGCACCCGAGGCCGAGGCGCTGCTCGCCGCACGGGGCTACACGCTCGGCCACTTCCCCCAGTCCTACGAGTGGGCCACCCTCGGCGGCTTCGCCGCGACCCGCTCCAGCGGCCAGGCCTCCGCCGGCTACGGACGCTTCGACGAGATGGTCCTGGGCCTCACCCTCGCCACCCCCGAGGGCACCCTCGACACCGGCCGCGCCCCGCGCTCGGCGGCCGGCCCCGACCTGCGCCAGCTCGTCCTGGGCTCGGAGGGCGCCTTCGGTGTCATCACGTCGGTCACCGTGCGGGTGCGGCCCGCTCCCGAGGTCCGCCGCTACGAGGGCTGGCGCTTCGCCTCCTTCGACCAGGGCGCCGCCGCGCTGCGCCGCCTCGCCCAGGACGGACCGCGCCCCACGGTGCTGCGGCTGTCCGACGAGACCGAGACGCTGGTCGGCCTCGCCCGGCCCGACGCCATCGGCGCCCCCCTCGCCGGGCAGGAGGCCGGGTGCCTGGCGGTCGTCGGCTTCGAGGGCACCCGGCAGGACACCACGCACCGCCGCGAGGGCGCCGCCGACGTGCTCGGCGCGTGCGGCGGCACCTTCGCCGGCGCGGAGCCGGGGGAACACTGGGCCCAGGGCCGCTACTCGGCGCCCTATCTGCGCGACTCCCTGCTCGACGCCGGGGCGCTCGCCGAGACCCTGGAGACGGCGGCCTACTGGTCCCGCGTCCCCGCGCTGTACGCCGCCGTGTGCGAGGCGCTCACCGGCACGCTCACCGGGGCCGGCACCCCGCCCCTGGTGATGTGCCACATCTCGCACGTCTACGAGAACGGCGCCTCCCTGTACTTCACCGTCGTCTCGGCCCGGGGCGACGACGCCGTGGCGCACTGGACCCGGGCCAAGCACGCGGCCAACGAGGCGATCCTCGCCGCGGGCGGCACCATCACCCACCACCACGGAGTCGGCACCGACCACCGCGACTGGTACGTCCGGGAGGCGGGCGCTCTCGGCGTAGCGGCCCTGCGCGCCGTCAAGCGGAGCCTGGACCCCGCCGGGCTGCTCAGCCCCGGCGTCCTCCTGCCCGCGCCCTGAGTCCTGGCGCCCGCTGCTGCCCGGTCCCGGACGGCAGGAGCCCCCGTGCCGACCGGCGCCCCGCCCGCCGAGGCGCCCCCGCCCCCGTGAGACAACAGTCCGGCACCACCCGTCAGCCCGGAGGCAGATCGATGCGACAGTTCACCGCCGTCGTCAACCCCACCGCGGGCGGCGCCACCTCGGCCGCCGCGCTGCTCGGGGTGGCGCGGCTGCTGCGGGAGGCGGGCGCGGAGCTGGAGACCGAGTACAGCCGCAGCCTCCCGCACGCCCGGGAACTCGCCCGGCGGGCCGGACGGCGGGGCCGGGTCGTGCTCGCCGTCGGCGGTGACGGCATGGCCGGTGCGATCGGCGGTGCCCTCAGCGGCACTGGTGCCCCGCTCGGGCTGGTCCCGGCCGGCCGCGGCAACGACTTCGCCCGCGCCCTGCGGCTGCCCACCGGGCCGGCGGCACTGGCCGGGGTGCTGCTGCACGGTGAGCCCCGTCCCGTCGACACCATCGAGGTCACCTCGGCCGTCCACGACCGCACCGTCGTGCTCGGCAGCGTCTACGCCGGTGTCGACGCGCTCGCCAACCACCACGCCAACCACGCGCGCCTGCTGCGCGGCACCGCCTCCTACTACACGGGCGCCCTGCGCGCCGTCGCCGGCTGGCGCGCGACACGCTACCGGGTCACCGTCGACGGCCGGGAGCACGCGTTCACCGGCTACACCGTGGTGGCCGCCAACTCGGGCTACTACGGCTCCAACCGCCTGATCGCCCCCTCCGCCCGGGTGGACGACGGCCTGCTGGAGGTGGTGATGATCCACGAGGCGCCGCGGCGGCTGTTCTTCGCCCTCATGAACGAGTTGGGGACGGGGGCCCACGTCCACAGGCCCCAGGTCCGGGTCCTGCGCGGCAGGGAGGTCCGTGTCGAGACCGACCGGGTCGTCCCCTACGGCGCCGACGGCGAGGTCGAGGCCGTCGTCCCCGTCACGGCCCGGGTGCTGCCGGGGGCACTGCGCGTCCTGGTCCCCCGGGGGGAGTCCGCGGGGCCGGCGGCGTGACCCGGGACCGGGCCCCGGCCTCCTCCCGTTCCCGGGGCGCCGCCGAGAGGCCGAGGAGGCCGCGACGGCCCCGGACACCGTCCCGTGCCGGGCACGCCGACGGGCCGGCCGCCGACCTCGGCGACCGGCCCGTCGGGCGTACGCGCGGATCAGCCCCGGGGGGTGGTGAAGCGTTCCCACACGCGGTGGGAGCCCATCAGCCGCGTGATCTGCTCCAGGGCCCCGGTACCGGAGTCGGCGACGACCACACCGGGAGCGTCCGCGGGCACGCCCGACGCGTCGAGCGCGGCCTCACCGCCCGCCCAGACGCCGATCGCCTTGCCGTGCCGGAACGCTTCCGACACCAGCAGGCTCACCCGCGGGTCGATCGTCCCCGGCCGGGCGGGAGTCGGAGCCGCCTTGTAGTCCCGCGGGGTGTGCGCGTCACCGCCCATGTCGGGCGTCCCCGCCAGCAGTACGGCGTCGAACTCGACGGACCGGGCGGTGACGTAGCTGCGCTGGACGGTCAGCGCCCCGTCGCCCGAGCCGATGGTGCCGCCGGTCGGTGCCACGACCAGCGGCACCATCCCCGCGTTCAGCACCGCCTCCCGCACCGCCGTGACGCCCTCCAGGTCGGCCCCGCCGGTCACGATGCCGACGACCCGGCCCTCGGTCGGCCAGACCCCGCCGACCTGGGACAGCGCCGGGCTGGGCTCGACGTCGGCCAGCGGCACGGTCGGCTGCGGGGCGGGCAGGCCGAGGCCCTCGGCGACGCCCGCGCACAGCTCGGGGTCGATGTTGGCCAGCACCTGGAGAGTCCGCTCCCTGATGGCCTGCTCGTAGCACTTGCCCAGCTCGAAGGTGTAGGCGCCGATGATGTGCTCGCGCTCCACCGGGCTCATGCTCAGCCAGAACCGGCGGGGCTGGCTGAAGTGGTCGGCGAACGACTCCGGAGCCTCGCGCACCTTCGTCGACTCCGGAACCCGCACCGGCGCCTCCATGAAGGCGCCCGCGTCCGCCCCGGCGGTGAACGGGCAGCCGCCGTCGAGGGAGTTGGGCCGGTAGGGCGCGACCCCGCGGTGCACGGCGGTCTGGTGCATGCCGTCGCGCAGCATGTCGTTGACCGGCGCCTGGGGGCGGTTGATCGGCAGCTGCGGGAAGTTGGGCCCGCCCAGACGCGTGATCTGCGTGTCGAGGTAGGAGAACAGCCGCCCCGCGAGCAGCGGGTCGTCGGTGACGTCGATACCGGGCACCAGGTGGCCGACGTGGAAGGCCACCTGCTCGGTCTCGGCGAAGTAGTTCGACGGGTTGCGGTTCAGCGTCAGCAGCCCGACGGGCTGCACCGGCGCGAGTTCCTCGGGGACCAGGTTCGTCGGGTCCAGCAGGTCGATGCCCTCGAAGGTCTGGTCCGGGGTGTCGGGGAAGGTCTGGATGCCCAGCTCCCACTGCGGGTGGGCGCCCGCCTCGATGGCGTCGGCGAGGTCCCGGCGGTGGAAGTCCGGGTCGACGCCGTTGATGAGCTGCGCCTCGTCCCAGACCAGGGAGTGCACGCCCAGCTTGGGCTTCCAGTGGAACTTCACCAGCGTCGTGGCACCCTCGGCGTTCACCAGCCGGAAGGTGTGGACGCCGAAGCCCTCCATCATCCGGTAGGAGCGCGGGATGCCGCGGTCACCCATGAAGAAGATGGTGTGGTGGGTGGCTTCGGTGTGCAGCGAGACGAAGTCCCAGAAGGTGTCGTGCGCGCTCTGCGCCTGCGGGATCTCCCGGTCGGGGTGCGGCTTCGCGGCGTGCACGACGTCCGGGAACTTGATGGCGTCCTGGATGAAGAAGACCGGGATGTTGTTGCCGACCAGGTCGAAGACGCCCTCGCTGGTGTAGAACTTCGTCGCGAAACCGCGCGTGTCCCGCACGGTGTCCGACGACCCGCGCGAGCCGACCACCGTGGAGAACCGCGTGAACACCGGCGTCTCCACGTCCGCGGCGAGGAACCCCGCCTTGGTCACGGAGGCCGCCGTGCCGTAGCTCTGGAAGACACCGTGCGCGCCCGCGCCCCGCGCGTGCACCACGCGCTCCGGGATGCGCTCGTGGTCGAAGTGCATGATCTTCTCGCGCAGGTGATGGTCCTGCAGCAGCACGGGCCCGCGCGGGCCGGCCTTGAGCGAGTGGTCGGTGTCGTGCAGCCTGGTGCCCTGGGCGTTGGTCAGGTAGCTGCCGGACTGCGCCACCCGGGCCTGGTCGGCTCCGGTGGGCTGACCGGTCGGCGACACGGTGTCCGGACCGCTCTGGTCCGGCTTCGGGGGCAGCGGCTCCCGGGGCTCGGTGGGTTCGGCGACGGAAGGCGTCGCGGAGTTGGGCTTGCCGGGAATCCCGTCCGCCGGTCCGCCTCCCTCGCCCTGCAGGCTCTCGGTGACCTTGTGGGCTGCTCGCTTGAGGGGGTTGGCCTCGCTCATCGACCTTTTCTCCGTTCTGGGCGGGCCGCTGCACGCGACCGGACATGTTCGAGTACCGAATGCCGTGATGGGCTGTGACCGCGTACCCAGTGAGCGGGACTCAAGGCATGGGGCGCGCGAGGAACGGCGGCGGACGGCTCAGACGACGGTCTCGCCGTCGTGGGTCCCGCCCTGGCAGCGCTTCGTGAAGGTGCCCGCCCCCGTCCCGTCGACCGAGACGATGATCACTCCGCCGCCCTGGATGCACTGGGCCGCCGTCACGTCGCCGGGGAGGCGCGCGGACCGGAGCGCGGCGGTGTCGGCCGGGCCGGAACGCGGCACGGCGGCCTCGGCGGGAACGACGCACAGTATCGACACGGTCAGGGCCGCGACCGCGGCCCACGACGACTCGCGCATGGGACAGCTCCTTTTCACCGGTGCCGTACCAGCGTCACCGGCCGCCGTCGGCCGCGCCACCGGAGGCGCGCGCACGGGGGGAGGGCCCCGGCCGGGGACACCGATGCTGCCGGCCGGATCGACCAACAGCACCGGGGACACCGGCCGGGGCCCTCGGGAGCCGCGGTTCCCGCCGGACGCTAGGCCACCGTGTGCGTCACGTGGACCGGCTCGAACGAGATGCGGGTGCGTCCACCGCCGTCCGCCCAGACCACCTCCACGGCGGCCCCGCCGGCCGTCACCTCCGTCACGGCCTCCGCCGCGACGGGCCCCGGCTCTCCGCCCAGCGCGGCCACGCAGACGTGCAGGGAGGTGCCGCCCGCGTCACCGGTCAGCCGGGGCAGCTCGGCCCACGGCGCGAACGCGGTGCCCTGCGGGGCGCGGACGGTCTCGGGTCCGGTGTGCCAGCCGTGCAGGCCGTGCAGCGCCGACACCAGCGGTTCACCGGGGCCGGTGGCCCATCCGGTCTGGGTGAGGCGTGCCCCGGCCGGCGCCCCCACCACCCGGTGCACCCGCAGCTCGTACGGCCCCCGCGCCACCGTCACGCTCTCGACCCGCAGCCCGGGCACCATCGGGGGCCCGCCGGCGAAGACCGGCCGGTGCCAGGAGGCCGCCCAGCCCCAGCCGTCACCGTGTCCCGCCCCGAGCGGGTGGATACGACGGCGCACACTGCGCCGGCCGCCGACCTCCACCGACAGGTGGTTGTCCGCGACGTTCGCCGTCGCCGTGGGACCCGTCCGGGTGGAATAGGCCTGGCGCCCGTAGTGCGGGTCGTCCTGGGCGGCCGACTCGCCCTCGTGCGGACGGACGTGGTCGCTGCCGTGGTTGTGCAGCCGCACGATCCCGTCGCCGCGGGTCGCCTGCACCAGCAGTCCGGGCGCGGGCAGGGCCAGCACCCGGTCGGCCTCCTCCACCGGGGCGGCCTCCTCCACGGCCGTCCACAGCGGGTGGCCGGCGGGGGCGAGGAGGGCCAGGAACGCCTTCGACGCCCAGTAGGGGGAGGCCGGCCCGGAGTACGACTGCAGGGTGGCCTCGTGCGGGCCGTACCAGCCCGCGCTGAGCAGCCCGTCGTCGGTCAGCGCGCCCCGCTCCAGGAAATGGCGCAGGGTGCCGCTGGCCAGCCGCCGCGAGACGCCCGGCGCCAGCGGTGTGTGCCCGGTGACCGCGCCCAGGCCCACGGCGGCCGACGCGGCGAACCGGTACGCGAGCGAGCGGCCGTAGTGCAGCGGCGCCCCGTCCGCGCCGAACGTCAGGGCGAAGCCCTCGAGGTGCGTGCGCAGCCGGTCGCCGTACCGGGCGGCCTGCCCGGTGTCGCCGGAGAGGTGCGCGTCGAGCACCGGGTAGAGGTGCAGCGCCCACCCGTTGTAGTGGTCGAAGGCGCGTCCGTCGCCGTCGGCGTACCAGCCGTCGCCCCGGTACCAGCCCTCCATCAGTTCCAGTGCCCGCTCCCGGGCCGCCGCGGTCTCGGCGTCGCCGCGGCCGACCGACTCCAGGAAGCCGGCGACGGCGTACGGGAACAGGTACCAGTTGTTCGGCGCCGGGACGTGCCGCAGGGCCCCACGCAGCCACTCCTCCACCCGGTCCCGCACCCCGGCGTCGAGGTGCTTCCACAGCCAGGGGGCGGTCAGCCGCAGCCCGAGGGCGACGGACGCCGACTCGACCATGGGCTGGCCCTGGACGTCGTGGTCGAGGATCACCGGCCAGGACTCGGTGTCGTCCCCGCCGGGGGAGCGGGTGCCCGACGCCAGCCCCCGCGCGTAGCGGTCCAGCCAGCCGTGCGGGTCGTCGCCGCCGGCCCCCGCGACGCGGAAGGCCGCCGCGAGGAAGGTCCGGGCGAAGCCTTCCAGGCCGTCGGAGCGCACCCCCGACCGCGAGGGCCTGCCCGGCAGGTCGAGCAGGGCGCAGCCCGGGGTGCTCCAGCGCCACGCCGCCCGCAGCAGCCCGTCCGCGACGGCTTCCCAGTGGGCGCGGGTGTACCCGGTGTACGGGCTCAGCGCACGGTCCTCCGTGGGCAGTTCGAACGGGATGCTCATGCCAGGAACGCCAGCCTTTCGCGTCGTACGGGATGGAGGAAGCCGGCGCCGGAGGCCCAGCGGGTGGTCTCGGCGAGCGCGAGGTCGGCCAGGCGGCGCCACTCGTTGCCCTCGGAGCCGGCGAGGTGCGGGGTGATCAGCGCGTTGTCGCAGTCCCACAACGGGTGGTCCGGCGGCAGGACCTCGGGGTCGGTGACGTCCAGCACCGCCCGGATCCGGCCGGCCAGGACGGCGTCGGTGAGCGCGTCCTGTTCGACGACGGCCCCGCGGGAGGTGTTGATCAGCACCGCGTCGGCCGGCATCGCGTCGATCAGCGCACGGCCGACCAGACCGCGGGTCGTGGGCAGCAACGGCGTGTGCACGCTGACGGTGTCGCAGCGGGCGAACAACTCGGGCAGCTCGACGCGTTCGACGCCGAGCCGGGTGGCCTCCGCGTCGCTCACGAACGGATCGTGCAGGAGGACGTGGACGTCGTGCGGCCGCAGCAGTTCCACCACCCGGCGGCCGATCAGCGAGGCCGACAGGATGCCGACCGTGCGGTGGTGGTTGCCGACGCTGCGCGGTGTGCGCAGCCAGTCGCCGCGCGACCGGGACGTCCGGTAGTCGCGGGCGCGCTCGAACACCCGCTTGCCGGTGAGCAGGATCATGCCGAGTGTGTACTCGGCCACCGGCAGCGCGTTGGCCGCGGCGGCCGAGGAGACCTCGATCCCCCGCTCCCAGCACGCGTCGGTGACGTGCCCGCGGACGCTGCCCGCCGTGTGCACGACGGCCCGCAGCCGAGGCGCCGCCCGCAGCACGTCCGCGTCCAGCGGCGGACAGCCCCAGCCGGTGATCAGCAGGTCGACGTCGGCCAGCACGGACCGGGCCCGCGGTGCGGACAGGTCGTCCAGCACCGGCAGCGGCGCGAGGTCGCAGACCCGGCGGAAGGCGTCGAGCGAATCCGGGTCGAGGACGGCCGAGGCGGCGTCCGGGGACATGGCCACGGCGGCACGGGGCCGGGGGCCGCGGTCGGGCGAGTCCGGGGAGTCGGGGTCGTACGGGGTCACTTGACGGCTCCGGCGGTCAGGCCGCTGCGCCAGAATCGCTGGAGCAGCACGAAGGCGAGGATGAGCGGCAGTACGGCGAGCAGCGATCCCGTGATCACCACCGGGTAGTACTCGGGCGAGACGGACGCCGCGCTGTTCCACTGGTACAGCCCGAGGCTGACGGGATACAGGTCCTGGTCGGACAGCATCACCATGGGCAGGAAGAAGTTGTTCCAGATCGTGGTCAGCTGGAAGAGGAAGACGGTGACCAGACCGGGGCCGAGCATTCTGAGTGCCACCCGGGCGTACGTGGTCAGCTCGCCCGCCCCGTCCACGCGCGCCGCCTCCAGCACCTCGTCGGGCACGTAGCCCCGTGCGAAGATGCGGCCGAGGTAGACGCCGAACGGATTGAACAGCACCGGGATGAACACCGACCAGAAGGTGTTGACCAGGCCGGCCTCGGACGCCATCAGGTACAGCGGCAGCGCGAGCACCGTCTGCGGGACCATGACGGCGGCCAGGACCAGGCCGAACAGCTTCTCCTTGTGCCGGAAGCGGTACTTGTCGAAGGCGTAGCCGCAGGCCACGCTCACCAGGGCGCCGACCGCCGCGCCCAGCACGGCGTACAGCAGGCTGTTGACGTACCAGCGGCCGTAAAGCCCGCCGTCCATGGCGAACAGGTCCCGGAGGTTGTGCAGGAAGGAGGAGTCGCCCAGGGACAGCAGGTCGCTGCTGAACAGCGCGTCCCGGTCCTTCGTCGCGGCGAGCACGAGCCACAGCACGGGCAGCAGGGTGTACAGGACAAAGATCGCGACGACCGCGTTGACCGTCGCCCGGCCCAGCATTCCGGAGCGCGGCCGGGAGGTGTCGGTGGCGCTCATCGGGTCTCCTCGGCGTCGGCGCGGCCGGTGAAGCGGGTGACGCCGTAGGACAGGGCGATCGTGCAGACGAGCAGGACGACCGAGGCGGCCGCCGCGAGACTGTAGTTGTTGCGGGTGAAGGCCGCGTCGTAGATGTACATGCTCGGCGAGAACCGGGAGCTGATCATCGGGGAGGACTGGCTGAGCAGCATCGGCTCGGTGAAGAGCTGGAGCGCCCAGATCAGGGTGAAGATCGACACCATGACGAGGGAGGCCCGCACCAGCGGGGTCTTGACCTGGAGCGCCGTGCGCACGGGCCCCGCGCCGTCCACGACGGACGCCTCGATCACCTCGCGCGGTACGGCCTGGAGCGCCGCGTAGAAGATCACCACGTTGTAGCCGAGGTTGCTCCACAGGGCGATGTTCACGATGGACGGGATCACCGTGTGCACGCCCAGGAAGTCGATCGTGACGTCACCCTGGGCGAGCAGTTCGATGACCGGGCTGATGCCGGGCGTGTACAGGTACAGCCAGATGAGCGCCGCGATGATGCCGGGCACCGCGTGGGGCAGGAACAGCGCGAGCTGGGCGAAGGCGCGCAGCCGGACCGCGCCGGAGTCCAGCAGCAGGGCGAGGAGGAGCGCGCCGGCGACCATCAGGGGGATGTAGATCAGGCAGTACAGCGCGACCGTGCCGAGCCCGCCGAGGAAGGTCGGGTCGGTGAGCACGGCCGCGTAGGAGCGCAGCCCGACGAAGATCGTGCGCTCGGGCCCGAAACCGAGGCCGGGCTGGTCTTCGCTGAAGAAGCTGAGGTGGACGGCCGTGCCGACGGGGATCAGGAAGACGGTGACCAGCAGGGCGAAGAACGGCGTCATGAGGACGCCGCAGGCGGTCAGCTGCCGGCGCTTCGCCGCTCTGCGGGCGCGCGGGCCGGACGCGGAGGGCGCCGGTCCGGTGGCGCGGGACGCGCCGGCCGGCACCCGTGGGCGGGTGGTCGTGGTCATGGGGTGTCACCTGCCTTTCGTCGGCTCAGGTGCTGTGCTGGGTGGTGGACAGGCCGAGGGCCTCGAGGTCGGGCATGGTGCCCTCCTGGGCGGCGCGCAGGGACTCGACGAGACTGCCCTGGCCACCGCCGACCCGGGCGAAGGAGTCCTGCATGACCTTCTGGGTCGCGCTCATCCTCGGACCCCACAGCCATTGCCCGCCGATCTTCCCGGCCTCCTGCTCGAACAGGGTGTAGATGTCCTGCCCGCCGTAGTACGACCGGTCGAAGGCGTCGCGGCCCACGGAGACCAGGTCCGGAGCGGCCGGGTACTGACTGCTGGTGCCGCTGGAGAGGCGGGCTCGCAGGGCGTCGGGGTGGGAGACCTGCCACTCGATGAACTCCATCGCGGCCTCGGGGTGGCGGCTGTCCTCGGTGACGGCGAAGGTGGAGCCGCCGTGCGTGCCGGCGGACGGGTTGCCGGGGTCCCACTGCGGCAGCGGCGCGATCCGCCACTGGCCCTTCTGCCCGGGCCGCGCGTTCATCTGCGCGCCGGCGTCCCAGGCGCCGGTGAGCCGGGTGAGGACCAGGCCGTTGCCGATCTGCGCGTCGGCCTGCCTGCTCTCGACGGCGTTCATGAAGACGTCGTCCCGGTCGACGAGGCGCTGCCAGTAGTCCGCGACCCGCCGGGAGGGCGCGTCGGCGAGGGACACGTTCCAGGCGCCGCGCGAGGTGTCGAACCACTGGGCGCCCGCCTGCCAGGCGTAGCAGGCGAACTGGGTCATCCCGTCGGTGGGGAACAGCACCAGGCGGCGGTCGGGTGCCTTGCGGCGCACGGTGGCGGCCTGTTCGGCGAATTCGTCCCACGTGCGCGCGACCCGCAGTCCGTAGTGCTCGAACAGGTCGGCGCGGTAGTGCATGACCATGGGCTCGACGTCCAGCGGCACGCTGTACACACGGCCCTCGAAGGTGGTCAGCCCGAGCGCCTGGGGGAGCAGGTGGCGGCGCAGGCGGTCGCCGACCAGGTCGGTGATGTCGCGGGCCACGCCGTCGATGGCGAACCCCGGTACCTGCGGGTACTCGATGGTGGCGACGTCGGGCGCGTTGCCGGCCCGGGCGGCGTTGCTGAGCTTGGCGTAGCCGCCCTGCCCGCCGGAGGGGATCTGCTGGAACTCCACCCGGACGTTGCGGTGCGTGCGGTTGAAGGCGTCGACCACCTCCTGGCTGCCGCGCAGGGCGGACCAGAAGGTGATGCGCGTGGTGGTGCCCGTGCGGGCCGACGATGCGCCGTTCCCCCCGGTGCAGGCGCTCACGGCTCCTGTCAGGGGTACGGCGGACATCGCGGCGAGCACGGACCGACGGCTGGGTGGTCGTCCGGGCATGGCGTCGCCTCCCGCGGCTCCTGCGGGTCCGCGGTGAGCGGACCCGGCTGTTCGGGACACGGGAATCCTGATCGCCCCGACTCAAACGGTCAAGAGATCGATCATAAGAAAATGAAACGATCAAACGATCAGTAGGTCGGAGGAGCCGTCGATCCCCGGACCATCAGCCGCGGCAGCAGCTCCACGCGCCGGGCCGGCCGGGCGCCGGGCGCCTCGGACAGCCGCTGGAGCAGCAGGTCGGCGGCCAGGCGCCCGACCTCGGTCTTCGGCGGCGACACGGCCGTCAACGGCGGGGAGCCGAGCCCGGCCACGACATCGTCGTACGCCACGACCGAGCAGTCCTCCGGCACCCGTACCGCTTCCTCCGCCATGCGCTGGACCACCATCAGCGCGTCCACGTCACCGTGCAGCACCACGGCGGTCGCCCCCAGCCCGCGCATCAGGGCGGGCAACTCGGCCGTCTCGTCCGCGGAGTAGGGCCCGTCGGCCCCGGCCTCCGGCGCGATGAGCGCCCACGCCCACCGCTCCACCAGGGGGTGCTCCCCGGCGATCCCGGAGAAGGCGGCACGCAGCGAACGCGCGGTCGGGCTGTCGTGGCGCGTGGCGAACAGGATGCGCCGGTGCCCGAGCCCCACCAGGTGCTCCACGGCCAGCTGCGCGCCGTACCAGTGGTCCGAGCACACCGAATCCAGGGCGTGCAGGGCGCTGCCGCGCCACGGGCGGCGCTCCATCAGCACCGTCGGCACCCCGAGCGCGGCGAGCCACTCGTGGTCGGCCTCCTCCTCGGCCCTGCCGCGCCAGCGCGGGGCGATCAGCAGCCCGTCCGCCCCCGCCGCCAGAGCCCGTTCCACCAGGGGTCGTTCGGCACCGGAGGCCTGCGGCGCGAGATGCAGGGCCACGCGCAGACCGGCCTCCTCCAGAACCGTGCGGGCGCCGTGCAGGGTCTCGTTCAGGTACGAGTGCCGTACGGGCACCACCACGGCCACCCGGTCCCCGGCCGCCCCCCGGTCCCCGGCCACCGCGCTCACCTCGGCGGCTGCCTCCTCGGCGGGCAGCGTCGAGCGCACGACGCCGTGTCCCCGGCGCAGTCTGCCCTCGCGCGTCAGCTCCTCCACGTCACGGCGCACCGTCACCACGGAGACCTGCAGTTCGTCGGCGAGATCGCGCACCCGCGCGGTCCCCCGCGTCCGGACCGCCGCCAGAATCCGCTGGCGCCTGAGATCGACCGGCTCGCGCATCAGTCTCCCCACCCGAAAATGTTCGTTTGAGCGTTTCGCCGTCATCATAGCGATCGCCCGTCCCGGGTGCGGGCCGCCGTCCGGACCGGCGGCCTCCTGGGGCTCGGGGTCCGCGAGGAGGGTGCCCAGCGGGCCCAGGTCGGGGTTCAGGTCGCCGCGGCTGAGGCCCTGCTGCGTGCAGAGGTCGTCCACCATGCCGCGGTCGGATGAGTTCGAGGACGGCGTAGAGGGTTCCGGTGCGAGGGGCGCAGACGACCTCGTCGTCGTACGTGGTCATGCGGTGGTCCTTCCGGGGGCGGTCCTCGCGGCCCGGTCACTGCTCCTGGGCACCGCGCCGGTAGCGGGCGACTCTGCGGTACTGGAGCAGGTCGCCCGCCGAGTCCAGCCCGACCTCGTAGGTGGCGAGCAGGCTGGTGGTGTCGGGGATGCGCGCCACTTCCAGCACGTCCACCCTGACGATCCAGCCGTCGTCCTCGCTCCGGCGCACCGCGGAGACCCTGTGCAGGCGGTGCCGGATCAGCTCGGCCAGGGCGTCCGCGGCGCGCTGGGCGGCGTCCCGGGCGCCCCGCACGGCACGCTCGCGCGTGGTCGTGGAAGTCGTGCGGCGCCGTCACTCGCCAGGTTCTGTCATGCTGCCCGCTCTCGTCGCGGGACCGGGTCCGCGCGTGCGCAGTTACCCCATCCGGGGGCTGCGCGGGGCGTACCGCCCGTGGGGGCGGGGGCGGGGGCGGGGGCGGGGGACGGGTGATGTATGACCGGTGACCGAGGGAAGGGTCGGGTGTCAGGTCCCCGGCGTGGTGGCGGCCCGGCGTCGGCAGTGCAGGAAGAGGTGGGGTTCCGGCCGAGCGTCCGGGTGGGCCGGGGTGAACAGCGACGCCTCCTGCGCCAGCACCTCCAGGCCGGCCTCCTCGGCCAGGGCGGTGAGATCCTGCGCGGTGAAGCTGGACACGCGCACCGGCTGCCCCATGAAGGTGGCGTCGACGTCCTCCACGTCCAGCGGCACGGTGGCCAGGACCAGGTGGCCCTCCGGTTTCAGCACGCCCACCAGGTGCCGGACGAGGTCGGCCTGCTCCCGCCGGTCCAGCTGGAGCAGCGAGAAGTACACGCACACCGCGTCGAACGACCCGTCTTCGAGCGGGACGTCACGGATGTCGGCGCACCGGAAGGAGGCGGCGGGTACCTGCCGGGTCGCCAGCTCCACCATCACGGGGGAGACGTCGACCCCCAGCACGTCGTGCCCGGCGTTCGCGAGCGTCTCGGCGGTGGGCCGGCCCGTCCCGCATCCCACGTCCAGCACCCGGCTGCCCGGCGCGAGTCGCCCGAGCAGCCACTCCAGCGAGCGCCGGTGTGTCCTCGACGCGGCGAACGCCTTTTCGTAGTCGGCACCCAGCGCGTCGAACGCGGCGGCGGGTGGCCGTTGCTGGTCGTCGGTCACGACGGTCCCTTCGGTGGGATGAGCCGGTGCCGGGGGCATCGTTCCATCACGAGGTTCCACCACCAGCGAGCCGCCGACAAGGGACCTCCGGACGATTGACCCGGACGGGCGGCCCCGGGTCACCTGCACGGGCCGCCTCACGGCACGGTTCCGCGACGCACCGGGGCCGACGACGTCTCGTACGCCGTGGCACCGGGCCGGGGGCCGACGTTCCGAGCGGCATGGGCCGCACCGGCGTACGTACGCGAGCGTCGCCCAGCGGTCGCCCGCCCCCAGGGCGAAGCACCCGCCCACCCCCGGAGCGAAGCACCCCGCCCGGCCGAGACAGGCACCCCACCGGTGGCGCGTCCCCGGTCCCACGGCTGGTCCCGTGCCCGTGTCCGTGCTCATGTCCGTGTCCGTGAGGTGAGGGATCACTGAGAATCTGCGAGAGGCGTGAACACTCCGGCCCCCGACTCCGTATGGAGCCGGGGGCATTTCATGTCCGAGTCCGTCACGACACTGGAGCACGCCTTGGGACACAACAGGCGCAGACGCCCTTCCGGGGCGCGCCGCGCGACCTTCGGAGCATTCGCGCTGATTCTGGGGGGCGGCGGCCTGGTGGCCGTGAACGTCTTCGCCTCCGCGACCGAAGCCGACACCGCGGTCCCCCTGGGAAGTTCCGGAGTGGCGGCCACCGTCGACTGCCCCGACCTGAGCGAGCGGCTCACGACGGTTCCGGAGCAGGCGCGGCCGGACGTCGACACCGAACTCGCCCAGCTCGACGAGCAGATCGCCAACGCCTACCGTCACCTGCAGGAAGCCGCCCGCACCGCGGACGACGGCAGGCTCGACGAGAGCGCCGTCCTCGACCCGTTGGAACAGGAGCGGACCGCGACGATCGAGCGCATCGTCACCGCCGTCGACAAGGCCGGCGCCCGCCCCGGGGGACTGGGCGCCCTGGCTCCGTGCACGCTGCGCCGCACCGAGGCCGCGCCGGCGGACGCGGGCGACGGTGGCGTCGTCGGGCAGGAAACCGCTGGGCAGGACGAGGAGCGGCAGGACGGCGGGAGCGCGGAGCCCGGAAGCGGTGCGGACGCCGAGAACGGCGGAGCCGCCGGTGAGGGGCAGCAGTCCGGCAACGGCGGGCAGGCGGGCAACGGGCCCGTGGCCGCGGACTACGCCGACATCGAGTCCGTCCAGCCCGACAGCGCCGGGGCGTCACGGCGGCAGAACGCCTCGCGCGGCTCCTTCACCACCAGCTGCGGCGTGAACGCGGAGGGTCTGTTCAACTCCGACAACATCATCGCCGCCCCCGGTGTCGGCAACGGCGCGCACCATTTCCACGACTACGTCGGCAACCAGGGCAACAACGCCCTCGCCAGCGACGAGGACCTGGCCGCCGCCGACACGAGCTGCGCGGACCAGGGTGACAAGTCCTCGTACTACTGGCCCGTGCTGCGGCTGCAGAACGGCACCGTCGAGCGGGACGCCGAGTCGCCCGGCGGTGGCATCGAGGGCAACGCGGGCGAGATCGTCACCCCCGCCGAGGTGACGCTGACGTTCGAGGGCAACGAACGGGGCGAGGTCGCGGAGATGCCGCGGCTGCTGCGCATCATCACCGGTGACGCGAAGGCGTTCGTCAATGGCGACGCCAACGCCAACGCCTCGTGGAGCTGCACCGGCTTCGAGGACCGGCAGCTCAAGGACAAGTACCCGCTCTGTCCCTCGGGCAGCGACGTGGTGCGCACCTTCACCTTCCAGAGCTGCTGGGACGGGCGCAACATCGACAGCGCCAACCACCGTACCCACGTGGCCTTCGCAGCCGCCGACGGCCGCTGCCCGGACGGGTTCCGGCCCATTCCGCGCCTGGTCCAGCGCGTCGTGTACGACGTCGACGCGCCCAGCCTCCAGGACGGAGGGGAGACCGTCCCGCTGTTCGCCGTCGACTCCTTCCCCGAGCAGTTGCACAAGCCGGTGACGGACCACAGTGACTTCATCAACGTCTTCGACGAGGACCTGATGCGGGAGATGACCGACTGCATCAACAGCGGTCGTGAATGCGGTCCGGACACGCCCCCGGGAGCGGACCCCGGCGAGGGGGAGGGCCCGCAGGAGCAGCCCACCGGCGCCCCCGGCGCCTCACAGCCCCCGGCCGAGGAGACCGCCACGGCCCCGCCACCCGCGGATTCCGGCCAGGACGGTCAGGACGACGGAGAGGGCGAGGGGCAGGACACGGGGAAGGGGGACGGGCAGGACGACGGTGAGAAGCCCAAGCCCCCAGCCCAGGACCAGGAGCGGGACCAAGGCCAGGACGAGACCGAGAACCAGGACCGGGGCCGGGACCAGAATCAGGGCCAGGACCAAGACCAAGACCAGGACCAAGACCAGGAACAGGCCGGGACCAAGGGCCAGGACCAGGTCTCCGGTAACGGAACCTCCCCGGGCGCCGAGCCCGGGGCCGCCACGACACCCGCCGACACCGCGGAGGACGCCGGCAGCACCGTGGCCGCACCGCGGGCGACGCAGGGCACGGGTGGTGGCGACGAGGCCGCCGGGGCGGCGACCGTGCCGCAGACGACGCAGGGCGGTCTCGCCGAGACGGGCTCCGGCCTCGGCCTGTGGCCCGCGGCGGCCGGAGGCGTCCTCTTCGCCGGTGGTTGTCTGCTGCTGATCCGCTCCAGGCGGCTCTCGCCGTGACATCGGCATGACGTCGTCATGAGGACGGGCGGGCGGGATCGGTACCCGCCCGCCCGTCGCCGTCCCGGTGCTCCCTCCCGCCGCACCGACCGCATCGACCATGCCGACCGATCGAACGCGTCACCACCACCCGGCATCTGGCGCATTCCGACTATTGCCATTCTGTTTGAGCGGGCGCAGCCTGGACTCCGACAGGAGTTGGGAGCGCTCCCATGCGCCTCCGTCTCCGACTCTCCATCGCTTTCCCCCCACGCGAAGGAAGGCTGTCATGACTTGTCATGATCACCTCAAAAAGGTCAGGAAGGTCAGGCGTACGTCCACCCTCACTCTCGGCACTCTGACCGCCGCCCTGCTCACCCTCATCCCCTGGAGCGGCACCGCCGTCGCCCACGGCTCGGTCGTCGACCCCGCTTCCCGCAACTACGGCTGCTGGCAGCGCTGGGGCAGCGACTTCCAGAACCCCGCCATGGCGCAGCAAGACCCCATGTGCTGGCAGGCCTGGCAGGACAATCCCAACGCCATGTGGAACTGGAACGGCCTGTACCGCAACGGTTCCGCCGGCAACTTCGAGGCCGTCGTCCCCGACGGGCAGTTGTGCAGCGGCGGCCGCACCGAAGGCGGGCGCTACAACTCCCTGGACACCGTGGGCGCGTGGCGGACCACGGCCGTCACCGACGACTTCACCGTCAAGCTGTACGACCAGGCCAGCCACGGCGCCGACTACTTCAAGGTCTACGTCACCCGGCAGGGCTTCGACCCCAGCACGCAGCCCATGGGCTGGGACGACCTCCAACTGGTCACGACCACGGGCAGCTACGCGCCCAGCCAGAACTACGAGATCCCGGTGAGCACGTCGGGTCTCAGCGGCCGGCACGTCGTCTACACGATCTGGCAGGCCTCGCACATGGACCAGACGTACTTCCTCTGCAGCGACGTCGACTTCGGCTGACCCGCGCGGTCACCCCCCACCCCCGCGGGACGCACCGCGTCCGGCGGGGGTGGGGGACACGGGGCCGCCGCGGCCGACCCGGACTGCGCCATGCCCACCGGGGCATCGCCTACGCCCTCTATACGATGTCGCTCCGGAAGGGCACTGCGGCGGAAGGAGGCGGGACGTGACGGATCACCGGCGTGCGCGGCGCGGGCAGGGTGAGCTGGAGGCGCTCGTGCTGTCGGCGCTGCGCGAGGCGGACGGCCCCGCGACGGCCGGCTGGGTCCAGGAGCGCCTGGGCGGCGATCTCGCCTACACCACGGTGATCACGATCCTGACCCGGTTGCTGGAGAAGGGCGCGGTCAGCCGGGAGCGCGCGGGCCGGTCCTTCGCCTGGACCCCCGCGGACCAGGCGGGCCTCGCCGCTCGGAAGATGCGCAAGGTCCTGGACGCGGAGAGCGACCGGGAAGCCGTGCTGGCCAGGTTCGTCACCGGCCTCGACCCGGACGACGAGCGGCTGCTGCGCGCACTGCTGGGGCACCCGGGCGACGCGGGGGACGGCTGACACCGCATGGGGGTCTTCGTCTTCCTGCCGCTCGTCCTGCCCTTGACGGCGTGGCCGGTCGCCCGGCTGGCCGAGCAGCATCTGCACCCGCGGACCGCGACCGGGCTGCTCACCGCCGTGGCCGCGGTGATGGCCCTGTGCAGCACGGTGTGCCTGGCCCTGGTCATGGTGGTCGGCACGGCGCAACTGCCGGGCAACCCCCTGCCCGACGGCTGGTCCGACCCCGAGGTACGGGCGGCGGTGCCCTACGACGAGGTCGTCGGCAAGGCGGCGATCCCCGCGCTGTGCGCGGTGGTCGCGGCCTCGGCGCGGGCCCTGTGGCGGCACGGCAGGATGCGCCGCCGCGCGCACCGCGCGCTGGCCGGACTGCCGGGCACCGGGGTGGCCGTGCTCCCCGACGACGTGCCGTACGCGTACGCGCTGCCCGGCGGGCGCCGGGACCGCGTGGTGGTGAGCACGGCTCTGCTCGACCGCCTCGAACCGGCCGAGCGGCGCGCGCTCTTCGCCCACGAACGGGCCCACCTGGCCGCCCGGCACCATCGCTTCCTGCTCACCGTCCGGCTCGCCGCGCTGGCCAACCCGTTCCTGCGGCCGCTGCGGACGGCCGTGTCCTACACGACGGAGCGGTGGGCGGACGAGGCGGCCGCGCGGGTGGTCGGTGACCGCCGTGCGGTGGCGACCGCGATCGGCAAGGCGGCCCTGGTCTCCCGGGCCTCTCCCGCCGCCACCCTCGCCGGCCTCGCCGCGCCCGGACCGGTGCCGCGCCGGGTGGCGGCCCTGCTGGGGCCCGCTCCCGCGCCCCGCGCCTGGCCCTCGCTGTTCACCTCGGTGGGTCTGGCGGCCTGGGCCGCGGCCGCCGGCACCGCCGTGTCCGCGATGTCGTCCGCGAACGCCGCCGTGACGATGTTCCTCATCCTCCGCGCCGCGACGCCTCTCTGAGTCCCTCCTGACGACCTCCGGAGTCCGAGGAGCGGGCCCGGAGGGCTTCCGGCGGCCGCCCCGGACCCGTCCGACGGCCCTGTGGTAGCTTGCGCAAGCCAGTCGAACCCACCTGGTGGGTCAGGGAATCCGGTGCGAATCCGGAGCTGACGCGCAGCGGTGAGGGGGACGGGCGGGGCACTGGCCACTGGACGGCGCGAGCCGGCCGGGAAGGCGTCCCGTCCGGTCGATCCCGAGTCCGAAGACCTGCTGGCAACCCGCGCCGTGTACGGCGCGGGCCGCACCGTACGGACGGGCTTCGCGCATGAGCCCTCGACGCCAGAGGATCTTCCTTGCCCACAGCACGCCCCGTCGGCCCCCGACGCTCGTTCCGCTGTCTCTTCCCGGTGCTGCTGTCCGGGGTCCTGCTGGCCTCCGCCTGCGGTACCGGATCGACCAGCGGCTCCACCGCGTCGGCCGATGCGGCCGGATACCCGCGCACCGTCAGCGACTGCGGGCACGACGTGGAGGTCACCGCCCCGCCCCGCCGGGCGGTCTCCCTCAACCAGGGCATCACGGAGATCCTGCTCGCGCTCGGCCTGGGCGACCGGCTGGCGGGCACCGCCACCTGGACCGACCCGGTCATGAAGGGCCTGGAGCAGGCGAACGCCGACGTGCCCCGGCTCGCCGACGACATGCCGTCCTTCGAGACGGTCCTGGACGCCGAACCGGACTTCGTCACCGCCTCCTTCGCCTCGACGCTCGGCCCCGGCGGGGTGGCCACGCGAGAGCGGTTCGCCGAACTCGGCGTGCCCGCCTACCTGTCACCGTCCGACTGCGCCGGCAAGGACAACAGCGGCGACGGCGACGGCGTCCGCAGCGAGCCCCTGACCATGGACACCGTCTACGGTGAAGTCCGCGACCTGGCCGAGGTGTTCGACGTGGAGCAGCGCGGCGAGGAACTGGTCGCCGGCCTCGAGGCCCGTGTCGAGAAGGCCACGTCGGACATCGACGCCTCCGGTGTCACCCTCATGTACTGGTTCGCCAACTCCACCTCGCCCTACCTGGCGGGCTGCTGCGGTGCCCCCGGCGTCATCACCCGCGCGGTCGGCGCGAAGAACGCCATGGACGACACCCGCGAGGAGTGGCCGCAGGTCGGCTGGGAGACGGTCGCCGACCGCGACCCCGACGTCCTGGTCGTCGGCGACCTGACCCGCAGGTCCCAGACGGCCGAGACCGCCGCCAAGAAGATCGAGTTCCTGGAGTCGAACCCCGTCACCAAGAACATGACAGCGGTCCGGAAGAAGCGGTACGTGCTGCTCAGCGGGCAGGCCATGAACCCGACCATCCGTACCGTCGAGGGCGTGGAGAAGGTCGCGGCGGCCCTGCGCGCGTACGGCCTCACCCGGTGACGCCCGCGAACCGGGTGACCCCCGAGGAACCGGTGTTCCCCGAGAAACCGGCGACCCCCGAGAAACCGGCGACCCCCGAGAAACCGGTGACCCCCGAGGTGCCGGTGACCCCCGAGGCACGAGTGACGACCGAGGAACCAGTGGCACCGGAGGCGCGGGTGACGCCCGAGGGTCAGGGGGCGCCCCAAGCGCGGGGGGCGCCCGCGAACCGGGTGCAGTCCGCGAACCGGGTGCAGTCCGCGAACCGGGCAACGCCACCGGGCCGGGCGACGCCGCCGGGCCGGGCGGTCTCCACGGCCCGGCCGGGCTCCGGCGTGCGCGCGGCCGGCCGACGGTATCCGGTGTGGGCGCTGACCGGGATCGTCGCCCTGTGCGCCTCCGTGGCCGTCGCGGTCACCATCGGCCCGGCCGACCTGGGCGTCGGCGAGGTGTGGTCCGTCGTCGTCGCCCACGTCGGCGGTGGCGGTGCGGCCGACGGCGTCACACCGATCCGCGACGGCATCGTCTGGGACCTGCGGCTGCCCCGCACCCTCCTCGCGGCGGTGTGCGGCGCGGGACTCGCCGTGTGCGGCGCCGTCCTGCAGTCCCTGCTGCGCAACCCGCTCGCCGACCCCTTCGTGCTGGGCGTGTCCTCCGGTGCCTCGACCGGTGCCGTCCTGGTCGTCGTGCTCGGCGTGGGCGGCGGCGCGCTGTCCGTGCCGGGCGGGGCGTTCGTCGGGGCGGTCTGCTCCTTCGCGCTCGTGATGCTGCTCAGCCACAGCCTCGGCGGCACCCCGGACCGGGTGGTGCTCGCGGGCGTGGCGGCGATGCAGCTGTTCTCCGCGCTCACCTCGTTCGTCGTGATGACCGCGGCCGACGCCGAGACCACCCGCGGCGTGCTGTTCTGGCTGCTCGGTTCGCTCGGCGGGGCGGGCTGGACGGACGTGTGGACCGGCACGGCGGCCCTGGTGCTGGTCCTGGCCGTCTGCCTCGGACACGCCAGGACGCTGGACGCCTTCGCCTTCGGTGAGGACGCGGCGGCCGCGCTCGGCGTGCACGTGGCCCGCACCCGGCTGGTGCTGCTGTGCGCCACCGCCCTGCTGACCGCGGTCCTGGTCGCCTCGGCCGGCGCCATCGGCTTCGTCGGGCTGGTGCTGCCGCACGCCGTACGGGCGCTGACCGGTTCCGGGCACGCCCGGCTGCTGCCGGTCTGCGCACTCGCCGGAGCGGTGTTCCTGGTGTGGGTCGAGACCCTGGCCCGTACCGTCCTCGAACCGCAGGAGGTCCCGGTGGGCGTGGTGACCGCCCTGATCGGCGTACCCGCCTTCGTCCTCGTCCTGTACCGCACCCGGAGGACACGGTGACGCTGAGCGCCGAGCGGGTCTCCCGCACTGCGGGCGGGCGGCTCGTCCTGGACGAGGTCACCCTGAGCCCCGGGCCCGGCGCCATGACCGGCCTGCTCGGTCCCAACGGCTCGGGCAAGTCCACCCTGCTGCGGCTGCTCGCCGGCGTACTCGCCCCGGACGGCGGCGTCGTCACCCTCGACGGCCGCCCGCTGGACCGGGTGGGCCGCCGGGACGTCGCCCGCCGCGTGGCCGTGGTCGAGCAGCAGGCGGACACGCAGGCCGAACTGTCCGTGCGGGACGTCGCCCGCCTCGGCCGGATCCCGCACCGCCGGGCCTGGGCACCGGCGTCCGCGGCCGACGAGGAGACGGTCAAGGACGCCCTGGCACGCACCGGCCTGACCGGGCAGGCGGACCGGCTCTGGCACACCCTCTCCGGCGGCGAACGCCAGCGCGCCCAGATCGCCCGCGCCCTCGCCCAGCAGCCGCGTGAACTCCTGCTGGACGAGCCGACCAACCACCTCGACATCCAGCACCAGCTCGACGTGCTGGCCCTCGTCGCGACCCTGCCCGTCACCAGTGTCGTCGCCCTGCACGACCTCAACCTGGCGGCGATGTACTGCGACCACCTCGTGGTCCTGTCCGAGGGGCGGGTCGTGGCCGCCGGCGATCCCGTCGAGATCCTGACCGTGGACCTGGTCGCCGAGGTGTACCGGGTGCGCGCGGAGATCGCCCACGGGGCGGACGGCCGTCCGCACGTCCGGTTCCTCGGCACACTGGCGGGAGGGGTCGCCGAGCAGTCCCCGGCGCGTTCGGCCGGCGGCGGGGCATGACCCGTGGGGCTCGCGGCCGGGCCGGTGCCCGACCGGGCGTCGGCCGGCGTCAGGCGGCCGTCAGTCCGGCGGCGAGCACGGCCCCCAGCTCCCAGCAGGCCTCCAGGTCCGCCTTGCCGGGTTCACCGGCCACGCTCACCGCCGGCGCCGCGCGCCGCCAGCCGAGCCCCGCGGTGACCGACTCGATGCCGCGTACCGCGCCGGTGGTGTCACTGCCGCCGTGCACGTAGTAGCCGAAGGGCCGCTCCCGCGTGCCGTCCAGGCAGGGGTAGTAGACCTGGTCGAAGAAGTGCTTCAGGGCGCCCGACATGTACCCGAGGTTGGCCGGAGTGCCCAGCAGGTACCCGTCGGCCTCCAGCACGTCGACCGCCGTGGCCGCCAGTGCCGCGCGCCGGACCACCCGTACGCCCTCGATCTCCGGCGCGGTCGCCCCGGACACGACGGACTCCAGCATCGCCTGGCAGTTCGGCGAGGGCGTGTGATGCACGATCAGCAAAGTGGCCACACCCGAAGCCTGCCGCCCCGCACCCGCCCACCGCAAGGAACGCGACCGCGGACCACGGCGCGGAGCCGCCGCGCGGACCTCGACGACCGTTTCGATGAACGATCAACGGCTTTTCCAGCGTAGCAGTCGGTGGCCGGCAGCCGTGAGGGAGCGGCCCGCGGCCACCGGTTCCGGTGCCGGTCGCACCGTCGCACCGTCTCGCCGGGGCCGGTCCGTGGACGGGATTCCCGCGGGCCCGGGGACCGGAGGTACAGTCGGCTGGCCGCTCAGCCCGTGCCGGACCGGGCGCCGCGGCCCGAGGTCCCTCGTCGCGTCCGGCGAGGGGATGTGCCATGACCAGTACACAGGAATCGTCCGAAGTGACGCCGCCGGCCCTTGCGGTGCGCGGCTCATCGTCCGTGGAGGAACGCGTCACGCGGATACGGCGGCGCCTGGAGCGACTGATCGGCATCGCGGCGACCGAGGGCAACTCGCTCACGGTCCTGCGCAACGGTGACGAGATCTTCGCGGCGATGCTGGCCGGTATCCACCGTGCCGAGCACACCGTGGACATGATGACGTTCGTGTACTGGAAAGGCGACATAGCCCGCCGCTTCGCCGAGGCCCTCGCGGAGCGGGCCCGTGCCGGGGTACGGGTGCGACTGCTGCTGGACGGGTTCGGCAGCAGGCTGATCGAGGCCGAGCAGCTGCGGACGATGGAGCGGGCCGGGGTGCAGGTGACCTGGTTCCGCAAGCCGTTGCATCTCTCCCCGCTGAAGCAGAACCACCGCTGCCACCGCAAGGTGCTCGTCGTCGACGAGGAGACCGCCTTCACCGGCGGGGTGGGGATCGCGGAGGAGTGGTGCGGCGACGCCCGCAACCCGCACGAGTGGCGCGACACCCACGTCGAGGTCCGCGGCCCCGCGGTGGACGGCATCGCCGCGGCGTTCGCGCAGAACTGGGCCGAGTGCCACGAGGACCTCTTCGACGACCGGGACCGGTTCGTCGAGCACCGCCCGCAGGGCGAGTCCGTCGTGCAGGTGGTGCGTGGCTCGGCCAGTTTCGGCTGGCAGGACATGCAGACGCTGATCCGCGTGATGCTGGACTCGGCGGAGGAACGGTTCCGTCTGGCCACCGCGTACTTCTCGCCGGACGCGTACTTCGTGGAGCTGCTGTGCGCCACGGCGCGGCGCGGGGTCGAGGTGGAGATCCTGCTGCCCGGGCCGTACACGGACAAGCGGGTCTGCCAGCTGGCCGGGCAGCACTACTACGAGGACCTCGTCGCCTGCGGGGTGAAGATATACCAGTACCAGCCGACGATGATGCACGCCAAGGTCGTCACCGTCGACCACGTCGCCGCCCTGATCGGCTCGACGAACTTCAACCGGCGCTCGCTCGACCACGACGAGGAGGTCATGCTCGCCGTCCTGGACCAGGAGTTCACCGCGACACTGGACCGGCACTTCGACGCGGACCTGGAGGTCAGCGAGCTGATCCGGGCCGGCAGGTGGAAGAGACGCTCCGCCGTGCAACGGGTCCGGGAAGTCGCCGTCCGGCCCATCCGCCGGTTCCTGTGACGCGTGTCCCGGCCGCCCCGCGGGCCCTGGCCTCCCGGGCCGGCCGCGGCGCGGGGCCGCCCGTCGGCGCGCGGGTGGGTTCGCTCACGTTCACTCGTGCTCGGCGAGTGCGGGCCGACGGCGAGGCCGGGCCGACGACCGTGCGCGCGAGCGCTGCACGCGGCGTCGGCGCCGACGGGGGAGTCCCCGCCTGATCCACGGGTCCGGTGAACGCCTGTCCGGTGCGGTCGCGGTCGCGCGCGGCCGGGCACCCGGCAGGTGAGGGGCCGCCCACCGTGCACGGTGGGCGGCCCCTCACGTCATGACGCGTCGTCGTCCGGCGGGTCAGCCGACCGGTGACGCCGGTCCGTTGCCCGCCTTCGCCGGGGCGTCACCCGAGCGCTGCGCGGGGATGGCGACCGGCTCGACGGCGGCCTCGCCGGCCTCCTCGGCCAGGCGTTCCATACCGCTGGTGGTCTTCAGCGGCTTCTCCTTGATGAAGACCACGGCGACCAGCGCGAGCAGCGCGAACGGGGTGGCGACGAGGAACAGGTCGGCGGTGGCGACGCCGTAGGCGTGCTGCACGATCTCCCGCATCGGGGCGGGGAGCGTGCTCATGTCCGGGACGCTGTGCGCGTCGCCGCCCGAGCCGCCTCCGGCCGCGCCGGCGGCGCCCGCCTTCTCCAGCCCCTTGGTCGTCTCGCTCGCGACCCGGTTGGCGAGGACGGCTCCGAGGACGCTGGTGCCGATCGTTCCGCCCATGCTGCGGAAGAAGGACAGCACGGACGTCGCGGCGCCCAGCTCCGCCGCCGGCACGTCGTTCTGCGCGGCGAGCACCAGGTTCTGCATCAGCATGCCGACGCCGGTGCCGAGGACGGCCATGTAGAGGCTGAGCAGCCCGAAGTGGGTGCCGGCGTCGATCAGGGACAGCAGCGCGAGGCCAGCGGTCATGATGACCGCGCCCGCCACCAGGTAGCCCTTCCACTTGCCGGTCCGGCTGATCAGCTGTCCGGCCACGGTGGACGACACCAGCAGGCCGAGGATCATCGGCAGGCTCATCAGACCCGCGACGGTCGGCGACTTGCCCAGGGAGACCTGGAAGTACTGGGAGAGGAAGACGGTCCCGCCGAACATGGCGACACCGACCAGGAGGCTGGCGACGGTGGTCAGGGTGACCGTGCGGTTCCTGAAGATGCCGAGCGGGATGACCGGCTCGTCGGTGCGGGCCTCGACGAGGACCGCCAGGCCGAGCAGCACCACGCCGCCGAGGACGAGGGCGGCGGTCTGCCAGGACGCCCAGTCGAACCGGTTGCCCGCCAGGGAGACCCAGACGAGGAGCGCGCAGACACCGGCGACGATCAGGAAGGCGCCGAGCCAGTCGATCTTCACCTCGCGTCGGACGGTGGGCAGCTTCAGCGTGCGCTGCAGCAGGAAGATGGCCAGCAGCGCGAACGGCACGCCGATGAAGAAGCACCAGCGCCAGCCCAGCCAGTCGGTGTCCACGAGCACGCCGCCGATCAGCGGACCCGCCACGGTACCGACGGCGAAGACGGCACCGAAGATGCCGGAGTACCTGCCCAGTTCCCGGGGCGGGATGATGGCGGCCATGACGACCTGCGCGAGCGCGGTCAGACCGCCCGCGCCGACACCCTGCACGACCCGGCTGAAGATCAGCAGCGTCGTGTCGTGCGAGAAGCCCGCCAGCAGCGAACCGAGCACGAACATCAGCAGGGAGAGCTGAAGCAGCAGCTTCTTGTTGAAGAGGTCGGACAGCTTGCCCCACAAGGGCACGGTGGCGGTCATCGCCAGCAGTTCGGCGGTGACGACCCAGGTGTAGGAGGACTGGCTCGCGCCGAGGTCGGCGATGATGGTCGGCAGCGCGTTGGACACGACCGTGCCCGCCAGGACGGCGACGAACATGCCGGCCATCAGGCCGGACATGGCCTGGAGTATCTGCCGTTGGCCCATGGAGGCGGGAGGCGCGTCGGCGGGCGCCTGAGCTGCGGTCACGACTTCTCTTTCGACGGTGGTGAGGGTGATCCGCGCGGGCCGGGCAGGGCCTCGGCACTCGGGTGCGCGGGTCGGACGGCGGGTGGCACCGCGCCGGCTCGGAGGCCGGGCGGCGAGGTGGGGCGCGACGGGGCGCGGTGGGTCAGGCGGGTGGCGCCGGCAGACCGGCGGCGAGGAGGGTGAACACCTCCTGGAACACGTCGCCGAAGGCACGCTCCTCCGGACGGGCGCACCAGTGGTCGATGCCGACCCGGACGGCGGTGACCGCCGCCGCGGCCAGCAACCGGGGGTAGAGGTCCAGCGCCCGGCGTCGCTCCTCGTCGGACGCGGCCGGTGGGGCGGGCGCGTCGCCGGGGTTGCCCGGGCCGGGGGAGCCGGGGCCGGAGCGGATCCGTTCGGCGATGGCCTCGGCCAGTTCGGTCTCGTCCGCCAGGTGGGCACCGAGGCTGCGTACGAAGAGGTGCGGGGCGGCGCGCAGCACCTGACCGTGCAGGCGCCACAGCTCGTGCTGCTGCTCGGCCTCGGCCAGCTCCGCCGCCAGGGCGTCGCGCAGGGCCTCCAGCGGGGTGAGACCGGCCGGTGCGCCGAGCAGCGCCCGGCGCACGTGCTCGCTGGTGTCGGCGCCGGTCAGGACGAAGACGTCGTCACGGGTGTCGAAGTAGTTGAAGAAGGTCCGCACCGACACCCCGGCCGCGGCGCTGATCGCCTCGACGGTGACCTTCTCCGCCCCGTGCTCGGCGGCCAGACGTACCGCGGCCTCGGTGAGGGCGGCGCGCGTGGCCCGCTTCTTGCGCTCCCGCAGACCGCCGCTCGCGGCATCCTTCTCCGACATGAGGTGCATGCTATGCAAAAATGCATGCCATGCAAAATCACCCGTGCCGGCCCCGGGAGACGCGGAACCCGCCGTGCGCCCACGACGGTGTGCCCGTCACAGTGGCCCGCGCGGCCGGGAGCGGTCACACGGAGGAGCGGCCCTCGAAGCGCCCCCGCGTGCGGGGTGCGCGCCGCCGGCCCCGTTCGAACCGTGACGTGACCCGGACGGCCTGGTCGGGTACCCGACCAGCCCACGCGAGGTTGGGGTGAGCACGGGCACGTCCCGTGTCCGCGCGGCCCATCGCTGTCCCGACACGGAAAGGACCCCCGATGTCCGTCGACACGCAGCAGGCGCCCCCCGGGCTCACGGACGAGGAGCTGGCCGGCCTGGACGCCCACTGGCGCGCCGCGAACTACCTCTCCGTCGGCCAGATCTACCTGATGGCCAACCCCCTGCTGACCGAGCCACTGCGCCCCGAGCACATCAAGCCGCGCCTGCTCGGCCACTGGGGCACCTCGCCCGGCCTCAACCTGGTCCACACCCACCTCAACCGGGTGATCAAGGCCCGCGAACTCGACGCCCTGTGCATCTGGGGTCCCGGCCACGGCGGACCCGCGGTCCTGGCCAACTCCTGGCTCGAGGGGTCGTACACCGAGACCTACCCGGACATCACCCGGGACGCCGCCGGCATGGCCCGGCTGTTCAAGCAGTTCTCGTTCCCCGGCGGCGTCCCGAGCCACGTCGCACCCGAGACGCCCGGCTCGATCCACGAAGGCGGCGAACTCGGCTACTCCCTCTCGCACGCCTACGGCGCCGCCTTCGACAACCCCGGCCTGGTGGTCGCCTGCGTGATCGGCGACGGCGAGGCGGAGACGGGCCCACTGGCCACCTCCTGGCACTCCAACAAGTTCCTCGACCCGGTGAACGACGGCGCCGTCCTGCCGATCCTGCACCTCAACGGCTACAAGATCGCCAACCCGACCGTGCTCGCCCGCCTCCCCGAGGCCGAACTCGACGAACTCCTGCGCGGCTACGGACACGACCCGATCCACGTCACCGGTGACGACCCGGCCGCCGTCCACCGCGCGATGGCCCACGCCCTGGACACCGCCCTCGACCGCATCGCCGCCGTCCAGCGTGCCGCCCGCCGGGACGGCCTGACCGGCCGGCCCCGCTGGCCCGTGATCGTGCTCCGTACGCCCAAGGGCTGGACCGGGCCGGCCGAGGTCGACGGCGTGCCCGTGGAGGGGACCTGGCGTGCCCACCAGGTCCCCCTGTCCGCCGTCCGGACCGACCCGGAACACCTGCGGCAACTGGAGCGGTGGCTGCGCTCCTACCGGCCCGAGGAACTCTTCGACGAGCGGGGCGCCCCGCGCCCCGCGGTCCTGGCCGCCGTCCCCGAGGGGGCGCGCAGGCTGGGCTCCACACCCTTCGCCAACGGCGGCCTGCTCCTGCGCGAACTGCCCCTGCCGCCGCTGGAGAAGTACGCCGTCCCCGTCGACGCACCCGGCACGCGCACGCACGAACCCACCCGGATCCTCGGCGACCTGCTGCGGGACGTCATGGACGCCACCGCCGACCGGCGCGACTTCCGCCTCGTCGGCCCGGACGAGACCGCCTCCAACCGCCTCCAGGCCGTCTACGCCGCCAGCGGCAAGGCCTGGCAGGGAGGCACCCTGCCCGTCGACGAGGACCTCGACCGGCACGGGCGGGTCATGGAGATCCTCTCCGAACACACCTGCCAGGGCTGGCTGGAGGGCTACCTCCTCACCGGCCGGCACGGACTGTTCTCCTGCTACGAGGCCTTCGTCCACATCGTCGACTCGATGGTCAACCAGCACGTCAAGTGGCTGCGCGTGACCCGCCGCCTGCCCTGGCGCGCCCCCATCGCCTCCCTCAACTACCTGCTCACCTCCCACGTCTGGCGCCAGGACCACAACGGCTTCTCCCACCAGGACCCCGGCTTCGTCGACCACATCCTCAACAAGAGCCCCGAAGCCGTACGGGTCTACCTGCCACCGGACGCCAACACCCTGCTCTCCGTCGCCGACCACGTCCTGCGCAGCAAGGACTACGTCAACGTCGTCGTCGCCGGCAAACAGCCCTGCTTCGACTGGCTGTCCATGGAAGAGGCCCGGGTGCACTGCGCGCGCGGTGCCGGTGTCTGGGACTGGGCCGGCACCGAGGACGGCACCCGCGAACCCGACGTGGTGCTCGCCTGCGCGGGCGACGTGCCGACCCAGGAGGTACTGGCCGCCGCCCAGCTCGTCCGCCGCCACCTGCCCGACCTCGTGGTACGCGTGGTCAACGTGGTCGACATCGCCCGGCTGCTGCCCAGCGGGGAACACCCGCACGCCATGAGCGACTTCGAGTACGACGGCCTGTTCACCAGCGACAAGCCGGTCGTCTTCGCCTACCACGGGTACCCCTGGCTGATCCACCGGCTCACCTACCGGCGCACCGGCCACGAGCATCTGCACGTGCGCGGCTACAAGGAGATCGGGACCACCACCACGCCCTTCGACATGGTGGTCGCCAACGACATGGACCGCTACCGCCTCGTCATGGACGTCATCGACCGCGTCCCCGGCCTCGCCGTGCGCGCGGCGGCGGTACGGCAGCGGATGGCGGACGCCCGGCTGCGCCACCACGACTGGATCCGCGAACACGGAGTCGACCTGCCCGAGGTCGCCGACTGGGCCTGGGACGGCTGAGAACGGACCGGGCACAACCGGCTCACCTCCACCGTCGCCGGACGCGAGGTGGAGGACGGGGAGGACGGGGAGGACGTGGAGGACGAGGACAGGGCCGGCCTCCCCGACTGACCGCCGGGGCCGTCAGTCCCACAGGGGGTAGGTCACCGTGCGGGGGAAGCCGTCCGGCCGGCCGTCGGTGTAGGTCAGGGTCATCCGGGTGTAGTGCCACTCTCCCGGGTCCTTGCCCCAGGTCCGCGGCTGGTCGAGCCGGACGGTCACGGGGTAGGAGCGGAACGAGCCCGCGGCGCAGTAGGGGACGCAGTCGTTGACGGCGTTGCTGCCCCGGCCCACCGCGGCGTCCGCGTCCCAGCGGGACCAGTGCAGCGAGACCAGGTGGCTGTTGCCGTCCCCGCAGGCGAGCACGAACGCCTCGGGCCGTACGTCGGGCCGTGAGGAGCAGTCGACCAGCACGGGGTCCCGGGTCCGCTGCGAGGCGTTTTCCGCGGACGGCGCGGCGGAGGCCGTGCCCAGGGGTACTGCGAGCGAGGCGGCGGCACAGAGCGTGACCGCTGCCTTCATCGGGTTCCTGCCCATGTCTGCTCCCAGCCGTCTCGGGATCGCTCGGCTCCGCTCTCCCCGTTCCGACCGTACGACCGTGTCCGGTCTCGCACCACTCGTGCGGAGTAGCCACCGGACGCGGCCGGCGCCCCGGGGCCACTCCGCCGTCGCACGGCTCGGTGGACTTCCCGCCGGCGTGCACGCGGCCCCGCACGGGCGGTTGGAGCAGGCGTGCGGCTGCCGCCGGTGACCCACGGCCGGGTGCGCGCGGGGCGCTCAGAAGTCGACCGGGTCGCGCACCAACGGGCAGGTCATGCAGTGGCCCCCGCCGCGGCCCCGGCCCAGTTCCGCGCCCACGATGGTGACGACCTCGATGCGGGCCTCGCGCAGCAGGGCGTTGGTCAGCGTGTTGCGGTCGTAGGTGAACACCACGCCCGGTTCCACCGCGACGGCGTTGTTGCCGCTGTCCCACTGCTGGCGCTCGGAGGCGTAGGCGTCGCCGCCCGTCTCCACCACCCGCAGCGAGGACAGGCCGAGCGCCTTGGCGACGACGTCGACGAAGGGCGTCGTGCCCTCGTCGACGACGTCGAAGCCGGGTGCCCGGTCACCGGGGCGCAGGGAGAAGGTGTGCACCCCGTCCATGATCCGCGGGTAGAGGGTGACCACGTCGCGGTCGGCGAAGGTGAAGACGGTGTCCAGGTGCATCGCGGACCGCAGCTTCGGCATCCCGGCGACGACGACGTGCTGGGCGGCGCCGCTGCGGAACAACGCGGCGGCGACCTGTGTGACGGCCTGCCGCGAGGTGCGCTCACTCATGCCCATGAGGACGACGCCGTTGCCGACCGGCATGATGTCGCCGCCCTCCAGGGTGGCCTGGCCCCAGTCGAGTTCGGGGTCGCCCCACCACACCCGGGAGCCCTTGAAGTCGGGGTGGAAGGTGTAGACCGCCTTCATCAGCAGCGTCTCGTCGTGCCGCGCCGGCCAGTACAGCGGGTTCAGGGTGAGCCCGCCGTACAGCCAGCTGGTGGTGTCGCGGGTGTACAGGGTGTTGGGCAGCGGCGGCATCAGGTACTCGCGTGCGCCGGTGGATTCGCGGGCGAGCGTGAGGTGGGGGGAGCGGAAGTCCTCGGGCAGGTCGCCGGTGGCGAACCCGCCGACGAGGTACTGGGCCAGTTCCCTGGGCGAAAGGGTCTCCAGGTAGGCGCGGGTGGCGTCGATGAGTCCGATGCCCACCTGATTGGCGACGATCTTCCGGTCCAGGAGCCAGGCCCTGGCCTCCGGGATCGCCATGATCTGCGCCAGCAGGTCGTGCAGATCCACCACCTCCACCCCGCGCCGCCGCAGTTCGCCGACGAACGCGGCATGGTCGCGCTGGGCGTTCTCCACCCACATCACGTCGTCGAAGAGCAGGTCACCGGAGTTGGTGGGGGTGAGCCGCCGGTGCGCGAGGCCGGGGGAGCACACCAGTACCTTGCGCAGCCTGCCGACCTCGGAGTGGACGCCGAGCGCGGGTTCGACGGTGCCTTCGTTGCTGGCCACACGGCCTCCCTTGAGGAGTGGGACGAGGAGGGGAAACGGAGGAGGCGCGGTTCACAGGCTGATCCACCCGGCCGCCAGGGCCACGACGCCGAGCACCGCGCCGGCCACGGAGACGGCCAGGACGACCAGTTCCCCCGGTGAGAACAGCCGCCGGCCCTGTTCCCGCCGGGCCATCACGAACAGGGCGGTCGCCGGGGCGTAGAGGACGAAGGAGACCAGCAGGAACTTCGGGCCCGCGGCGTACAGCAGGAACGCGGTGTACAGCGTGGCGGCGACGCCGACGGCCAGCTCGCGCCGGGAGGTCCGGCCGCCCTCGGTGCGCGGGTCGTCGCGGGCGCCGAGCCGCACGGCGAAGGCCGCCGCCAGCAGGTACGGGATCAGGGAGAGGGCGCTGGTCAGGTTGAGCGCGAAGGTGAAGGCGTCGTCCGAGAAACTGGTGGCGATCAGCACCACCTGGGTGAGCAGCGAGGTCATCAACAGGGCCGGCACGGGCACGTCGACGGCGTTGGCGCGGCGCAGGAAGCGCGGCATGTCGTCGTCCTTGGCCGCGACGAGGAGCACCTCCGCCGCCATCAGCGTCCAGGCCAGGTAGGCGCCCAGCACCGACACGATCAGGCCGACGCTGATGAACACCCTGCCCCAGGTCCCGACGGCCGACTCCAGCACACCCGCCACGGACGGCTGGCGAAGGCCGGCGATCTCGGCCATCGGCATGATGCCGTACGACACGATGGTCACCGACGCGAAGAGGGCGAACACGCTGAGGAAGCCGAGCACCGTCGCCCGGCCCACGTCGGAGCGGCGCCGCGCGTGCCGGGAGTAGACGCTGGCGCCCTCGACGCCGAGGAAGACGAAGACGGTGGCCAGCATGGTGCCGCGCACCTGTGAGAACAGGGAACCGGTGTGGTCCGCGCCACCGAAGTTCCCGGCGAACACGCTGGGCCTGAAGTGCACCAGGGCCAGGACGACGAAGATGACGATGGGGACGAGCTTGGCCACCGTGACGGCCTTGTTGATGGCCGTCGCCTCCTTCACACCGCGCCGGATCGTCCAGAAGAAGGCCCACAGCCCGATCGAGGACAGGACGACGGCGAGGGCGGTGTCGCCGTCGCCCAGCTCCGGCCAGATCGAGCCGACCGTCGACATGATGAGCACCCAGTAGGTCACGTTGCCCACACAGGTGCTGGCCCAGTAGCCGAAGGCCGCGAAGAAGCCCAGGTACTCGCCGAAGCCCGCCTTGGCGTACGCGTACACACCGGCGTCGAGGTCGGGCCTGCGGACGGCGAGGGACTGGAAGACGAAGGCCAGCATCAGCATGCCCGTACCGGCGATCGCCCAGGCGATCAGCGCTCCCGCGACCCCGGTCTCCTCGGCGAAGCGCCCCGGCAGCGAGAACACGCCGGCGCCCACCATCGACCCGACGACCAGGGCCGTCAGGGTGAGCAGTGGCAGTTTCGCGGCCGGCGGGGCCGGCCCGGCGGCGTCGGACGTAGCGGCCTGAGACATGCCGTCCCTCTGGGTCGCGGTGCGATTGCGACCACTGTGCCTCACGCGGGGGTGTCGGGCATCTCGTCCCCGTTCGGCGCGAGCGGCGCGGAGTCCGGGCCGGCGCACGGCCGGTCGCCGGTGCTCACGGGCCCGCCGCTCACTCCCCGGTGCGCAGATCGATCCCGCGCCGGGCGAGGGCGAGGACGCCCACGACGATCAGGGCGACGCCGAACGACTGCGGCACGACCCACCAGCCGGCCCGTACGTCCTCGCGGTAGAGCACCATGCCGAGCAGGAGGCTCACCGCCGCGTCCCCCAGCGTGAGGGCCGGCTGGGAGGCGACGAGGGGCCCGCCCTGCATCGCGTGCTCCAGGAGCAGCACCGCACCCACACCGGCCGCGGCGAACGCGTACGTCTGCCAGGTGGTCAGGAAGCCGGTCACACCGTCGGTGTCCAGGACACGCATCGAGTCCTTCAGCAGAGCGGCCGTCAGGGCGTAGCACACGGCCGTGGCCGCACCGAGGCAACCGGCGCGGGCCTTGCCGACGGGTCGCTTCAGGCCGGCCGCGGCCAGCAGCACGGCCGCTCCGGCACACGCCGCCAGCGCGAGCGCCCAGCGGTCCAGCGGCACATCGGCCTCGCCCCCGCCCGGAGCGGCCGCCGCGAGTGCGACACCGAGCCCGGCGACCACCCCGCCCACGGCCAGCCACATGGCGGGGGCCAGGTGGCGCCCGGTCATCAGCGAGGCCAGCAACAGGGCCAGCGGAAGCTCCAGCACGAACAACGGCTGAACGAGTGACAGCGGCCCCGTCGCGAGAGCCACCGCCTGCCCCACACCTGCGACGACGACGGCCAGCATGCCGCCGATCCAGACCGGTCGCCGCAACAGGTCGACGACGAGCCCCGGCCGGAACCCCTGGGACTGCGGGACGCTCAACGCGGCACGCCGCTGGAGCACGGTGGCCAGCGCGTTGCTGAACGCGGCGAGAAGTGCGAAGAGCACCGGCAGTGCAACACCCATCCACCGATCCTCGCCCTGTTCCCCTCCGGGCGCGCGCCGCATCGCGCCGGGTGCGGACGGAGCCGGCGCCCGTCGGCGCCGGGCGCGCCCGCGGTCAGTTGTCGCCCGGCGTGCCGGGTGTCTCCGTCCCGGTGTCCTGCTTCTGCTGCGTCTGCGGTGCCTCGGTGGCGGTGTAGTAGACCGAGGTGCCCTGCTTGGTGCGCTGCGCCAGGTTCTTGGCGACGAGCCCTTCGAGGGTGGTGCGGACCACCGTGGTCTTGATGGTCCGTCCGGAGTGGGCCTCGCTCAGCGCCGTGGTGACCTCGGCGGCGGAGCGCGGCTCCTTCTGACCGGCGAGGTGGTCGCGCACCAGCTCGACCAGGGTGGGCCGGCCCGCGGCCGGCTTCGCGGAGGAGCCGGAGGCGGCGGCCCCGGAAGCGGCCGGCGTCGACGCCTTCTTCGCCGCGGTCTTTCCGGCGCTCTTGCCGGCAGGCTTCGCCGCGGACTTGGGGGCGGCCTTGGCGGCCGACCCGGCGCCGGCCTCGGCGGTGGCCCCGGCGCCCGGCTTCGGTGCGGTGGTGCGCTTGGCCGCGGTGGCGGACTTCCCGCTGCGCGTCCGCCTGCCGGTGGCCGGCTCCGCGGCGGCACTGTCACGGGGAGCGGGCACGGCCGCGTCGGTGGCGGCCGGCTCCGGTGCGGCCGTCTGCGGTGCGGCCGCCTGCGGGGCCTGGGCCGACGGCGCGGCGATGCCGAGTGCCTGCTGCACGTTGACCAGCAGTGCGTGGTCGTGCTGCAGCGCGGCCAGCTGCTGTTGCAGCGCGGTGATCTCCGCGCTGACACGTTCCTGCTCCTTGACGTTGCGCTCCAGGTCGTCGTTGACCTGGACGCTGTACTGCGATGCCAGTTCGGTGGCGGCCTGCATCGTGCTCTCGGACATGGTGGTGACTCTCCTCGATTCGCGGCCGTGAAAGCTCGGGAGGAACAGTGGGACATCGGACGCGGGACGTGGTGACCCCGTCCCATCCGCGCCCGGCAGCGGAGAACAGGGGGAACTGTCGCCGACTGTGCTGACACAGATAGTACGGACGACAGGTGCCGGTCGTTCCCCTGTTTGCTGCCGGGCCGGTATACCACGTATGGCTGCCAACGTGGTATGTGCCGACGGTTCTTCGCGCGTGCGTTCGGGAGTGGGTGCGACCGGCACTCACCCGCCGTCGGGCACCTCGACGGTCCTTCCGTCCTCGTCGACCGTGTGAGTCTGCCAGTAGGTGTCCCACGTGTCGCCGACATGCTCGGGGACTTTGCCCTCCGGGTAGCGGGTGTAACCCTCGGGCGGCTCCTCGCCGTCGGGGACACAGGTGCTGCCGGTGCCGCCCCTGGTCATGACCGGGTACTCACCACCGCCGCAGACCGCGTCCGCCATGGAGCAGCCGGTCAGTACCACGGCGGCCGTCGCGCAGGCGAGGACCAGACACCGGACGGACCGGGTCGCGCGGTTGACGCCGGAGAGCGCGGCAGGTCGGTGAACTCGGCCGGTGGTACGCACGGTGGGCTCCTCCGATGGGGGGTGTGTGGACGGCCGGGGTTCCTCAGCGGCGGGACGTGGTTCATGAGTACGGGTACTCAGCCGGACGGGCCGGAACGGCTGAGCCGGGTGGCCGCGCGGTCCACCCGGCGCGCGGCCTCCCGGGCCTCACGCTCGGCCCGGGCCTGTGCGTCCGCGGCGGGGCGGCCCCGCACCACGGCCCCCCGCCGCTCCCGTTCGGCCCCGGTCGAACCTCTCCCGTGCCTGGCGCAGTTGCCGCTCGACGTCGGCCAACTCCGCCCGCGCCCGGTCGTGTGGCGGCCGCGGCGGGAGGCGAAGTCGGACGGCGGCGTGGTGTACAGCTCGTCCAGGACCGGCTCGACCGCGTCCACGCCGCGCTCCCCGCGCTTCCGGCTCTCCCGGCTCCGTCCGCTCCCGCTCCGCATGGCCCCCGGCCTCCCTCTCGTCGCCCATGACCGCCCCGGTCACGACGCGGTCGGCGGCGGCGCCGCCTCGTCGCCGTCATCGTCGTCGTAGACGAGCAGGCCGTCCGCCCGCAGCCGCGCGCCCGGGGTGGGGGAGTGGGCCGTCAGGCGGCCGTCGTGCATGAGGTGGTCGACGGGAGTGTCCCGGGCCAGCACGGCGAAGTCGGCGACGAGGCGTCGGTGGCAGCGCCACCACACCGCTTCGCTGCACATCACCGCGGTGCGTTCCCCCGACACCTGCTCCAGCAAGGCGTCCATGGCGACGACGAACTCCGGCGCGCGGGTGTGACCGGCGTAGCCCCGGAACGAGGCGTTGCGCCAGACGACGTCGGGCGAGTCCGGTGCAGGCCTGCGGAAGCCGCCCAGCCGCTGTTCCCACCGGTAGGCGAGGCCCTCCTCCGGCATCCACCGCGCCAGCCGGTCCCGCAGCAGGTCGGGGTCGCGGCGGGAGCCCGGCGCGGTCCTGACGTCGACCACGGCGGCCACGCCGGCTCCACGCAGCAGTCCGGCCAGCGCCGTGCGGCCCGCGGTGCCGTGCCCGAACGTGACCAGATGAGGCTGGGACATGTCCTCGGAGTCCCCTCGCTGCCCGCGCTCATGCCTGTGGCCGCCGTCCGCGCCATGCCGTCGGCCGCCGCGGGGTGCCGGCCTCGGGTTGCCGTGCGACCGGCGGGCGCAGGGTGTCGTACGACCGTCAGGCGACCACCTTGTCGACGAAGGCCGCGAGGTTCGCCACGGTGCGGCGGACCTTCTCCTCCAGCGTGATCGTCTCGTGCAGCCGCGCCCCGGCGCCCGCGTCCCGCAGGCCCCGCACGTACAGCGAACAGGCCAGGTCGTCGCAGAGGTAGGTGCCCACGGAGTTGCCCTGCTGCCCGGCCCGGCCCGCCTTCGGCGCGACCATCAGGCTGACACCGCCGGAGTGGGTGGTCAGGCACATCGAGCACATGCTGCGGCGCGTGTGCCCGAAGACGGCGCCGGTGGTGCGCAGTGCGAGTGCCGTCGGACGGCCGCCCAGCTCGGCCACGAGGTAGGCGCGGTCCGGTGCCTGGGGGTCCCGCCAGCCGAAGTAGTCCAGGTGGTCCCACGGGCGGTCGGCCAGGTCGCGCGGCACGGTCAGGCGCTTGGCGGCGCCCTTGGAGCAGTTCACGAAGGCGGCGCGGATCTCTTTGTCGGTCAACGGCTGCATACGACGCAGGCTAGGTTGCCTAAAAGCTTTAGGCAAATGCATAATGTTTTTAGGTGATCAGGAGGTGGGCAATGGCGCGTGTGGGGCTGACCACGGAGCGGCTGGTCCGAGCGGGTGCGGACCTGGCCGACGAGGTGGGGTTCGATCAGGTGACGGTCTCCGCGCTGGCGAGACGCTTCGACGTCAAGGTCGCGAGCCTGTACTCGCATGTGCGCAACTCCCAGGACCTCCGGACGCGGATCGCCCTGCTCGCCCTCGAGGAACTCGCCGACCGGGGGGCCGCGGCGCTGGCGGGACGGGCCGGCAAGGACGCCCTCTCCGCCTTCGCCGACGTCTACCGCGACTACGCCCGGGAGCACCCGGGCCGCTATGCCGCGGCCCGGCTGCGGCTCGACCCGGAGACGGCGGCGGCCAGTGCGGGCGTCCGCCACAGCCGGATGATCCGGGCCATCCTGCGCGGTTACCACCTGACGGAACCCGACGAGACCCACGCGGTCCGGCTGCTGGGCAGTGTCTTCCACGGCTACGTCAGCCTCGAGCTGGCCGGAGGCTTCAGCCACAGCGCTCCCGACAGCCAGGAGACGTGGTCCCGCATCGTGGACGCCCTCGACGCGCTGCTGCGCAACTGGCCCGCCCAGTGAACCGCGCGACCCGAAGCCCGGGCCGCGCACACCGACACACCCCATCGGCCGGAGGCGGCATGAAGACCGACAACGACTGGATCACCACGCCGATCACGCGGGACCTCCTGCGCGGCGCCCTCGACCTGGAACGCACCGAGCACGGCCTGCTGCCGCAGCGGCTGCCCGCCCGGGCCCGCGCCCAGAACACCGACCCGCAGCTGGCCATGGCCGCGTCCCAGCCCTCCGGCGTACGCCTGGCCCTGCGCACCCGGGCCACCGCGGTGGAACTGGACACCCTGCCCACCAAGCGGGTCTACGCCGGTGCCCCACCGCGCCCGGACGGCGTGTACGACCTGCTCGTCGACGGCCGCCCGGCCGGCCGGGGCAGTGTCGTGGGCGGCAACACCCTGACCATCGACATGACCACCGGCACGGCGGCCGTCGAGTCCGGCCCGGTGGGCACGCTCCGCTTCACGGACCTGCCCGCAGGCGACAAGGACATCGAGATCTGGCTGCCGCACAACGAGACCACCGAACTGGTCGCCCTGCGCACCGACGCTCCCGTCGCACCCGCCCCGGACCCGGGACGCAGGGTCTGGCTGCACCACGGCAGTTCCATCAGCCACGGCTCCGACGCCGCGAGCCCCACCACCACCTGGCCCGCACTGGCCGCATCCCTCGGCGGTGTCGAACTCGTCAACCTCGGCCTGGCCGGCAGCGCCCTGCTGGACCCGTTCACCGCGCGGGCCGTGCGCGACACCCCCGCCGACCTGATCAGCGTCAAGATCGGCATCAACGTGGTCAACCACGACGCCATGCGCCTGCGGGCCTTCGCCCCCGCGGTGCACGGCTTCCTCGACACCGTCCGCGAAGGCCACCCCACCGTCCCGCTGCTGGTCGTCTCGCCGCTCCTGTGCCCCATCCACGAGGACACCCCCGGCCCCCTCGCCCCCGACTTCTCCGGCCTCGGCGAGGGGCGGCTGCGCTTCGTGGCCACGGGCGACCCGGCGGAACGCGCGAGCGGGAAGCTGACCCTGAACGTCATCCGGGACGAGTTGGCCCGCATCGTCGCCGAGCGCGCGCCCGACGACCCGAACCTGCACCACCTCGACGGCCGCGACCTCTACGGCGAGGCCGACTTCGCCGAACTGCCCCTGCCGGACAACCTGCACCCGGATGCGGCGGCGCACCGCCGCATCGGCGCACGCTTCGCCCGGCTGGCCTTCACCGGCCGGGGGGCCTTCGCGGGCCCGGCCGGTACGGGCTGACACCGGAGCGGACGCCGGTCAGGACCGTCGAGTGGGGGCCGCCGCACAACCCTCCGGCCGCGTCGCGGACGCGCGCCGCGAAAAACCGAAGGCGCCGGGGCCCTCGCCGGAGATACCGTCCCCGCATGGCTGCTGAGGACGGCTACTTCGGAGAAAGCGTCGCCGCTCGGTACGACGAGTCGTCGGCGGACATGTTCACACCCGAGACGGTGGGCCCCGCGGTCGACCTCCTGGCCCGACTGGCGGGCGACGGGCGAGCGCTCGAGTTCGGCGTCGGCACCGGCCGGATCGCACTGCCCCTGGCGGGCCGCGGGGTGCCGGTGCACGGCATCGACATGTCCCGGGCGATGACCTCACGGCTGAGTGCCAAGCCGGGCGGTGACGCCGTCGGAGTGACCATCGGCGACTTCGCGGCGGCCCGTGCGCCCGGCACGTTCACGGTGGCCTACCTGGTTTTCAACACCATCAACAACCTGACGACGCAGGACGCCCAGGTCGACTGCTTCCGCAACGCCGCCGCCCACCTGGAACCCGGCGGCTGCTTCGTCGTCGAGGTGGGCGTGCCGGAACTGCGCCGCCTGCCCCCGGGGCAGACCGCCGTGCCGTCCGGCATCGGCCCGACCGAGTGGGCGTTCGACACCTACGACACCGCCACCCAGGCGATGAGCTCGAACTACGTCACCGTCGTGGACGGACGCGCCGAGCACTCGTCCATCCCGTTCCGCTACGTGTGGCCCGCCGAACTCGACCTGATGGCCCGGCTCGCCGGGCTGCGACTGCGCGACCGGTGGGAGGGCTGGGGCGGGGAACCGTTCACCCACGAGAGCCGCCGCCACGTCTCGGTGTGGGAGAAGTCCGCCGACTGACCGGACCGGGGGAGCGGGTTCAGCGCCGCGCCATGTAGAAACCCAGGGCCCTGTGCAGCACCTTGTTGAGCGGATAATCCCACTCGCCGAGGTACTCCACGGCCTCACCGCCCGCTCCGACCTTGAACCGGAGCAGCCCCAGCAGGTGGTTGTCCTCGTCCAGGGTGTCGGTGATGCCGCGGAAGTCGTAGACGGCCGCGCCGCGTTCATGGGCGTCGCACATCATCCGCCACTGGAGGGCGTTGTTGGGCCGCACTTCGCGCCGGCGGCTCGTGGAAGCGCCGTAGGAGTACCAGACGTGCTCGCCGACGGTCAGCATCGTGGCGGCGGCGAGCACCTCTCCGTCGTGGTGGGCGAGGTAGAGGCGCATGCGGTCCGGGTCCTCCGCCGTCAGCGCGGTCCACATGCGCTGGAAGTAGGCGAGGGGGCGCGGGACGAACCGGTCCCGTTCGGCCGTCTCGACGTACAACTCGTAGAAGGCCGGCAGGTCCTCCTGGTCGCCCCGCACCACCTTGACGCCGGCCTGGTCGGCCTTCTTGACGTTGCGGCGCCACTGCTGGTTGAAGCCGTTCCGCAGCTGTTCGAGGGACCGCCCGCCGAGCGGTACCTGGCACACGTAGCGCGGCTGGCCGGCGGCGAAGCCGCTCTCGCCGCCCGGCTCCGTCCGCCGCCAGCCCATCCGGCGCAGCCGCTCGGCGACGCCGTCGGCCCCGGACTCCCGTACGGTCGCCTCCACGTCGCCCAGCCGCCGGGCTTTCGGGTCGGCGATCGCCGCCTTGACCGCCTCGGCGCTCCAGCGCCGCGCCACCACCGGCGGTCCCATCCGCACCGAGAAGGCGCCCCGCCCCTTCAGGTACGCGAGCATCGGCTCCAGCCATCGCTCCAGATCCGTCGCGGCCCAGTCGACGACCGGACCCTCGGGCAGGTACGCCAGATACCGTTTCAGCTTCGGCAACGGTCGCAGCAGCACCAGACCGGCCCCCACCAGTTCGCCGGCCTCGTCGAACCAGCCCAGGCTCTCCGCGTGCCAGTCCGGCTTCACGTCTCCCCACGAGGGGACCTGCAGGTGACTCACGGAGGGCCGGGACGCGACGAAGCGCAGGTGCTCCTCGCGGGTGATCGCCTTCAGGTGACAGCTCATGGGTGGGCCCCTTCGTTCGGCTCGCTCGACGGAGGGGACGGGCCCGGACGCGGGCGCCGTCCCCCCTCACAGGGAATACCGACGGCGTCCGATGCGCGCGGGCTACCGGCTATTCGTGCGGTGCCGGTGCCGGCGCCGGCGCGTGCGAAGCGGCCCCGCCCTTGACCCGTGTGATCCGCAGACGAGCGAGGCGGAGCCCTGCCGGCCGGCCACCGGGCATGACGACGCCGGGCAGTCGAGGACGAGCCGCCTTCGGCTCATCGACGCCCTGCCCGGCGCGGGAAGCCGCCACCAGGGACGGCCGGCACCCGAACGGCGCTCAGTGCTCGGTGAGCATGCCCTCGCGCAGACGGGCCAGCAGGCGCGAGATCAGCCGGGACACGTGCATCTGGGAGACGCCGAGGCGCTCGCCGATGTCCTTCTGGGTCAGCTCCTCCACGAACCGCCAGTGGATGATCTGGCGGTCGCGCTCGTCGAGCTCGGCGATCATCGGCGCGAGCGCGTGGAAGTCGTCCACGAGGGCGAGGGCGGCGTCGTCGGTGCCGATGAAGTCGGCCAGGGCGGACTCGCCGTCCTCGCTGCCGTTGATGGCCGCGTCCAGGGAGGCGGAGTTGTAGCCGTTGGCCGCCAGGCGGGCCTCGACGACCTCGTCCTCCGGCAGGCTCATCAGCTCGGACAGCTCGGCGGTGGTGGGGTTGCGGCCCAGACGGCTGCGCAGTTCCTCGGTGGCCCGGGCCAGCTGGACGCGGGCCTCCTGGAGCCGGCGGGGGACGTGCACGGCCCACGAGGTGTCGCGGAAGAACCGCTTGATCTCACCGACGATGTACGGCACGGCGAAGGAGGTGAACTCGACCTCGCGCGTCAGCTCGAACCGGTCGATGGCCTTGATCAGGCCGATCATGCCGACCTGGACGATGTCCTCCATCTCCTCCGGTCCGCGGCTGCGGAACCGGCCGGCCGCGAAGCGGACCAGGGACATGTTCATCTCGATCAGCGTGTTGCGCGCGTACTGGTACTCGGGCGTGCCCTCTTCGAGCACCGTCAGCTGCTCGAAGAACAGCTTCGACAACTCCCGCGCGTCCTTGGGCGCCACCTTGGACGGGTCCGCTACCTCCGGCATGCCCGTGATGGTGTGCTCGGTGGTCTGTGCGGTCGTCGTCGCCATGATGTGTGCCCTCCCAGTCGATCGGCCCCCGTCACCGCCGGCCTGTCGCCCGGCGAGAGTGCGCCTACCCCGGCTCATCACCCTCATGCATGCTTTTCCCGGTCGGCCTGGCCGGATCGGACTCCGACGCGCGCGGCCTCACCGGCCGAGGTGGAAACGGACGAGGGTGCCGTCGTCCGTCGTGTGCACCCGCACCAGGTCCGCGACGTAGTGGACGAGGAGCAGGCCACGGCCGCCGATCTGCCCCGGCTCGGGGGGCCTGCGGCCGGCGAGCGGGTCCGTGAGCCGTCCCGTGTCGCGGACCTCGCACACCACCTGCCCCGCCTCGGCCCAGACCGCCAGGGTGCCGTGGCCGCCGCCATGGATGACGCTGTTGGTGGTCAGCTCCGACACCGCCAGCTCCACGTCCTGCAGCCGGCGCCCGGACAGACCGAGCGACGCGGCCCGGTCGACGGCGAAGCGGCGCACCTCGGGCAGTTCCCCGGCACCGAAGGCGAAGACGCCGGCATCCGCGCCGGGTTCCAGCGGCTCGTTGTAGCGGGCGACCACCGCGGGCCAGTCGTAGGCCTCGCTGATCCGCTCGCGCCCCGCGGTGATGACCGTCGGGTGCGTGACCCGGGCGTCGGCCAGGACGTCCGGGGCCAGCCGGGTCGCGTCGTACGGGCACAGGATCGTCACGGCACGGCCCGCGAAGGCCACGTTGATCAGCGCCTCGTGCTGGGCGCACGCCGGGTACTCCGCCGCGCTGCGCCCGGCCCAGATCGGCTCGCCGATGATGCGCGTCCGTTGCCCCGGGTGCGTGTCCGCGAATGCCCGGAGGACGCCGGGGATGATCCGCCCCGGATTGCGCCCGGCCTCGGTCATGTCCAGGAAGGTGACGTCGCGCGCGTCCGACTCCAGCCCCGCGCGGATCAGCTCCAGGTTCGGGCCGGGTACGGCGACCGCGACCGGTTCGCCGGCGACCAGCCCCTCCCGTACGAACGTCACCGTCCGGTCGGTGTACTCGGGTTCCGAGCGGTAGAACAGGGCCGGATGCGAGAAGGCCTCGTCGGGGGTCACCGTGCTCATCGCGGTGCCACCTCGATTCGGTTCAGGGACGGCCAGAAAAGATCCAGTACCCGGGGCAGCTGCGGCGGCGGCTGCTCCACCACCACCCGCCCGCCCGGCAGGTTCATGGCCGTGACGGCGAGCGCCGTCACGCCGGCGACGTCGACGAACCGTACACCGGACAGTTCCACGTAGGACACTTCGGCGTGCCGCCGCGACATCTCCGTGAGTGCGTTCTCCCAGGACCGGCGCGTGGTCACGCTGATCTCTCCGCTGGCCCGGATGCCCGGGCGTCCGGGCAGGGGGCCCACCTCCAGCACGGGGCCGCTCCGCACCTGGGGCGGACGGTCCGAGGGGCCTGGGGCATCCACACTCGCTCTCCTTCGGAACTCCGCCGGGTGCCGTCGCCTCCCGGGTCCTCCTCCGGTCCGGCAGCCTACCGTGACCGGGCCGCGCACATCCGGCTGGGAACACGACGTGCGACGCGGGCGCGATGCGGGGAACACGACAGGGAGCGCGTCCACGGAAGGGAAGACTGGGGCATGTTTGAAGCTGAGAACATTCGCGACTGGCGGGGCCATGACGTCGTCGACAGCGGCGGCCGGAAAATCGGGACTCTGGAGTCCGTCTACGTCGACACCGCCACCGACCTGCCGGCGTTCGCCGCGGTCACGATCGGCATGCCGACCCGCCGGCGTCTGGTGTTCGTCCCCGTGCACAAGGCCGTCGTCGGTCCGGACTACGTGAAGGTGACCTACGACAAGGGGCTGGTCAAGGACGCGCCCGGGATCGACCCGGACGGCGAGCTGGCGGCCGAGGACGAGGGCGCGGTCTTCGCCCACTACGAGCTGCCCTACGAGCAGGGAACCCGCGGCGAACGACGGCTCGGCCGCCGCTGAACCGTCCGACGACTCTCCGAAAGGAGGCGACCGTGAGCCTCTTCCTCCTGCTGCTGCTGGTGGCGCTCGTCCTGGGTGTGATCGGGGTGGCCGCCGAAGGGCTGTTCTACCTCTTCGTCATCGGTGCCGTGGTCCTGGTCCTCGACCTGGTCATCGTCGGGGTCCTCATCGGACGCCGCCGAAGCCGTCCCGCGCGCTGAGCACGTTCCGGCCGCACGGACACCCCGTGGCCGGCGCACGGCCGAGGGCCACGGCCGGAGCGCCGGCGGGGACCTCGGTCCCCGCCGGCGCTCC